>NZ_JARAXF010000069.1:0-13005 GCF_033793745.1 Streptomyces sp. ME19-01-6 | reverse complement strand
GGCCAGTACCACGACCCCGAAACCGGGCTCCACTACAACCGGTTCCGCTACTACGACCCCGAGACCGCCCGCTACACCAGCCCCGACCCGCTCGGCCTGACCGCCGCGCCCAACCCCGCCACGTATGTGACCAACCCCCACGCCTGGATCGACCCCCTGGGCCTCTCCCCATGTACGCCCGACACGCTGTCGGCGGGGCGGCCCGACGGCGAGACCGTCTTCAGCGGCCACGGCGGCATCAGCGTGGACGAAGTCCTCGATCTGGCAGAAGGGGCCCAAACCACGGTCCCGGAGGGGACGAGACTCCACCTGTACAACAGCCACGCCGCGCCCCTTGAGGGAGCGAGGGCCAACCGCATCGAGCTCGGCACCGAGCCGGTGGTCCTGGAACATACCGTCGAACCGGGTGGACGGGTCTGGAATTACTCGCTCTTCCCGCCCACCGACGATATGACGATCATGGGCAATCCGGTGACGGTGACGAAGGAGACCAGGCTGTCGGAACTGCTGCAACCGAACATGGGCAACGTGCACTGGGCGGCGTGCCGGTCCGAAATATGGTGAGCACGCACTCTCGGCCCCCGCTCGGCCCGCTCAGCGCTCCGCGGCGAACGCGACCAGCCAGGCCAGCGGGGCGTTCCAGTTGATCGCCACCTCATTGGTCGAGTACGAGCCGATGTCGTCGATGTAGCACGTGGCCGCCGCACGCCCCGGCAGCTTCTCCTGCGCCACCGGGTCCTGCAGTATCCCTATCCGGGGTGCCCGGCCAGGTCGGAGCGTTTGACGGTCTCGCGGGAAGCCGCGCAGGACAGCGGGTGGTCGCCTGAACCCGGCGCCATCCGCGACATGGTCGAGGAGCTGGTAGGGCTTCTCGTCCATGCACACCACCGGACGTGCCGGGTCACAGGGCCGGGCATAGACGGCCAGTACGTCTTCCATCCGGGCCTCGAACTGCGCGTTCGCTCGTGGCGGGATAGTCCAGTACTTCTTCAGGTGAGCGGTCTCGGCGAAACGCTTGGCGACCAGCCGCAACGTCTCACCGGAGACACCGAGACGAGCCGCGATCACCTCCTGCGAACCGATCTCGCCCGCAGAGGTATCCAGCGCGAGCAGCACCCGCGCCCGCCTGATCACCGAGGCCGGATGGACCCCCGTCGTGGTCACCCGAACCAACTCTTCACGATCAGCCGCGGTCAGCACCACCGGCCTCTTCTTCTGCGAACCCATCGCACCAGCCCTGTCCGGCAGAACCGAAGGGGAATCTGCCAAACACCAGCTTCCCACCCAAAACAACCCACAGCTAAGCAGCGACAGTCTACTAGTCCGCCATGCCGCGTACCAACAACAGTGCCGAGCCGACCAGGGTGGCCGTGACGATGGAGCCCATGGTGATGCCCCAGGCCACCGGGCCCAGCGGGGTGCAGCCGAAGAACTGGCTGACGCCCGGTGTCTGGACGATGCCCGCGAGGACCGCCGCGGAACCGAACCCGGCGATCAGGACGTGCCGGTCAAGGCCGCCGGTGGCCAGGGTCTGGGCGAGCTGGGTGCCGACCAGGGAGACGAGCGCGACCGTGCTCGCGCGGCGGCCCCGCCCGGTGAGCCGCGCGCCGGTCCAGGCCATGCCCGCGCCGAGGGCGGTGATGACGCCGCGCAGCAGCATCTCGTTGGTCAGGGCGGTGCCGAGGGAGCGGTGTGGCCCTTCGCGCAGCAGCCGCTCGCCGGTGTGGCCGGTCGGCTCGCGCACCGCGATGGCGAGCGCGGGCGCGAGGTCGGTCAACAGGTTGACCAGCATGATCTGCCGGGCGCTCAGTGGCGCACGGCCGGTGAGCGAGGCGGTGACCACGCTGAAGGTCACCTCGCCCAGGTTGCCGCCGATGAGGATGGCGAGCGCGGCCCGCACCGAGGCCCACATGGCCCGCCCCTCCATCAGCGCCGAGACGATGGTCTCCAGGCGGTCGTCGCCGACGACCAGGTCCGCGGCGGCGGTGGCGGCGGGCGTCCCGCGCCGGCCGAGGGCGATCCCGACGTCCGCGAGCCGGATGGCGGGGGCGTCGTTGGCCCCGTCGCCGGTCATCGCCACGACCCGCCCGAGGCGCTGGTACGCCTGGACGATGCGGACCTTGTGGTGCGGACTGCACCGGGCGATCACGTCGACGGTGGGCAGCAGTGCGTCGAGCCCCACGTCGTCGAGCTCGTCCAGCTCGGGCCCCGTGCACACCTTCGGCTCGGGGACGTCGCTGACGGTCGCGGCGATGGCGTCCGCGGTGGCCGGGTGGTCGCCGGTGAGCATCACCGTGTGCACGCCCGCCTCATGCAGCCGCCTGGTGGCGGGGGCGGCGCTGGTGCGGACCGGGTCGGCCAGCGCGATGAATCCGAGGAACACCAGGTCCCGTACGGCCTCGTCGGTGAGCTCCTCGCCCTCCGCCATGGGTCGCTCGGCCACGGCCAGGACCCTGCGGCCCGCGCCGGCGAGCTCCTCGGCGCGGTCGGTGAGTTCCTTGGCGGCGGCGGTGTCCAGCGGGGTCTGCGCGTCCCAGGTCCGCCGGAGGGCGCAGCGGCGCAGCACGTTCTCCGGTGCGCCCTTCACGCTCAGCAGCATGCCGTGCGAGGTGCGCCCGGCGGTGGCGTGGTAGGCCCGGGACGGTTCAAAGGGCAGTGCGTCGGTGCGCCGCCAGCGGGCGGCGCCCTGTCGTACGGCGACGCCGGCGCGGCGGGCTCCGGTCATCACCGCGCGGTCGGTCTGGTGGGCCATGGGCTCCGCCTGCCGGACCGGCGGGGTGGCGCGCAGCGCGGCGGCGAGCACCGCCTTGCGCGGGTTGTCGAGCCGGTCGGCGGGCAGTTCGTCCTCTCCGTCGCCGACGGCCGCGAGTTGGAGGTTGCCCTCGGTGAGGGTGCCGGTCTTGTCGAAGCACAGGATGTCGGCGCGGCCGAGCGCCTCGATGGTGCGGGGGTTGCGCACCAGCGCCCCGAGGTCGGCCAGGCGGCGTGCGGCGGCGAGCTGGGCCGCGTTGACCAGGAAGGGCAGCCCTTCGGGTACGGAGGCGACGGCGAGGTTCACCGCGGAGGACAGGGTGTCGGTCAGCTTGCGGCCGTGCAGCAGCCCGGCTCCGGAGACCGCGGACGCGGAGCCGAGGGCGATGGGCAGGCTGGCCCGGGTGAGTTTGGTCAGCCGGGCCTCCACTCCGGTGACGGGCGCGGCCTGGCGCGCGGTGGCGAGGCTGCGGCCGACCTCGGTGGAGGTGCCGGTGGCCACCACGACGGCCACCGCCCGCCCGGCGGAGACGGTGGTGCCCTCGTAGAGCATCGAGCGGCGCCCGGTGATGTCCGCGGCGACCACCGGCGCCGGGTCCTTGGGTACCGGGAGGGACTCGCCGGTCAGGGAGGACTCGTCGATCTCGAGGCCCTCGGTCTCCAGCAGCCGGCAGTCGGCGGGCACCACGTCCTCGGGGCGCAGCACGACGATGTCACCGGGCACCAGGTCACCGGCGGCGACCAGCCGCTCGGTGCCGCCGCGGCGCACCCGCGCGCCGATGGCCGAGCGGGAGAACAGCTCCGCCAGGGCGCGCTCGGTCCTGACCCGCTGGACCCCGCCGACCAGCGCGGAGGTGCCGGTGATGGCGGCCACCAGGGCGGCGTCGGTGCGGGATCCCACGGCCGCGGCCAGCGCGGCCCCGGCGGCGAGCACCGGGGTGAGGGGGTTGGCCAGCTCCTCGATGAACGCCGCGGGCAGGCTGGTGCCGGGCGGCTCGCCGGTGCGCGGCGCGCCGGGGGCGCGGGCGACGGCCTCGGCCGGGGTGAGTCCGTCGGGCCGGGTGCCGAGGCGTCCCAGTACACGCGGGGCGGGCATCAGATGCCAGGGGACGGAGGTCACGGGCGGTGCCAGGGGGCGCGCGATCAGCTGCCGGGCGCGCCAGTTGCCCATGCAGAAGGCGATGGTCCCGGCGGCGTTGCCGGCGCCGGTGGCGCGCGCGGCGGCCTGTCGGCGCCGGGCCTGGAGGGCGGCGACGGCGCCGACGCCGCTGCCGCCCGCCGCGAGGATCGCGCTGTCCCGGTCGACCCGGGCCGCCACCCCCACGGCGTCCACGATCACCCCGGCCGACTCCAGGTCCGCGCCCACCAGCAGATGCGCTCCCCAGGCCGGGGGCTCGCCCTCGCGGTGGGTGCCGATGCCGCAGTCGGCGGCGCCCAGCGCCCGGCGGTTGCCCGACAGCAGCAGCACCACTGCGCCGTCGGCCTGCAGGGCACGCACCGAGGCCACCAGGCGTCCTCCGGCGGGCGCCACCGCGTCGGCGAAGGCGAACGCCGGGTGCGGGCGGTCGGTGGCCAGGACGACGCGCGCGCCCGCCCGGCGGGCGGCGGCCGCCACGGCCTCGGCGCCCGGGGCGGTCTGCGCGGCCAGCCCCACCACGGCCCGCAGGCGGCGGCCCTTGGCCAGGCCGAGGACGCGTTCGCTGCCCTTGCGGCGCAGCCGGGAGGCGGCCTGGCTGCCCGTACGGCCCGTCAGGTCGAGCTGGTCCAGCGGCCCCAGCGCCCAGCCCTGGCCGTTTTGGCGGACCTCCAGAGGGCCGTCGGGGTCGAAGAGGTCGAAGAGCCGCTCGGCGATCAGCGGATCCTCGGCCCCGCCGAGCACGTCCACGTCGATGGGCTCGTACCGGTCGCTTCGCAGCGCCTCCTCGTCCAGCACCACGGTGTCGACCTGGCCGAGGCGCCGCAGCGCTCCGCGGTCCATGGCCACCACGCCGCGCAGCGCGAGAAAGCGGCCGAGGGCGGTCGCGAATCCCTCCCGGCCGGCCCCCGGCGCCTTCGGTACGGAGGCCAGCGCCACGGCGAGGCCGCGGCGGGGGCCGGCGAACGGCACGGCGAGGGCGCCTGCGACCGCCCCGGCCCGCATCGACCGCTCCGCGTAGCGCGCGGTCGCGTCCCTCGGGGGCGGCCCGGGCCGCTCGACGATGATCGGCTCGGCCGCCACGTCCCTGGGCCCGTGCACCAGATGCGGCTCGGCCGCCTCCCATGCCTCGCTTTCCGCGCCGGCCTCGCGCCACTGGGCCATGCGCTCGACCGCGTCCAGCGCGAGCCCTCCGCCGCGGGTGGCCACGCCCTGGGCCAGGGCGCTCACCGCGGTCAGGGCCGAGTCGGCCCGTTCCGCGCCGCTGATCACCGCGGCCAGTCGGCGTGCCCGCGGGTGGTGCTGGAGCAGGGAGGCCAGCGCGCCCACCTCGGTGGGCAGTTTGAGCCAGGGGGCCAGGCGCAACGCGGTGGACAGGCTCAGGCCCACGGCGTCCGCGGTCAGCGCGGAGACGGACTCGGGGGTGTTGGCCCCTTCGG
This sequence comes from Streptomyces sp. ME19-01-6, assembly GCF_033793745.1. Taxonomy (NCBI): domain Bacteria; kingdom Bacillati; phylum Actinomycetota; class Actinomycetes; order Kitasatosporales; family Streptomycetaceae; genus Streptomyces; species Streptomyces sp. ME19-01-6. Next base: position 7,680 of record NZ_JARAXF010000069.1, on the reverse strand, counting down.
AGGGGTGGTGCGGCTCCGGGCACCACTCGTCGAACTCCTCGGCCTCGGCGGCGGCTCCGTGCGCCTCGGCCTGCTCGACCAGGGCGACCAGCTCGGACTCGCGCGGCGGCGGGGAGGCGAGCGAGACCACGACGCGCTCGGTGGGCGCGTTGACCCGCGCCCACCGGACCCGGGGGTGCGTCTCCAGCGCCGTCTCCACGCGGCGGCCGACCCGCTCGCCGCCGATGCCGTGTACCCCCCGGACCTCGATGTAGCAGCGCCCGGGGTGGGACCACACTCCGCGCCGCGGCAGCCTGGCCAGCCGTCCGACCAGTCCGGCCGCGCCGCGCACGCCGGCGGTCACCCCGCCGGCGAGGGGGCCCAGCAGCGGGGGCGCCGGGATGCGCGGCCCCGATCGCTGTGCCTGTTGCGGCTGCTCTGACCGTGGTGCCTGTGACATCGGCACGGCCTCCCTAGGCAGAAGATAAATCCCTATTACCCTGAAAAGTGAGGAATTACCGCAACGTCAACCATGTGTGGACGTGAGATCTGTGAGTACTCCCACCACCACCCGCAAACGCGGGTCCTCGAACAAGACGAAGACGGCGGCCCGACAGAAGACGACGGCCGAGCGCAAGACGGCGGCCGAGCGCAAGACGGCGGCCCGACAGAAGACGGCGGCCGCCGCGAAGGGCACAGCCTCGAAGACCACGGCCGGCACAGCCGCGAAGGACACCAAGGCCGTGGCGAAGGCCAGGAAGCCGGCCGAGACCTCGGGCGACGGCAAGCGGTCCTTCACCGTCACCGTCCCCACGATGGGTCGCGTGGCGGGCGGCCTGGCGGACGCGGCGCTGCTGCCGGTGGCCGTGGCCCGCCGGTGGCTGCCCGCCAAGGGCGGTCTGCCGCTGTACCTGGGCCTGGGCGTCCTGGGCGTCGCGGACGCGATCGAGTGGCCGGTGGCCGTGGGCATCGGCGTCGGCTACGCCGTCCTGCGCCGCGGCGGCGTCATGGCGCCCCCGTCCACCGGCCGCGGGACCGTCGCCCAGGCGGCCTAGCAGGTCTTTGTCGGGCGCTCCGCACGACGGACCGGCGCCGTCCGGGCTCCGGTCCGTCGATGCGATCAGGCGCTGGCATATGTCCCTCTTTGGGATGAGACTTGAACTCGAAAGAGGGAGCAGCTGGACCTCGGCGGCAGCCTCGCCGAGGTCGCCCGGCCGGTGCTGGACCGGCTCGAGTCCCAGGTCTCCGGCATCCGGGTAAGCGCGGTCCCGTCCGACCAGGGTGCCCGGGTGCTGGAACGCCGGGTCGGCGAGCACTCGCTCAACCGCTTCCTGGATTCCCTGAATCTCGCCCCCGGCTTCGCTTCTCCGAGGACCTCACCGGCGCCAACGGCATGGGCACCGCGCTCGCGGCCCGGCAGCCCGCCTTCGTATGCGGTCGGGAGCACTTCGCCGACATCATGCGACGGTTCGCCTGCGCCGCCGCCCCCATCCGCGATCCCTTGAGCGGGCGTGTCCTCGGCGCGCTGGACCTGACCTGCGACCACCGCCACGCCGACGTCTCGATGCTGGGCGCGGGGCAGGCCGCTGGCCGTCGGGGAGCCCGGCGTCAGCCGCCTGGCGCTGCTGGCCCGGGAGCGGCTGGGGCTGCTGTGCGAGGCGGGCGTGATGGTCGGCACCACCTTGGACGTCACCCGCACCGCCGAGGAGCTGACCGAGGTGGCCGTGCCGCGGTTCGCCGACTACGTCGCCGTGGACCTGCCGGGCTGCGTGCTGCGCGGCGAGGAACCGGTACGGCCCGACGGCCTGCTCACCGGCGACGGCCGCGAAGCGGAGGTCGGCTTCGAGCGGCTGCGCGCCGCCCTGGCCCGCCCGGGCTGTACGCCGGAGCAGGCCTGCGCCGTTCTGGAGTCCTTGCTTCCGGACCGGCCCGTGGACGATGTGGTGCTGCTCGTGGCCCGCACCCGGGCCCTGGACGAGGACCAGGTCGCCGTCTGGGACCTGCCCGCGGATCCGGCCGAGGTGTCCCGGGCGCGCGGGGAGGTCCTCGCGCGGCTGGCCGAGTGGGGTCTGGAGGAGCCGGCGTTCACCACCGAGCTGATCGTCAGCGAGCTGGTCACCAACGCCATCCGGTACGGGCGCGAGCCGCCGCAGCTGCGGCTGCTGCGCGAGCGCGTGCTCATCTGCGAGATGGCCGACGGCAGCAGCACCTCCCCGCGGCTGCGCCGGGCCCGCACCACCGACGAGGGCGGCCGCGGGCTGTTCCTGGTCGCCCAGCTCGCCCAGCGCTGGGGCACCCGCTACACCGAGCACGGCAAGGTGATCTGGACCGAGCAGCCGCTGCCCCGAAGCCGCTGAGGCCCGGCGGGGTTCCGGGTGGGCGGACGGTTTCCGGGATTTGTGTTATCCAGACCGCGCGGCTCCGTCTCCTGTGGGGGGCGCCCCGACATGACCGGGGTGGTCGCCGTAATGGGGCCTTGATCGGACGAGAACGAGGTGGCACGTGCGCACCAAGGAGCAGTCGGACGCCGCGGTCGTCGCGGCAGCGCGGGCCGGGGACCAGCGAGCGCTGGCACAGCTGCTGGAGGAGTACCTGCCGCTGGTCTACAACGTCGTGGGCCGGGCCCTGGACGGCCACGCGGATGTCGATGACGTGGTGCAGGAGACGATGGAGCGGGCGGTGACGGGGCTGGGGGGCCTGACCGACCCGGAGCGTTTCCGGTCCTGGCTGGTGGCGATAGCCCTGACCCAGGTGCGCCAGCGCTGGCGCGACCGGCAGGCGGGGGCGCGGGCCGGGCATCTGGAGGAAGCGGCCGAGGTGGCCGATCCCGGTGCGGACTTCGCCGAACTCACCGTGTTGCGGCTCGGGCTGGCCGGGCAGCGGCGGGAAGTGGTGGAGGCGACCCGCTGGCTGGAGCGGGACGAGCGGGAGGTGCTGTCGCTGTGGTGGCTGGAGACCGCGGGCGAGCTGACCCGCGCCGAGCTCGCAGCGGCCTGTGAACTCCCCCCGAAACACGCCGCGGTGCGGGTCCAGCGGGTCAAGAGCCGCCTGGACACCGCCCGGGGCGTGGTGCGGGCGCTGCGCGCGTCGCCGCGCTGCCCCGAGCTGTCGGCGCTGGTGAAGACGTGGCACGGCAGGCCGTCCGGGCTGTGGCGCAAGCGCTTGGCCCGCCATGTCGGGCAGTGCCCTGAGTGCGGGTTCGCCGCGGCCGATCTGGTGCCCGCCGAGGGACTGTTGGTGGGCATGGCCCTGGTGCCGCTGCCGGCGGGGCTGGCCGCGTACGCGCTGGGGCAGCTCGTCTCGGGGACGTCCGCGGTGACGGCCGCGGGCGCCGCCGCGGCATCGAAGACGGCCGGGGGCAAACTGGCCCAGATCCTGGCGCAGGCCACGGCGAAGCCGGTGGTGGTGGCGGCGGCCGCCGCGGGCGGTCTGGCGGTCGCCGGTGCCGTCTTGTACGTCCAGGCCGGGCCCGGCTCCGCCCCGGACCACGGGCGTCCGCCGTCCGCCGCGCCGTCCTCCGCACCCGCCGTACCCGAGGCGTCGGCGGCGGCGCCGACCGGGGAGGTGGGCGAGGCGGTCTCCCGGCCGCCCTCGCGCACGCCGAAGTCCTCCCGGTCCGCCTCCGCCTCGGCGGTCCCGCGCTCGCTGTACGGCACCGTGGTCGACAAGGCCGACGCGGCCCCGGCGGCCACCGCCCGCCCCGGTCCGCTGCCGGTGCGGCCGGAGGGGCGTCCGATCACCGGGGCGGGCAGCTATGAGCAGCCGGGTCCCGGCAGATATGTGATGGTCAACAACTCCCAGTACGTGACGCTGACCGGGCAGGGCTATGTGCGGGTCCGCTGGCAGCTGGTGCCCGCCGAGCGGTCCGGCCGGCTGCGGATGCCCAGCTGGACCGGGCTGAGCGGGCGGCTGTTCCATGTGGCTTCCGGCGGGGGCCGCCGCATGGACGACCAGATACCGGGGGCCACGGATCGGCCACACACCTGGATGGGCAGCGCCGCCACGGGGTTCGACACCCTGCCGGCGGGCGCCCAGCAGATGTGGCAGAACGAGTACTACTACCTCGACGGCAGCGTCACCCTCCATCTCAACGAGGACTGGGCCGACTACAACCTCACCGTCTCCGCCGTGGACCGGGCGGGGATTCTCCAGGACATCCGGCAGCCGCCCGGGGACGCGGCGATCCGCTACGGGCTGGTGCGGGACACCGGCACCGACGCCGCCCCGGTCCCGCAGTATGTGACCCGCTCGCGCTCCGCCGACCCCTTCACCGTGCCGCTCCGCGGCGACCTGCGCTGAGCTGATGGACCATCACCACGGATGCCCGGACGGTCAGCTGGTCCATCCGGCCGCGCCGGGTCAGCACCGGCTGGAAGTGCGGGGCGACGCCCGGGGTGCGCAGAATCCAGCATCCGGCGGGCCCGTCAAGGGGTGGCGCGGGCGGACAGAAGGGACGCCCTCACCCCCTTTCTCTGTCCCCTATATAGGGCACCTTGTATCGGGCCCTATATAGGGGACAGAGAACGGGCGTGAGACCGGCCGTCACCTCAGCCCGAGGGGGGTGGATTCGAGGCCGGCGGGGAGGACTCGTACGCGGTGGACTTCTCGATGGTGCCGCCGAGCTTGTCCCGGGCAGCTTCCAGGGAGCGCATGGATTCCGCCGAGACCACCCAGCGGTTGCCGACCAGAAAGCTCCCGCCGTACATCTGCGCGTAGCCCAGCCAGTCCCGCTGCCCCTTGGCGGTCACAAAGCTGAGGAAGACGTAGTTCTTCTTGCCGGCATGACAGACCGCCTGACGGTAGTCGTCGACGTCCGTGGTGATCTCCGGCTTGCAGCCCATGGTCCCGGCCAGCTTCTCGACACTGGCCGGACGGGCGACCGGGGCGCTCGCGCTCGGCTCGGCCTTCCCGCCCTTGCCGATCGACGCCTTGTCGGTGTCGGCGTCCGCACCGCACCCGGCGGTCAGCAGGGCCGCGGCCGCGACGGCCGGCACCACCGCACCGGCGCCCATACGGGCGCGGCGGCGCGGCGCGACCCATGGCCGGGAGCGCGGGGCCGCGGCGGCGCGGCCGGGGGCCGGACGGGAGGCGTCTTCCGGGAAGCACCTTCGCGGTGCGTGCTCGGGCTTCACATCCACCGGTACGTACGCGGCGGGCGAGCCGTTCAGCGGATCCGGAAATTCGCGAGATTCGTCTGGGCGTTCGCGAGCGGCGCCCGCCGGGGGCGCCGCCAACCGGCTGGAGGACCCGCACTCCCGCCCCCCGACTGGGTAAAACGGACGTAAAGTACCAGCTCAGGGAGCAGGACACAAAACAGTTCGGCATATTACCAGCAAGCAGAGATCGCTGTCCGGGCTTTATTCATTGGTGATGAGCTCTCCACTCCCGGCCCACACCAGGCACTAGCGTCCGGTGTCACTCCGAACCAAGGAGGGCGCTGTGCGATCAGCCATCAGCAGATCCATTGCTTCCAGCCGCACGATCGGGACCGGGCTCATCATCGGTGCGCTCGCCATGACGCTCGCGGCACTGCTCATCCCCGTGAGCCTGTTCGGCGAAAGCAGCGCCGCAGCGCTCCCGAGCGGGGTCATCGACGACGGCAAAGGAACGATCAGTACGCAATACGGACCGCTCACCGCGGTCGACAGGGACTTCGTCCGCAAGGTCAAGCTCGCCGGCCTGTGGGAGCTCCCTTCGGGACGCATGGCGCAGGAGCGGGGTAACACCGACGCCGTGAAGACGGCGGGCGAACACCTCATCGAGGGCCACACCGAGCTGGACCGCCGATCCAACGAGGTGGGCCAGGCTCTGGGGATCCCCCTGCCCACCCAGCCCAATGAGCAACAACAGGGCTGGCTGAACGAGATGACCAACGCCGCGTCACCGGCCGAGTTCCAGCGGCTGTTCGCCAACCTCCTGCGCGCCGCGCACGGGAAGGTCTTCGGCCTGGTGGCCCAGGTACGGGCGCAGAGCCAGAACTCCATGGTCAGGTCCCTCGCGACAAGGACCAACGCAGTCGTTCTCGACCACATCACGGTCCTTGAGGACACCGGGCTTGTCGACTTCGAGGCCCTCAACAAAAAGTGAAGTGATCTCATGAGGCAACAGACCCATAAACGCGGGCGTTTCACGAACAAGACCGTGGCCATCGTGGCCGCGCTGGCGCTCGGCGGCGGCGGCGCGGCCATCATCGCGGCGAACGCGTCCGCGAGCGGCGACAAGAACTCCGGCCAGGACCGGACGCTGTCGGCGACGGCGGGCACGATCAGCTGCCCCGACGTGGGCCAGAAGCTCAACAGCGTCCCGCGCCAGGCCCGCGCGGAGGTCGACAGGAACCTGGCCGAGCTCGACTCCCAGGTGGCCAACGCCTACCAGCGGATGGCGAAGAAGGAGGCGGGCACGGACTCCGTGCTCACCACGCTCCAGCAGCAGCGCACGGCCACCTTGGACCGCATCGGGATCGCCATCGGCCGCAGCGCCCAACGCCCCGCGGGCCTGGAGCAGATGAGCGCTTGCAAGATGCAGACCAACTTCGCCGGGAAGGGCCGTGGAGGTGGCCAGGGCGGCAACCAGCAGGGCAACCAGCAAGGCGGCAACCAGCAGGGCGGGAACAACCAAGGCGGGAACAACCAGGGCGGTGGCCAGCAGGGCGGCAACCAGCAAGGTGGCGGCCAGCAGGGCGGGAACAACCAAGGCGGCAACGGCGGGCAGCAGGGCAACGGCCCCTCCCCGGAGGACTTCGTCGACATCACGAAGGTGCAGCCCAACGTCAAGGAACCGCAGAACCAGGGCGGCGCGTCCACCGGCAGCTTCGTCTCGGAGTGCGGTGTCAACGCGGAAGGCATCCGCAACACCGACAACGTGATCGTGGCGCCCGGTGTGGGCAACGGCGCCCACCACACCCACGACTATGTGGGCAACAAGACCACGAACGCCAACTCCACCAACGACAGCCTGGCCGCGGGCGAGACCACCTGCAGCAACGGCGACCAGTCCACGTACTACTGGCCGGTGGTCCGGGTCCAGGACGGCACCCAGGAGAAGGACGCCAACCAGCTCGGCGGTGGCCTCGAGGGGAACGTCGGCCGGATCCTCACCCCCAAGAGCTCCACGATCGAGTTCAAGGGCAGCCCGGTCGGCAAGGTCACCGCGATGCCCCGCTTCCTGCGGATCATCACCGGTGACGCCAAGGCGTTCACCAACGGCACGGCCAACGCCAACGCCCACTGGAGCTGCACCGGCTTCGAGGACCGCCAGCTGACCGACAAGTACCCGATCTGCCCCCAGGGCAGCGACGTGGTGCGCAGCTTCGCCTTCCAGAGCTGCTGGGACGGCAAGAACATCGACAGCGCCAACCACCGTGACCACGTCGCCTTCGCCCAGGAGGACGGCTCCTGCGCCAACGGCTTCCAGGCGATCCCCCAGTTGGTGAACAAGATCACCTATGAGGTCCCGGCGGGCGAGACCTACGCGGTCGACGGCTTCCCCGAGCAGTTGCACAAGCCGATCACCGACCACGACGACTTCATCAACGTGATGTCGGACCAGCTGATGAACCAGGCTGTGCAGTGCATCAACAGCGGGCAGAAGTGCGGCTGATGCCCCACCACCCCCAGGCGTGGGGGGGGGGGGGGGGGGGGGGGGGGGGGGGGGGGGGGGGGGCGCGGCGGGGCGGGGGGGGGGCCACCGCGCCGCGCGGGC
>NZ_JARAXF010000068.1:0-15558 GCF_033793745.1 Streptomyces sp. ME19-01-6 | reverse complement strand
GCCGGGCGCCCTCACGCCGATGCCCACCACCCCCGGTACCCGGGCTAACCCCCGGCCGCGGCCTTACCGGGCGCCCCGGGGGGGGGGGGCCCCCCCCCCCGCGCCCCCCCCCCCCCCCTCGACATGCCGCAGCCTGCGGCTACGAAGCCGAGCCGTTTCGCTGCGTCGCCGCGTGCGCCGAGACCAGAAGGCTCCAGTCGTTGCCGTGGTGCGGATACTTCGCCTTCATCATGCCGAAGAGCTCACCGGTGTCCGTGGCGGTCTCGGATGCGGCGGCGAAGTCGTGGATGAACGACCGGGTCTGACTGATCATGGCGGCGACGGCATGGTCGTCGCCGTCGGGACGACGGTGCCCGGCCACGACCATGCGCGGCGCGAGGTCCTCGATGGCCTGGAGTGTGTCGAGCCAGTCCTTCCACTCGTCAGGGGACGAGAGCGCGAGCATGGGGAAGACCTCGTTGTAGATCGAGTCCCCTGCGACCACGACGTCGATCGCCGGGACGTGGACGATGCTCGTGGGGTGGATGTCGGCCTGTTTGACCGGGATGACGTCGACCGGAGAGCCGTCGACGTACAGGGTCGTGCCGTCCAGTGCTTCGGGCGTCGGCCCGTGCGGCACGGCCTTGTCGCCGAACATCAGCTTCCACTGCGCCTTCTGGGCGTCCCAGGTGGTGCGCATCGACTCCAGGATGTGCGGCAGCGTCACCGCCTTCGCACCGGGGAAACGCTCCAGGAGCGGGCCGATGCCGAGGTAGTGGTCGGCGTGGTCGTGGGTGACGTAGATGGTGGTGAGGCGCTTGCCGGTTCGCTCGATGAGATCACCCAGTTCCTGCACCTCTGCCTTGAGGTGCAGGGCGTCGATCAGGACGATCTCGGTGGGGCCGCTGATCAGCGTCGCGGTCGTCGGCGCGAAGGTGCCGGGCGGGACCTCGGCGCTCTTCTCGGCGGGGACCGTCGGCCAGTGGCCGACGAATACGGTGGCCCTCAGGGGCACGTTTTTCAAAGCAGACGAGTGCGGGGTGGAGTCCATGGTGAAACCTCCGGTTGTGGAGTGAATGAGGGGAGGGGACAGACGGCCGGTCGGGCACGCCGCCGTCAGGCGGCCTTGAGGGTGCCGCCGTCGATGACGTGGTCGGCGCCATGGATGTTGGCGGCGCGGTCGGACAACAGGAAGGCGACCAGGTCCGCCACCTCCTCGGGTTCGGTCAGGCGCCCCGAGGCGATGCCGACCTGCGCCGGCAGACCTGCGAGCAGCTCGCCGTGGCCAACCCCGTATGCGGCGGCGACCTTGCCGCCGAAACCGTCCGGGTCCGTCCACAGCCGACTGGCCACGGTGCCCGGGGAGACGGTGTTCACGCGGACACCGCGCGGCGCCAACTCCTCGCTGAGCCGCTTGCCGAACTGGGTCAGTGCCGCCTTGGCCTCCGCGTAGCCGACCGGCGTGCCGGTGTGCACGCGCGCGTTGATCGACGAGATGTTCACGATCGCGCCCCTGCGTTCCAGGATGCTCGGCAACGCCGCCTTGGTGGTCCACACCGCGCTGAACAGGTTGAGATCGAATATCCGCTGCCACTGCTCGTCGTCGACGTCGAGGACTCCGCCGACGGCCAGCCCTTCCGGGTCACCCGCGCCGACGTTGTTGACGAGGAAGTCGATCCCGCCGACTGCGGCGCGCGCCTGATCGGCGATCGACGTCGCCCCGTCGCGGGTGCTGAGGTCGACGGAGAGGGCCGCGGCGGCGACCTCCTCCAGCTCGGAGGTGACAGTCCGGGCCGCACCCACCACCCGCACTCCCTCCGCGGCCAGGGTCCGAGCGATCGCGAGGCCGATGCCGCGACTCGCGCCGGTGACCAGAGCGGTCTTCCCGCTGATACCAAGGTCCATGATTTCCCTTTCGTGAAGAACTGCAGATTCTTGAACTGGGGGTCAAAAATTCGGGCGCAAAAAGGGCTGCCGCCCGGAGCGTCGTTTCTCAGAGGTCCGTCAGGGCGGTGTCGATGATCCGATGGAGTGCCGGCCGGTCGAACGTCTTGACCATGACCCGCAGCCCGGCGAGGGTGTTCTGGAGGAACAGCGCATGCGCTCTGGCGTCGACGTCCTGGTCGACGTCACCGTCCCGTTGCCCTTGCGCGATGCGGGCGGCGAGGAGCTCGATCAGGCCCTCCTCCATGCGGAGCACGGCGCGGGTGGCCTCCGTGTCACGTCCGCCGAGCTCCCCGATCGTGTTCTGGGCCAGGCACCCGCGCGGGACCGGCCCGTCCAGGTCCGCGTCCACGAGCAGCACGAAGTAGGCGCGGATGCGCTCCTTGGCGGTGCCCGGCCGCGAGAGGAACTCCTCGGCCTGCTCGGCACGCGTCCGGCCGTAGAGGTCCAACACCTTGCCGAACAGCTGACGCTTGGAACCGAAGGAGTGGTACAGGCTGCCCTTGGCCACTCCGGTCGCCTCCGCGAGGTCGGCCGGGGAGGTGTCGGCGTAGCCCTTGGTCCAGAACGTCTCCATCGCCTGCGCGATGACCACGTCCGGCTCGAAGCTCTTCGGTCTGCCCATGCCGCTACCGTAGCCAGTATTTGACCCGTGGGTCAAATACTGGGGCCGGAGACCAGCGAGGTCGTTCGCTGCCTGGCTCTAGGCGAACCTGTCCCGCTCGGAAACACGATTTTGGGCGTGACCTGCAAGTTTCTCCGTCAGGGCCCGCACAGCATCTGGGACGATCCTTCGATGGTGCTGTCGATCGTCACCGCGCTGGCCAGGAACCTGGTCATGGTGCCCACCGTCGTGCTGCGCAGCCGCGTGGCCAAGGACGCGGATCCTGGCCTCAGGTTGATCGGGGACAATGAGCGGCAAAGACATCGACTGGAAGGGGGCGGGCCGGCGTGCGGATCATGATCGCGGATGATGAAGCGGCCATCCGTGAGTCGCTGGAGCGGGTGCTCCAGGTCGAGGGTTACGACACCAGCACCGTCGCCAACGGTTTCGCCGTGCTCGACGGGGTCGTTGGGGCCGGCGGTGACACGCTGGATCTGCTGATCCTCGACGTGATGATGCCCCGCCTCGGCGGGTTGGAGACCTGCCGGCGGTTGCGGGCCGCGGGTCGGGATCTGCCGGTGCTGATGCTGACCGCCCGTGACCAGGTCTCCGACCGGGTCACGGGGCTGGACGCGGGCGCCGACGACTACCTGCCCAAGCCGTTCGCCACCGAGGAGTTGCTGGCCCGGGTGCGGGCCCTGCTGCGCCGGCGCACGCCGACCGACGGGGAGTCGCAGATCCTGTCGTTCGCCGACGTCCGGCTCGATCCCGACAGGTTCGAGGCGTGGCGGGGCGGGCGGCCGCTGCGCCTGACCCGGACCGAGTTCTCCCTCCTGCAGGTCCTCATGAGCAACGCGACCCGGGTCTTGACCCGCGACGCGCTGTTCGAGGCGATCTGGGGCTTCGACATGAGCGCCACCGCCAACAACCTCCAGGTATACGTGAGCTACCTGCGCCGCAAGATGGAGGCTGAGGGTGAGCAGCGATTGATCTACACGCTGCGCGGCCTGGGATACACGTTGCGGGAGACTCCTCCGTGAGCAGGCCCGCCGGCCGGGAACCGCGCCGGCTGACCCGATGGTGGCGCCGGCGGTCCCTGCGGAGCAGGCTGACGGTGATCGCGGCGACGGCCGTCGCGGTCAGCGTGTTCGTGGCCTTCCAGGTGGCCAGCGAACTACTGGGCCGGGAGCTGCAGGACAGCGCCAAGAATCAGCTGCGCGCCGACTCCCGCGTCCTGGCGACGAACGCGCAGCGCGCCGGTCTGGCGCAGGTCCAGCTACCGCCGTATCCCGGATCCGGTCGGCTGGTGCGGGTCATCCTGCCCGACGGCTCGACCCGGACGCCGGCCGGCCAACCCGCGCTGCCCCCCGTCAGCGAGCACGCCGGGCGCGTGGCGCAGGGCGCGTCGGCCGACCTGATGGAGTCGAACGACAGCGACGAGGACGGCTACCTCATCTACACGCTGCGGGCGGGCGACGGCGCGGTCCAGGTGGCCCAGGTCGCCGACGACAGCCCGATCAACCAGTTCGGGTTCGGCATGCTGCTGATCGGGCTGCTCTGCGTGGTCGGCGGCGCCCTTGTCGGGCGGACCGTGGCACGGACCGGGCTGGCACCGATCGACCGGCTGACCGCCGCCGCGGTACGTGTCGCGCACACCCGGGACCTCGAAGCCGACATCCCGGATGAGGGCGGTGGGGAGATCCGGCGGCTGATCCAGTCGATTAACGACATGCTCGCCGCGCTCCGGGACTCCCGGCGGGCCCAGCGGCTGCTCGCCGAGGACGCCGCCCACGAGCTCAAGACCCCGCTCACCAGCCTGCGCCTCAACGTCGAGCTGCTGATCCGGCTCGATCGGCGCGGCACCCTGGACAGCGCACTGCCGGCGGAGAGCCGGACCCGGCTGCTCAACGATCTCGGCGCCCAGGTGGCCGAGTTGAGCACCCTTGTCGCCGAGCTGACCGACCTGGCGCGCGGTGACGTCAGCGACGAGAACACCGAGCTGCTCGACCTCGCCGACGTGGTGGCGGCCGCCGCGACCCGGGCGCGTTCCCGCACGCCCGACGTCGAGGTCGCGCTCGACGTGACCTCCGTGTGGGTGAGCGGGCGTCCCGCTGCGCTCGAGCGGGCGGTGCTCAACCTCATCGACAACGCCGGCAAGTGGTCCCCCGCGGACCAGCCGGTCCAGGTCCGGCTCCGTGCCGAGGACGCGTCGGTGGTGCTCGAGGTCGACGACGCCGGGCCGGGTATCGACGCCGCCGACGTACCGCGGGTGTTCGACCGGTTCTACCGTGCCGACGGCGCCCGGGCGTTGCCGGGATCCGGTCTGGGGCTGTCGATCGTGCAGCGGGTCGTCGACGCCCACGGCGGCCGGGCCAGCGTCGCCCGCTCCGCACGCGGTGGCGCGCTGCTTCGGGTCGACCTTCCGGCCGCGGCCCCGCCCGCCCCGATCGCGCGGCTCACCGCCGGGGAGGACACCGCGGCGTGCTGACCCGCCCCGGCGGCGCCGCGCAGAACAAGGGACGGCGGCCCTCGGGCCTGGCCCCGCGCGGCTCACCGTCAAGGCAGGACACCGCGATGCGCCGACCCCAGCCCCGGCGTGTGGCGCAGCACCAAAGGGCGGCGACCGTCGGACCCATGAAAAAATCCGGGACGGGCCTGGGGCCCGTCCCGGATCTCGTCCGTGCCGCCGCGCTCACCGTTGCAGCGCTGGCTCCTCGTCGCCGGTGAGCGGCTGTTGACCGTCCGGCAGCTCCGCCGCTGGACGGGACAGCCGGCCCGGCCACCACATCCGCCGGCCGATCAGCAGGGTGAGGGCGGGCACCAGGACCGACCGCACCAGCAGGGCGTCGAGCAGCACGCCGAAGGCGACCAGGAACCCGACCTCGATCAGCATCACCAGCGGAAGTGTGGCGAGGACCGCGAACGTGGCCGCCAGGACCAGGCCTGCCGAGGTGATGACGCCACCGGTGGCCGAGAGGGCTTTGAGCATGCCCTCTCGGGTGCCGAGACGCACGGTCTCCTCCCGGGCCCGGCTGGCCAGGAAGATGTTGTAGTCGACGCCGAGCGCCACCAGGAACAGGAACGCCAGCAACGGCACCGAATAGTCGACACCCTTGAACCCGAGGATCGCGTCGAAGACGAACACGCTGCCACCGAAGGCGGCGGCGAATGAGACGATCACAGTGGCCATCAGGACCAGCGGGGCCACGATCGCGCGCAGCAGCAGCCCGAGGACGATCAGGACGACGGCGAGCACCAGCGGGATCACCAGCTTCTCATCGCGCTCGGTGGTCACCTCGGTGTCGAGGTTCTCCGCACTCGGCCCGCCGACGATCGCCTCCGCCCCGCTCACCGCATGCACGGCGGTGCGCACCCGCTTGATCGTGTCGTACTCGGCGACGGTGTCCGGCGCGTCCTTCGGGAACACGGAGATGTTGGCCCAACCACCGCTGGTCCGCTCCGGGATGGCCAGGGCCACACCGCGAGTGTCCTTGACGACGTCGAGCACCCGCTCCTGGTGCGCCGGCCGCGCGAAGACCGTCATCGGCTGGCCGCCGAGCTCCGGGAAGTGCTGGCGCAGAACGGTGAAGCCGGTGACCGACTCCGGCGCGGACAGGAACTGGTCCTGCTCCCGCAGGGCGCCGGTGTTGCCCGCCAGCCCGACGGCGAGCACGCCGATAACTCCGAGCGAGCCGAGCGTCGCCACCCACCGGCGGCGGCTGATGGCGGCGCCAAGCCGTCCCCACAGCCCCGGCTTCTCCTCCACGGCCGTGCTGAACCGCGGGATGGCCGGCCAGAAGATCCGCCTGCCCAGCACCACGAGCACCGCCGGGAACAGCGTCAGCATGGCCACCAGTGCGCACAGGATGCCGGCCGCACCGATCGGGCCCAACCCGCTGGTGCTGTTCAGGTCCGCGACGAGCAGGCAGAGCAGGCCGGCGACCACGGTGGCTGCGGACGCGACGATGGCAGGCGCCGCGCTGCGCAGCGCGTGGACCATCGCGACCCGGACGTTCTCATGGTGGTGCAGCGCCTCCCGATATCGAGCGATGAGCAACAGCGCGTAGTCCGTGCCGACGCCGAACACCAGGATCGTCAGCAGCGCCGAGTTCTGGTCGTTGACCACGATGCCGAAGCCCTTGACGAGCAGGTACACGGTCCCCATCGAGGTCAGTGCGGCCGCGCCCACGGCCACCAGCGGGATGATCCACAACACCGGGCTGCGGTAGGTGACGATGAGCAGGAGCGTGACGACGACGATGGTGGTGAGGAGGACCTGCACGTCGATGCCGTCGAAGACGGCATCCATGTCGCCGTCGATCGCGCCCGGGCCGGTCACATCGAGTTCCAGGCCGGAGGGGCGGTCCTTCGCGGCGTCACGCAACGGGCCGACGATTTCCTCCGGTGCGCCGTAGGCCGTGCTCACCTCGAGGGTGAACATCATCGCCTTGCCGTCGGTGGAGGGACTCAGCGGTGAGCCCTCGTCGTCCTCGCCAGCCGCCGCCTTCGGCGGGTACCGCTTGGCAAGGGTGTTGTAATGGCGCTCGACCGTCGCGCGGTCGGCGCCGGTCATGCCGCCGGCGCGGTGGTACACGAAGACGAACGTGTTGTCGTCACCGTCGGGGAGACTGTCCTCCAGTACCGCGACCTTGGTGGACTCGGCCCTGGCCGGCAGGGTGTCCACGGCGCTGTCGGTGGTGACCGAACTCAACTTTCCGCTCAGCGGCACCATGAACGCCGCCAGCACCAACCACAAGCCAATCACTAACCACGGCACCCACCGGCCTGCCAACCGACCGGCCGGCGCTTCCCCGGACGGCGCTGCGTTGACTGCCATCACTAACCTCCTACATACGGGTTACATCGCTTATCTGATGCCTACTTCCTAACGAGCGAACCTGAGACAACCGTTAGAGCCTGTGAAGTAACCGGCGTCCGTTGTAGATGGTGATGTTGATCATCGATGTCTTGTGGGTGGGTGCGTCGCGGTGAATCGTCCACGCCGCTATCCGTCGGACACCTCGGATACCGAGTGGGAGATCACCGCGCCGTACATCCCGGTCAGCGGCACTCGGGCAGGTGCTGGCGGGCGCCCGGTCTTGTATCCACGGCGTGACATCGTGGCTGGACTACGACGGTGATCTGCCGGTGTTGGAAGGCACTTTGACCCTGCGCCTGCCGAAAAACCCATCCGACCTGGTGGGATGCGGTGTGCGCGGTGTACGGGAGGTCGACCGGCGTAGTCGCCCGAGCGGGCGCTCTCGCGAGGCTGGCGCTGACCGCGGCAAGATGATCGACCGTGTTGCTGCGACTGGCCTACTTGGGCGTGGCGAATGCGTTCGCCATGCTGCGCCTGCTACCGATGGGCGATCGAGACAAGACTGTCGAGATACTCGCCCTGCGCCACCAGATCATGGTGCTGGAGCGCCAACTCGGCAAGGATCGGGTGCGGTTCACCCCGAGCGACCGGGCATTTCTGGCGGCGCTGCTGCACCGGCTCCCCATGGACGTTGTAGGTACCAGAAACATCATCCGTGCTGGTCATGATGGGCGAGCGCTGCGGTGGGCCCACCAGCCTCGTTGCCGACCCAGCCTCTCTCCCACCAGCATGGTGGAGTGCTGCTGCGACTGCTCTACCTGACCTTGACGAGCATGTTCACCCTGATACGGCTCCTACCGAGGAGTGGCCACGACAAAGACGCCGAAATCCTGGCCCTACGCCACCAACTCACCGTGCTGCAGCGACAGACCGACAAACCGAAGCTCACCTGGCCAGACCGTGCGCTGCTGGCCGCCCTCCTGCATCCCCTCCCCCGTGTACGTCTTCGCCAACTACATCTGTTCGTCTCACCTGACACAGTGCTGCACTGGCATTGTGAGCTGCTGCGCCGCCGCCACGCGAAGGCTTCCCGTCCCAAACGGCCGGGACGACCCCGCACCTGGGTTATGCGCTGTTGAGCTGTCCACGGACTATCGTCCAGCGTCATGTCGATCATGGGTTGGCGGGTCCACTTCACCCGCCGGAACCCGGCGTGGCCACGTGAAGCGGCGCCGTTCGTACGGGAGTTCAGCTCCCTGTTCTCCGGACTCGATGAGGGGCTGGACAACCTGGGCGTGCCCGAAGGCCAGCCGCTCCTGGTTGATCCGGCGGGGCAGTACGACGTGGCGTTGAACCGCTACTTCTCGGTGTGGCTGGCGTCGTCACCGTGGAACACCCAGGCCGCGCATGCCCGGGATCTGCGCACGTACTTCGACTTCCTGTGGTTCGGGCGAGGTCGGTGCGACTGGCGCGACGCGACCATGGACGATCGGGCAGCGTATGAGTGGTGGCGTCGTCGCGACGAACACGGACCCCGTGTGGAAGACACCAGCTGGGACCGGGAGGTGTCCACGGTCAACCAGTTCTATCTGTGGGCGATCGAGCAGGACCTCGTCCGGGCCAATCCCATTCGTCAGCGCGCGGCCGCGGCGTGGTCGCATTGGCGGCGCGGGGTCGGCGCGAGCGCGCCGCAGCAGGTGCCAGCCGAGGCGTCACATTCGGGCGGCCGGCGGGAGGTGAAGTGGCTGCCGCCGACGTCGTACCGGCTGTGGCGCAACGTGGGTCTGTGCGGCTTCGACGCGAAGGAGATGCCGAGGCGGGCCTTCCGCGGCAGGTGGGGGGCGCGAAATGCCGCGTACGCCGACTCGATGATCCGTACGGGGCTGCGGTTGTGCGAGCACTCGGCGTTGACGGTGTTCGAGCTGCCGGAGCTGCCGTCGGCGGGGTCGGGGATTGTCAACGCGCGGGGGATGCTGCCGCACGCGATCTCCAAGGGGCACTCCGGGCGGGCGGTGTACTGGCCGGTCTCGGTGCTGCGGGACGTTCGCGACTACATGGAGTGGGACCGGGCCGAGATGCTCGACTACGGCCGCGCCCGCGGCTTCTACACCACGAAGCGTCGGTCGCTGCTGGTGGAGGACCCGGCGGTGCCCAGAGTGCGGATGGGCGGCCGGTGGGTGCCGGTGGCCCGCTTGGACGCGGCCGAGCGGCGCCGCCTGCTCGTGGCCACGGGCGATGGCGGGTGGGAGCCGGCGATGGTGTGGCTGAACCAGTGGGGGCTGCCGATGACGGTGTCCGGGTGGAAGCAGGTCTTCGCCGACGCCAACGAGCGGTGCCGTGCCCAGGGTGTCGGTGTGGCGGCGACGCCGCACATGCTGCGGCACTCGTACGCGGTGATCACGCTGGAGTTGCTGTGGCGGGGGCATCTACAGGCACTGGGCGAGATGAACGAGCAGCAGCGGCTGACGTATCAGCGGGTGTTCGGTGATCCGCTGAACTGGGTGCGGATCCGGCTCGGTCACCGGTCGGCCACGACGACGGCCGTCTACCTGCACACCTTGCAGGAGCTGGAGATGCGCACGCGGCTGGAGCTGGTGCCGGAGGGAGCGTGGGAGCCGGCCGGCTTCAGCGAGGAGGGCTGGATGGAGCGGTCGGAGGTAGCCGCGTGAGCGGGGCCATGGCGCGCGCGGGCCGCGGGCGTACGGCGGCCGTGCCGGACGGCTTCTACGAGCCGCCTCCCACGGTGGAGTTCCCCGAGGACGGCGGGGCGCCGGTGGTGCACTTCACCGGGGAGGACGGCCGCGAGTGCGTGTTCCGGTTCGAGGAGTTGCCGCTGGCGGGGATGCACCGGGACTTCGCGCACGCGCTGGGGGTGCGGATCGGGCCTGGCGGCGGGCGCCGCACGCAGCGGGCGGCGAGCGGCCAGTGGCAGACGGTCAAGCGGTTCCTCCTGCTCCTGGACCAGCTTCCGGTTCCACCGCAGCGGGTGGAGGAGCTGCGGGTGCGCCACTTGGAGCGGTACCTGATGTCGAGGCGGGAGACGTGTCTGGAGACGTCCGCCCGCCGGTCTTTGCAGGATCTGCTGCGGATCGTGCGCGTTCTGCCGGGCCAGGACCGGCTGGATGGCGCCGTGGTGGACTACGCCGGGCAGCCCGGGCACGGGGTGAATGCCCAGCAGGCCGTGCGGCCGGGGTACTCCGATCGCGAGTTCCAGGCCATCATGACCGCGGCCCGCTCGGACGTCGCGGCCATTCGCGACCGGATCGCGGCGGGCGAAGACCTGCTGCGACGCTTCCTCTGCACCCCCGACGAGCTGTCGGCCGCCGAGCGGGAGCAGGGGGTGCGGCTGGAAGCGATGGCACGGACGGGCCGGGTCCAGGTGGACTACCGGGGGCTGGCGTTGGGCGAGTACCCGTCGGCCTGCTACGCGCAGGCGCGGCAGCTGTTCGTGGTCGACCAGGACCTTGCCCCGCTGCTCATCTACGCGGCCGGGCTCAGCGGCCGCAACCCGGAGACACTCAAGGAACTGCCCGCCGCACACCGGCTGCTGGAGGAGCGGGCGGTGGCGGTGACGCTGATCAAACGCCGCCGGGGCAAGACCAACTCCCGTACGACCGTGCACTGGAGCGTCGATCCCGAGCGGCAGTTGAGGACGATGGGCAGCTTCTACCTGCTGCTGCACCGGATGATGGCCCGCAGCCGGGCGTTTTCCGGCACCGCATCGGTGTGGTCGATCTGGGCGGGCAACGGTCGCGGCGGCATCCACCATGCCGCCACCAGTGGGCACACCGGTCCGTTCGACGCCGAGCTGGCCCGCAAACTGAACCTCGGCCAGTGGGCCGAGCGCCACGGCTTGGGCGGCGACGACGGGGAACCGCTGCAGATGATGCTGACCCGGATGAAGAAGACGGCCGAGACGCGGACGGCCAAGCAGGTGGGCGGGCACCTGCCGTCCGCGCGGCTGACCAACACGGCCGAGACCTCCTTCGCCCACTACCTGCGGGCGGATCCATTCATCACCGAGTGGGCGGCCGACGTGCTGACCGAGGCGATCAACGATGCCGAACGGCACGCCCACCAAGTCGTCGTACGCCTGGGCGGCGCGGACGCGGAGGCCATCTCCCCGCGGTCGCTCGGCCAGGCGGAGGCGGGCGAGCTGGACACGCTCGCCGCCTCCTGCCTGGACATCGAGCGCAGCCCGGACGGCGGCCGCTGCCGCCAGTCGTTTCTGGCCTGCTTCGCCTGCCCCAACGCCCTCGTCCTGGAACGGCACTTGCCCGCCCTGCTCGCGCTGGCCGACGCACTGCGCGAGGACCTGGAGCGGCGGGACGTCGACCGGTGGGCGGCCCGGCACGGGGCGACCTGGACGGTCCTGACCCGCGACATCCTGCCCCGGTTCAGCCCGGCCCAGCGCGCCGCCGCGGCCCGTGCCCGGCCAGCTCTCCCACTGGACCTGCTCGACGGCCCGAAGGAGCTGGCGTGACCAGTCCTGCCGAGACCGCCGCACGATCCGGGCCGGTGCCCGCCCGCGCGCTCGTGCTGGCCGCACGACCGCTGCGCGCCGAATTCCGGCTGGAGGAGACGTCCCGGTTCGCCGACGACGCCTGGTGGCTGACGCCGGCGTGGCTGCGGGCCGACCGCAAGTCGCTCAAGCTGGACTTCACCACGGTCCCGCCGCCGTTCGTCCACGCCGCCAAGAGCCTGTTCTACGCCCTGCTCACCCAGGACACCCCGCCCGGCGAACTGCCGCTCACCATCCCCAGCATCCGCACCTACTTCAGCTGCGCACGCCTCTTCCTCACCTGGGTCCACAACCGCGGACGCACCCTCGCCCAGGTGAGCGGAGAGGACCTCGACGCCTATCACCGCGACCTCGCCGCGCAGCGGTTGTCCCTTGCCTCCACCTACCGCTACCGCCGCGCGGTGCGGATGCTGTGGGCCTACCGGAGCCGGCTCCCCGACGCCCTGGCGACCGATCCGCTGCGGCGCCCGGCATGGCAGGCGTGGGCGCGCGCGAACCCACGGCGGTTCGGAGAGAACCTCACCGAACGGATCCCCGAGCAGATTATGGGCCCCCTGCTGACGTGGGCGCTGCGCTGGATCGACGACTTCGCCGAGGACATCCTCGCCGCACGTGACGAGCGCGCCGCCCTCGACGCCCGGCCGCCGACAGGCCCCGACGCCGTGTCGGCCCTGGCCGTACTACTGGACGGATACCGACTCCGGCGCCAGCCGCTACCGTCCCTCCCTCCCGGCCGACTGCGCCGCAGCTCGCGGCCGGCGCCGTGCCTGAGCCACCTGGCCCGACTGCTGGGACATGACCGCGACCGGCTGGAGCGCCTGGATGCCGAACGGCTGATCGCCCAGGCCGTGCGCGAGGTCGGCGTGGACTCCGACTGCCCCCTCACCCATCGTGTCCAGGGACAGCTGGACGGCCGCCCGTGGCTGGCGGCGATCTCGTACTACGACGGCCCGCGGTTCGAGCGACTGCTGCAGGCAGCCTGCTGGATCGTGATCGCCTATCTCTCCGGGATGCGCGACTCCGAGGCCAAACACCTCCAGCGTGGCTGCCTGAGCGTCCAACGCGATCCCGACGGCCGCGTCTACCGCCACCGACTGCACAGCCGCGCCTTCAAGGGCGAGGACGCCCACGGCGCTCAGGCCACCTGGATCGTCACCGCCCCGGTCGCCCGGGCTATCGCCGTCCTCGAACGCTTCCAACCGGTCGACCAGCCTTACCTGTTCGCCCCGCCGCTGACTTCCCGCAGCTACCGCCAACGCCGCAGCCCCTACGGCGTGCTGGACAGCAACGCCACCAACACGGACATCACCGACCTGATCAAGTGGATCAACGACTACTGCACCGCACACCACCGCCCGGACGGCATCCCACCAGAGCGCGGGCGTGTGCCGCACCTGACCACACGTCGCTTCAGGCGGACCCTGGCCTGGTTCATCGCCCGCCGCCCAGGCGGGACCATCGCCGGGGCCCTGCAATACCGCCACCAGGGAATCCAGATGTTCGAGGGCTACGCCGGCACCAGCGACTCCGGGTTCCGCGATGAGGTCGAGGCCGAAGAGGCCCTCGCCCGGGGCCAGTTCCTCGCAGAGTTGGGCGCCGACAGCGATCGCCCGTCGCTGGCCGGCCCGGCCGGCGACGAGGCCGAAGCCCGGATCGCCGACTTCGCCCGCCACACCGTCTTCGACGGCCAGGTCGTCACCGACGAAGCCCGCCTGCGGCGCATCGTGGCCCGCCACGATGCGCACATGTACCCGGGGACCTTCGTCACCTGCGTCTACAACCCCGACCGCGCCCTGTGCCGCACGTCCTCCGATCCCGGCGACCAGCCGGTCCTGGCCGACTGCCAGCCCCTGGCCTGCCGCAACACCGCCCTCACGCCCGCCAACCACCAGGCCCTCGCCGGTCACCTCACCCAGCTGGAAGAAGCCCTGAGCGACAGCGATCGCCTCGCCCCCTACCTGCGCCACCGCCTTCAGGAACAGCACCGTGCCACGGCCGCGTTCCTCACCCGCCACGCTTCGGAGCCCGCCGAGTGAAACGTGCCCTGCCCGACGCCGACACCGTCAAGTCCGCCATCGACACCGTCCTGGAAGAGGCGTTCGCCAGCGGACGGCGGCCGACCGTGACCGCCATCGAGCGACGCCTCGGCATTCCCCACGCCACTTTCCACCGCCACTACGCCGGCCTGATCGACACCCACTTCCGGCCCCGGATCCCCGCGGCCCGCGCCGAGACGCACACGGACCGGCCGAAGGCCGACGAGACGAAGGAGGAGAACCTGCGCCGACTGCGGAAGGGGAGAACACCGACCTGCGCCTGACCCTCGCCCTGTACGAGGAGGCCATCCGTCGCTCACCCTCGAAAACCACGCTTTGCGCAGCGGCGCCACCGTCGTCCCCCTTCCCACCCGCAGCCGGACCTCCCCACCGTCACCGACCTGACCTGGGCCCATCCGGATCCGCTCAGCGCGCGAGGACGGCGTCTGCGGTGTGGGTCGCGGTCATCCGCCAGTGGAGGACCATCCAGCCGCCGGGAAGCTCCTGCTGGAACAGGATCCGGTGCTGTATGCCGGTGAATCCGTCGCGGACTGCGGCGATCGACGCCCGCATGCTGCCAAGCCGATCACGAAGAGGTCCGTCGGCCAACAGGTCACCGAGTCGGCCGCCGAGCAACAGCAGGCTGCCGAACGCCAGCGCGTAACCCGTGATGACCCTCCCCCAAAGGGGGCACCCCCAGCCGGCTGCCGTCGCTGAATCCGAGGTCCTGCTGCGCCTCGGGCAGCGCGATGTTCACGACGGTCGCATCGAGCATGACCGTCGTTGCCGGGCGGCGTCTTAAGACGACCGCCGTTGTCACCTCACGGCCCTTGGCCTCCGGGCTGCCCCGGAGGAGAGCCCCGGGGCGGCCCGGAGGCCGAGGACGGTGAGGTGTTCCGGCAGAGGATCCGCGTGGCCGTGGACCGTGGACCACGCCCGCGCCCTGCGTGTCTCGCGCCGCCGGGCTCCTGCCCGGCGCGCCTGGCGGGCGATCCGGCGGAGGCGGTGCCCGGCGCCCCGTCGGACGCGTCCCCGGCGATCCGGTGGACGCCCCGCCGGCGATCTAACGGGTGGCCCCGGTGTGCTCCCGCACAGTCGCCGCCTCGCTCGCCGCCGTCCCGGCCCCCGGCTCGGCGCTCTGCTTCGCGAACCCGCGCCGGCCCGGCAGGACCGCGAGGACGATCAGTGTTCCGGCGGCCATGATGATCCCGCCGATGAGGCTGGTCTGGGCAATTCCGTGGGCGAAGGCCTGGTGGACGGCGTCCACGGCGGCCTGGGCCTGCTGGGGCCCGGCGGAGGGGTCCTGCGCGACCCGCTCCGCGACGGCCAGGCCGGCACCGACCGAGTCCTTGGCGGTCTCCATCGCCTCGCCCGGGAGCCGGTTGCCCACCAGGTCGGTCAGCTCGTCCCGGTAGGCCGTGCCCAGCAGCGAGCCCAGCACCGCGATGCCCAGCGCCCCGCCCAGCTCCAGCGCGGTGTCGTTGACACCGCCGCCGACGCCCAGCTCGGACTCGGGGAAGGAGCCCATGATCGTGTCGGTCGCCGGGGAGATGCTCAGTCCGAGCGCGAGGCCCAGCATCATCAGCGGCACCAGGAAGTCCCCGTACGTCGACCCCTTGTCGATCTGGGTGAGCAGGAACATGCCCGCCGTGCC
>NZ_JARAXF010000067.1:0-15706 GCF_033793745.1 Streptomyces sp. ME19-01-6 | reverse complement strand
GGAGGACCGGCCGTTGTGGCTGGGGTCGGTGAAGTCGAACATCGGGCATACGCAGGCGGCGGCGGGGGTCGCCGGTGTGATCAAGATGGTGCTGGCGCTCCAGCACGACCTGTTGCCACCGAGCCTGTACGCGAACACCCCCACGCCTCATGTCGATTGGTCGGCAGGGCGGGTGCGGCTGCTGAGCGAGCCGGTGTCGTGGCCGGAGAACGGGCGGCCGCGTCGGGCGGGTGTGTCGTCCTTCGGGGTCAGCGGCACCAACG
The DNA here is from genome assembly GCF_033793745.1 of Streptomyces sp. ME19-01-6. NCBI lineage: Bacteria > Bacillati > Actinomycetota > Actinomycetes > Kitasatosporales > Streptomycetaceae > Streptomyces > Streptomyces sp. ME19-01-6. The sequence continues at coordinate 15,443 of NZ_JARAXF010000067.1, read as the reverse complement.
CGCACATCATCCTGGAGCAGGCCCCGGACGAGGCCGTGGTCGAGAGTGAGCCCACGGACGAATCTCCGGTGGTGCCATGCGTCATCTCGGCGCGTTCGGAGGGTGCGCTGCGGGGGCAGGCCCGGCGGCTGCGGGAGTTTGTCGCGGACCGCGAAGGGCTCACGGATGTCGCCCGCGCGCTGGTGACCGAGCGTGCGGTGTTCGAGCGCCGCGCCGTGATCGTGGCCGAGGACCGCGAACAGCTCGTACGCGGTCTGGACGCGCTGGCCACCGGCGCTCCGGCTGCGGGACTGGTCGAGGGGCCGCCCGGCCCGGCCGCCCAGGGCAGGATCGCGATGATGTTCGGCGGCCAGGGCACCCAATGGGAGGGCATGGCCGCCGAACTCTTGGACACCGCCCCCGTATTCGCCGAGCATATGGCGGCGTGCGCCGAAGCCCTCGCGCCCTACGTGGACTGGTCGCTCAGTGACGTGGTGCGGGGCGAGCCGGACGCCCCGCCGCTGGACCGGGTGGATGTGGTCCAGCCGGTGCTCTTCGCGGTCATGGTGTCGCTGGCGGCGCTGTGGCGGTCGTACGGTGTGCGGCCCGACGCGGTGGCCGGCCACTCCCAGGGAGAGATCGCCGCAGCGTATGTCGCCGGTGCGCTGTCGCTGGCGGACGCCGCACGGATCGCCGCACTGCGCAGCCAGGCGCTGTCCGCGCTGGCAGGGCGGGGCGCGATGCTCTCGGTCGGCATGCCGGCCCCGGAACTCGAGCCGCGCCTTGCGCCGTGGGGCGGGCGGCTGTGCGTCGCGGCCGTCAACGGCGCGGGCTCCGCCGTGGTCTCCGGGACACCCGAAGCCGTGGACGCGCTGCTGGCGGAGCTGGCCGCGGACGGCGTCCGGGCGCGTAAGCTCAAAGTCGACTGGGCCTCCCACTCCCCGCAGGTCGAGGCCATCCATGAGCGCCTGCTCACCCTGCTCGCTCCGATCCGCCCCCGCACCGGCGACATCCCCCTCTACTCCACCGTCACCGGCGAGCGCATGGACGGCAGCGGGCTCGACGCCGAGTACTGGTACCGCAATCTGCGCCAGGTGGTGCGCTTCCAGGACGCCACCCGGGCGCTCGTCGAGGACGGCCACACGGTCTTCATCGAGTCCGGCCCGCACCCGGCCGTCTCGGTCGGTGTGCAGGAGACTCTTGACACGCTGGGTGCTACGGACGCCCTGGTGCTGGGCTCGCTGCGGCGTGGCGAAGGAGGGCTGAGCCGCTTCCTGACGTCCGTGGCGCGGCTCTTCGTCTCCGGTGGCGCGGTGGACTGGTCCCCGGTCGTGGGGCCGGGCGTCGGTCGGCTGGGCGGTGTCGACCTGCCCACATATGCCTTCGAAGGGAACCGGTTCTGGCTGGAGCCCGCGCCCGGAGAGGCGGCGGGCGATGGCGCGGCGTCAGGCGCTGACGAGCCGTTGTGGGCAGCGGTGCGGCGGGGCGATGTCGCCGGCGTGGGGCGGCTGTTGGGGGTGGGCGCGGGGGCGTCGCTGGAGGTGTTGGTGGAGGCCCTGGAGGCGTGGCTGCAGGGGTGCCGCGATCGCGAGACGGTGAATGGCTTGTGCTATCGGGAGGTGTGGCGGCCGACCGGGGTCGGTGGCGCGGGGGGGCTCATGGGACGCTGGCTGGTGGTGGCGCCGGACGGAGCGCGGCGGGCCGTCGTCGAGGAGCTGGAACGGGCCGGCGCCCGCGTGGTGCGCGTCCCCCCGGAGCCGGGACCGGACGACCATGCGGCGCTGGTCGAACGGCTGCGGGCCGAATCGGGGCTCGAACCCGCGGTGAAGGGACTGGTGCTGATCGCGGATGACGAGACGTCGCAGTCACTGCTGCCGGCTCTGACACGGGCCTTGGGCGACCCGGGTGTTCTGGGCGAACGGGGCGCGGGGGCTCGGCTGTGGTGTGTGACGAGCGGCGCGGTGTCGTTCGACGGCGAGGACGAGCCGGGGTCCCGGGCGTCGGCCCGGGTGTGGGACGCGGCCCGGACGGTGGGCCTCGAGGCTCCGCAGGTGTGGGGCGGGCTGGTCGATGTGGCGGGCGCTCCGGATCGCAGGGTCGTCGAGGGGCTCATCGGGGTCCTCCACGGCGACGAGCGAGAGTGTGCGGTCCGTACATCGGGGGTGTTCGTACGCCGGTTGGTGCGGGCTCCGTTGGCCGGGACGGTGGCGGAGCGGGCGTGGCGGCCCGGAGGCACCGTACTGATCAACGGCGGTGCGGGCGGGCCGGGCGCACACACGGCCCGGTGGCTGGCCGCTCGAGGCGCTGAACACCTCCTGCTCCTCGACGGCGACGGCGACGGCGACGGCGACGGGTTCGGGTTCGGGATGGTGGACGAACTCTCCGAGACGGGGGTCCGGGTGACGACGGCGGTGTGCGACCCGGCCGATCGTCAAGCGCTGACGGAACTGCTGACCGCCATCCCGGAGGAGTATCCCCTGCGTGCCGTTGTGCATACGGCGCAGGGTGACGACGGCACCGCGGGCGCATGGAATCTGCACGAGCTGACGCGCGACGCCGGTCTTTCGGCGTTCGTGGTGTTCTCGTCGGCCGCGCCGCCCCTCGGGACCTCGGGAGACGGTGCTTGCGCCTGTGCCGAGGCGGCGGCGCTGGTGCGCCATCGTCGCCGCCTGGGACTGCCGGGGCTGTCCATGGCATGGGGCCCCTGGGCTGTCGACTGCGCCGCAGAGAACGGAACAGAGGTCGCCGAGGCGGCGCGGCGGTGGAGCGGCCGTGGCGTGACGGCCATGGACCCGCGACTCGCCCTGGAAGCGCTGGGACAGGCGCTCGACCACGACGAGACCTGCCTGACCGTCGCCGACATCGACTGGCGGCGCCTGATCGAGACCGCGACCCCGGCCGCGACTGCGCCTGAGGATCGGCTCGACCCCCTGATCAGCGAGATCCCCGAGGCACGTGAGGCCTGGCAGCTCGCCCGAGGCGACGGTGGTCGCGAGCCCGTCGGTGCGCTGCGCGCGCGGCTGGCCGGACTGGCCGTGGACGAGCAGCTGCGGGCACTCGTCGAGTTGGTCCGTACGCACGCGGCGGCCGTGCTCGGGCATGACGGGGCGGCGGCCGTGCCGCCCGAGCGCGCCTTCCGCGAGCTGGGTTTCGACTCGCTGACCGCCGTGGAGCTGCGCAACCGGCTGAACATCGCCACCGGCCTGCCGCTGCCCGCCACAGTCGTCTTCGATTACCCCAACCCGGCCGCGCTCGCCCACGGCGTGCGGGAGCTGCTGTTCGGCGGCGGGACGGCAACCGGCTGGCCCGCGCCGATGGCCCGCGAGACGGTGGGGACGGACGAGCCGATCGCCGTGGTGGGGATGGCGTGCCGTTTCCCCGGTGGTGTCCGCTCCGCGGAGGAGTTCTGGGAGCTGTTGACCTCGGGCGAGGACGCCATCGCGGAGTTTCCGGCCGACCGGGGCTGGGACGTGGAAACGCTCTACGACCCGGATCCGGAGCGCCCCGGCACCTCGTACGCGCGAGCGGGCGGTTTCCTCTACGACGCGGCGGACTTCGACGCGGGGTTCTTCGGCATCAGCCCCCGCGAGGCCCTGGCCATGGACCCGCAGCAACGCCTGTTGCTGGAGACCTCCTGGGAGGCCCTGGAACGGGCCGGGATCGACCCGAGGTCGCTGGGCGGCAGCCGAACCGGCGTGTTCGCCGGGCTCGCGCTCCAGGACTACGCCGAGGTGGTGCGGCAGGGCGGGCCGGAGCTGGAAGGGTACGCGCTGACCGGGGTCTCCGGCAGCGTGCTGTCCGGCCGGCTCGCGTACACCTTCGGCTTCGAGGGCCCCGCGGTGACGGTGGACACGGCGTGTTCCTCGTCGCTGGTGGCGCTGCACCTGGCGTGTCAGTCGCTGCGGTCGGGAGAGTGCTCGCTGGCGCTTGCGGGCGGAGCGACGGTGATGTCCACACCGGCCGCCTTCCTGGAGTTCTCCCGCCAGCGCGGTCTCGCCGCCGACGGCCGGTGCAAGGCGTACGCGGCCGCCGCCGACGGGGTCGGCTGGTCCGAGGGCGTCGGAGTGCTGCTGCTGGAGCGCCTCTCCGACGCGCGACGCCTGGGGCATCGGGTGGTGGCGGTCGTACGCGGCAGCGCGGTGAACCAGGACGGGGCGAGCAACGGGCTCACCGCGCCCAACGGCCCGGCGCAACAAAGGGTGATCCGCCAGGCCCTCGCCAACGCCGACATCCCCGCCACCGGGATCGACGCGGTGGAGGGGCACGGCACGGGGACGACGCTGGGTGATCCGATCGAGGCCCAGGCGATCCTCGCCACGTATGGCCAGGACCGGCCTGCCGACCGGCCGTTGTGGCTGGGGTCGGTGAAGTCGAACATCGGGCACACACAGGCCGCGGCGGGGGTCGCCGGGGTGATCAAAATGGTGCTGGCGCTCCACCACGAGCTGCTGCCACCGAGCCTGTACGCCAACGACCCGTCGCCCCACGTGGACTGGTCCTCAGGCCGGGTGCGGCTGCTGAGCGAGCCGGTGCCCTGGCCACGGAACGGACACCCCCGGCGCGCGGGGATCTCCTCCTTCGGGGTCAGCGGCACCAACGCCCACGTCATCCTGGAACAGGCTCCTGAGGAGCTGGCGCCGGCGCCCGTGTCGAAGGACGGGGAAGACACCCGGGCGGAAGACACCCGGAACGAGAACCAGGCGCAGGCTGTGCCCACGGTGGTGCCATGGGTGGTGTCGGCGCGCTCCGAGCGTGCGCTGCGGGGGCAGGCACAGCGGCTGCGGGAGTTCGCCGCCGAGGAGGAGAGCCTGAGGCCCGTGGAGGTCGCGCGGGCACTGGTGACCGAGCGGGCGGTGTTCGAGCGCCGCGCCGTCGTCGTGGCCGAGGACCGCGAGGGCTTCGTACGCGGGCTGGACGCGCTCGCCGCCGAGGTGTCCGCACCCGGCTTGGTGGTGGGTTCGCCACGGCCCGGATCCGACCCCGGGCTCGCGCTGCTCTTCGCGGGTCAGGGCACTCAGCGCGTCGGCATGGGCCGGGAGTTGGCCGCAGCCTTCCCCGCGTACGCGCAGGCCCTGGAGACGGTGCTCACCGAGCTGGACGGCCGGCTGGACCGGCCGCTGCGCCCGCTGCTGTTCGCCGCGCCGGGCACGGACCAGGCCGCCCTGCTGGACCGCACCCGCTACGCCCAGTCGGCGCTGTTCGCGGTCGAAGTGGCGCTGTTCCGGCTGCTGGAGTCCTTCGGCGTACGCCCCGACTTCCTGATCGGCCACTCCCTCGGCGAGCTGACCGCCGCACACGTCGCCGGGGTTCTCACCCTGCCGGACGCCGCGCTGCTGGTGGCCGCGCGCGGTCGGCTGATGCAGCAGCTGCCGCCCGGTGGGGCGATGGTGGCGCTGCGGGCCACCGAGGACGAGGTGGCGCAGGCCTTGGCGGGCCGCGAGGCGCTGGTGTCGGTGGCGGCGGTGAACGGGCCCAGGGCGGTGGTGGTCTCGGGGGAGCGGAGCGCGGTCGACGACGTGGCTGTCGCGTTCGCCGCGCAGGGTCGCAAGACCCGGCGGCTGCGTGTCGGCCACGCGTTCCACTCCCCGCTGATGGAGCCGATGCTGGACGCGTTCCGCCAGGTCGCCACCTCGCTGACGTACGCGGAACCGGCCATCGGTCTGGTGTCGAACCTGACCGGAGAACTCGCCCGTCCCGGCGAGCTGACGGACCCGGAGTACTGGGTGCGGCACGCCCGCCACGCCGTGCGGTTCAACGACGGACTGGCGTGGCTGCGGGCGCAGGGCGTCAGCACCTTCCTGGAGCTGGGCCCGGACGGCACGCTGTCCGCCCTCGCCCAGGACGACCCGGAAGGCGGCCTCGAAGGTGGCCCGGGAGGTGGCCCGGGAGGTGGCCCGGCCACAGAGCCCGCCGAAGTGCCCGCCGCAGACCCAGCCGTCGGGCCCGCGGCCGGGCGGGTCGTGTCGGCACCGGTGCTGCGCCCGGACCGGCCCGAGGCCCACACCCTCCTCACCGCCCTCGCCCGGATCCATGTCCACGGCGTGACCGTCGACTGGCCGGCGGTCATCGGCCCGGACCCGGCCGGGGCGGTCGGCCGACGCCGGGTGGAGCTGCCGACGTACGCCTTCGACCGCCGCCGCTACTGGCCCAGGCCCCATGGCCAGGCGGTGGATCTGTCGGCCGCCGGCCTGAGCGCCGCCGACCACCCGCTCCTCGGCTCCGCCGTGGAACTGGCGGGCTCCCAGGAGCTGCTGTTCACCGGGCGGCTCTCGCTGCACACCCACCCCTGGCTGGCCGATCACGCCATCTTCGACACCGTGCTGCTCCCGGGCACCGCGATCCTGGAGTTGGCCCTCCGCGCGGGCGACGAGGCCGGCTACGACAGCGTGGAGGAGCTGGCCCTGCAGGTACCCCTGGTGCTGCCGGAGCGCGGTTCGGTGGTCCTCCAACTCCTGCTCGGCGCGCCCACCCCGGAAGGCCGACGCCCCTTCACTCTCTCCTCCCGCCCCGACGACGGCCCCCGCCCGGCGGCGGATCAGACCTGGACCTGCCACGCCACCGGGGTGCTGACCCGCGGTGGCGACCCCCTCGACGGACCGGCGGGCCCGGCGGAGCACGAGACGGCCGAGGCGTGGCCGCCACCGGACGCCGCCCCCGTGGACCTGACCACCTGGTACGCCGACCTGGCGGGCGTGGGTCTCGGCTACGGGCCGGCCTTCCAGGGGCTACGGGCTGCCTGGCGGCGCGGAGACGAGTTCTTCGCCGAGGTCGCGCTGGACGAGGAACACGCGGCGGACGCCGCACGGTACGCGCTGCACCCGGCGCTGCTCGACGCGGCGCTGCACCCCGTCGCGCTCGGTCTGGACACCGGGTCCGGTCCGGGTGCCCGAGAACTCGGACGACTGCCGTTCTCGTGGGGCGGGGTGACGGTGGGCGTCGCCGGCGCCTCGGCGCTGCGGGTCCGGCTGACACCCGTGGCGCAGGACACCATCGCGTTGCGGGCCACGGATGGCGGGGGACGGCTGGTGGCCCAGGCCCGGTCCCTGGCCTTCCGGCCGGTCACCGCCGAGCGGCTGCGGGCGGCAGGCACCGTGTACCACGAAGCGCTGTTCCGCCTGGAGTGGACACCGCGGTCCGCCGCCCCCGCCGCGCCGGTGAGGCAGCGCCGATGGGCCCTCGTCGGACCCGAGGTGCCGGGCCTGGCAGGAGCGCTGGACGAGGCCGGGGCGGAGTGGCGGACGTATCCCGACCTGGCCACGCTGGGCGAGGCCGTCTCCCGGGGCGGCCTGCCCCCGGACCTGGTGGTGTTCTCCTGCCGGGCGCGGGACACCGGTCGGCAGGGCCCGTCCGGTGACCACCTCGGCCCGACCCCCTCGACCACCATCACCACCTCGACCTGGCCCACCACCTCGGCCACGACCGCCGCCGCGCTGCGCCAGGCGGCCAACGGCACGCTGGACCTGCTGCTGAGCTGGCTCGGCGACGAACGCTTCGCGGACTGTCGACTGGCCCTCGTCACGCACGGCGCCGTCGCCGCGGCACCGGCGGACGGGGTGCCCGACCTGACGTACGCCCCTGTGTGGGGGCTGGTCCGCTCGGCACAGAGCGAGCACCCCGACCGGTTGGTGCTGGCCGACACCGACGGGCGGCCCGATTCCCAGCGGGCCCTGCCCGAGGCCCTGCTGGCCGGCGAACCGCAGTTCGCGCTCCGGGACGGCACGGTTCAGCTACCCCGCATGGGCCGCGTCGCCGTCACCGCACCGCCCGCGGACCACGAAGACGCGCGGCCCCCCGCGGACGCCGCCGCCCCACGCCGCTGGGACCCCGACGGAACGGTGCTGATCACCGGCGGCACCGGTGTCCTGGGCCGACTGGTCGCCCGGCACCTCGTGACCGCTCATGGCGTACGTCACCTGTTGCTGGCCGGCCGCCGTGGGCCGGACGCGGACGGTGTCCCCGAGCTGCTGGCCGAGCTGACCCGCCTGGGCGCCGATGCCACCGCCCGCGCTTGCGACATGATTGACCGTCATGCGATCGCTGAGCTGCTGAGCGACGTTCCCGCCCGGCATCCGCTCCGTGCGGTGATCCACCTGGCGGGTGTGGTCGACGACGGCATCCTGACCTCACTGACGGCACAGCGCATGGACGCTGTACTGGGACCGAAGGCGATCGGCGCGCTGCACCTGCACGAGCTGACCCGCGACGCCGGACTCGACGCCTTCGTCGTCTTCTCCTCCGCCGCGGCCAGTTTCGGCAGCCCCGGCCAGGGCAACTACACGGCCGCCAACGCCTTCCTCGACGCGCTGATGCGCCACCGGCGCGCGCTGGGCCTGCCGGGCCAGTCCCTGGCCTGGGGGATGTGGGCCCAGGACAGCGGTATGACGGGGCGCCTCGGAGCCACCGACCGCGCGCGTATGGCCCGGGGTGGCCTGGCGCCGCTGATGGACGAACAAGGGCTCGCCCTCCTGGACGCCGCCGGCACGGTCGACGAGGCCGTGCTGCTGGCCACTCCTCTGGACTTCCGGGCCCTGCGCGCCCAGGCCGCGGCCGGCGGGCTTCCGGCTATTCTGCGCGGCCTGGTCCGGGCGCCCGCCCGCCGGGCGGTGGCCATCGCCACCACGGCCGCCGACGCCATCGTCGGCACGGCCGGCGAGACACCCGAAGCTCTGCGCGAACGGCTCACCGGCCTGCCCGGCACCACCGAGCGTACCGACGCCCTCCTGGAGCTGGTATGTACCCATACTGCCGCTGTGCTGGGCCACGACGCCGCCGCGACCATTGACGCCGGGGACGAGTTCCGTGAGCTGGGCTTCGACTCCCTCACCGCGGTGGAGCTGCGCAACCGGCTCAGCGCTGTCACCGGCCTGCGCCTCGCCACCACACTGGTCTTCGACCACCCCAGCCCCGGCGCCCTGGCGCGCCACATGGGAGAACAGCTGGACATCGAGGCCGCCGACGCCGGGGCACGGCCGGCGGCGCGGCGCGCGTACGGCCCGGCCCATCGCGATCCGGCCCATGGTGACCCGGCCCACAGCGAAGGGCCCTCGGCAGCGACCGTCGAGTCCCTCTTCTGGGTCGGACATGACACCGGACGCATCCAGGAAGCCATGCAACTGTTGTCGGCCGCCTCGGTCTTCCGGCCCTCCTTCGGCGCCGGCTCGGGCGAGGTGGCACCGAAGTTCGTCCGGCTCGCCCAAGCCGCGGCACACGACGCCACGCCGCGAGGCGAAGCCGCCGAGCCCACCCCGCCCGTGCTGATCTGCCTCCCCACCGTGGCTGCGATCTCCAGTGCGTACCAGTACTCACGCTTCGCCTCCGCGCTGCAGGGGCTGCGCGACGTCTGGTACGCGCCCGCGCCGGGCTTCCTGGTGGGCGAGCCCCTGCCGGCCGATGTGAACGCCGTGACCCACATGTTCGCCGAAGCCGTCCTGCGCTTCACCGACGGTGCGCCCTTCGCTGTCGCCGGGCATTCCGCGGGCGGCTGGCTCACCTACAGCGTGACCAGCCACCTGGAGGGCCTGGGGGTCTTCCCCGAGGCGGTCGTGGCCATGGACGCCTATCTGCCCGACGAGGGGATCGCGCCCGTCGCCTCCGCGCTGACCAGCGAGATCTTTGACCGGGTCACCGAATTCGTCGATGTGGACTACACCCGGCTCACCGCGATGGGCGGCTACTTCCGTATCTTCTCCGGCTGGACACCGCCGCGGATCGACACCCCTGCCCTCTTCCTCCGGGGCCGGGACGGGGAACAGTCGCCGCCGGTCTGGGGGGTGCCGCACACGGTCCTGGAGGTGGCCGGGGACCACTTCACCATGCTGGAGGAACACGCGGACGCGACTGCCCGACACGTCGATCAGTGGCTGCGGGAGATCGCAGGCTGGGGTGGATAGGGGCTTCTTGGGGGTGTTGGAGGCTCCTTATCCTCATTTTCGCCGGTAGCGGCCGAGTCTGATAGGAGTCCCGCGATGCCTGCCCCTCTCCCAGTTCCCGATGCGCCGGGCTCGTGGCCGGTGGCGGGCCATCTGCCACAACTCGCCCGTCGGCCGCTCGACTTCCTGACCTCCCTGGCCGACCACGGAGACCTGGTCAGAATCCGGCTCGGCCGCAAGCCCGTCTATGTGGCCACCCACCCGGACCTGGTGCGGTCGATGCTGGTGACCGACGCGCACGGATACACACGGGGCGCCGGGCACGCCAAGGCGCTGGCCTTCATCGGACCCATCCTGGTCGCGACGACCGGTGAGCCGCACCGGCGTCAGCGCCGCATGATGCAGCCCTGCTTCCACCGGGAACGGCTCGGCAGTTACGTGGCCGCCATGTGCGCCGCCGCCGCGGAGACCGCCGACTCCTGGTCCGCGGACGACGTGGTGGATGTGGTGCCCGCCATGACCGAGCTGGCCACAGCCATGATCGCCAAGTCGTTGTTCTTCTCCGGAGGTGCCGCGCACGCCGAGGCGGAGCTGCGTAAAGTCGGCAACGCCATCCTGACCGTAGCCAGGATGAGCGCGATCCTGCCCGGCATCTACCGACGGCTGCCGACCCCGGGGAACCGGCAACTGCCCCCGGCCCGAACCGTCATCGAGGAGACCATCGCCGCCTACCGCGCCGAAGGGCGGGACCACGGCGACATGCTCTCGACGCTGCTGCGGACGACGGACGCCACCGGCGCCGGCCTGACCGACGAGGAGATCCGCGACGAGATCATGGGGCTCGCCATCACCGGAATCGGCGGGCCGGCCGCCATCGCGTCGTGGGTCTTCTACGAGCTCGGCCGGAACCCCGACCTCGAACGACGGCTTCACGAGGAGCTCGACACGGTCCTCGACGGCCGGCCCCCTCGCTCCCAGGACCTCACCCGGCTGGTCTTCACCCAGCGGCTCGTCAAAGAGGCCCTGCGCAAGTACCCGGGATGGGTCGGCGCCAGGCGCACCCGAGAGCCGGTGCGCCTCGGCGGCCACGAACTCCCCGCCGAGGCGGAGGTCATGTACAGCGCCTACGCCCTCCAGAACGACGCCCGCTGGTACCCGGACCCCGAGCGGTTCGACCCCGACCGCTGGGACTTCGAGCGGAACGCCAAGCGGGTCAAGAAGGGTGCCTGGGTCCCTTTCTCGGGGGGCGTCTACAAGTGCATCGGGGACGCGTTCACCGAGACAGAGACCGCGGTGGCCGTCGCCGTCATCGCCTCCCGATGGCGGTTGCGCCCGGTGCCCGGGCGCAGTGTCCGGGCAGCCCACCAGGCCACCCATGTGGCCCCCCGGCGGCTCCGTATGATCGTGGAGCCCAGGAGCCGGACCACGGACGAGGCGGAGAGCTCGCCGCGTGTGGCGCCGCAGGTGAGCCGGTGACACATCGGGCGCGCGGGCGCCTGCGCGATCGGCTGCGCGGACGCCCGCCGGCGGTCTCAGTAGCCGGCCGTCGGGCGGAAGAACTCCGGGAGCCGGTCCGGGGGAGCACCGTCGAGCAGTGAGAACAGGATGTGTGTGCCGGTGTAGAGGGCGATGCTGATATTGGCCCCGCCCACCACCGCCAGCAGCCGGACCCATGGCCTCAGGCCCTCCGGCAGGAGGGCCGCCCCGGACTCCAGACAGGTCTCGCCCCGCCGGTTACGGAAGTGGCGCACGCCCCCCAGTGCGGCGCCGAAGAGCGCCGAGGCCACCATCTGATACAGCGGGAACTGATACCAGTGCCCACTCCAGACGGTCAGCTCGGGCACCGCCCGCGTCCACACGGAGACGCCCGCGAAGGACACCAGCGGCTCGGCGACATCGAGGAGCACGACGAGCAGGAAGCCGAGCGCGATCAGCCGGGCCCGCCCCAGCCCTGGCCACCGGGCGGCGGCCAGCCCCATGCCCTTGCCGCAGGCCACGGCGACCATCATGGCCGTCATGCAGATGCTCAGGGTCGCCAGCGGCAGCTCGGCTTCCTGGTGGGCCCCCGCCCCTTGCCAACCGGGCACGTACGGCCCCCACGAGGCGACCGCTCCGAACACGTTGACGTTCGACGCGAGCACCGGATTGATCCAGTTCATCAAGGGGCTCTGCCAACTGGCCGACAGCAGCCCGATGAAGAGCAACGCGTCGAACCTCAGCCGTCCACTGGCCCGACACCTCCGGTACAGACACACCGCGAGGGCCACCGCGCCCACCGCGGACAGCAGTGGAATCAGCACATCGGCGATCCGCTCCGGGTCCCCACCGCCCGTGGCCGGGGGCCGCTTCTCGATGCGGTAGCCGCCATCGGCGAGCCAGGAGGCGAACACGTACCCCTGAAGCCCCAGCACCAGGGTGCCGACACACGCCCACAGTGTCACGGGAAGGGTGAACACCCGCAGGCCGCGCATGGCATTGGCCTGGTCGACGGCCTCCGGCCGGTCCTCATCGACGAGATCGGTCATGTATCGCTCCTTACTACGAGTCCGAGCCGGGCTGGTCGCCATGTGCCAGGCCGATGAGACTGTCGACGTCCATCTCGTCGATCGCGCCGGGGCCGTCCGCGGAACGGGCGTCGGGGACGACAGCGGCCCCGACGCCACCAGGGACCTCGGCGAGCTCCAGCAGCGCGTGCAGCAGCCCGGCCTCCCGGAGCCTGCCGAGCGGAATGGACGCCACGGCGGCTCGCAGCTCCTCCTCGCCGGGATCCGAGGTCTGGGCCACCCCGGCGCCGTTCCCGTTCGTCGGCAGCAACAGGGCACGCACATGCTCCGCGAGCGCCGTCGGGGTCGGAAAGTCGAACGCGAGCGTCGCGGGCAACCGCAGGCCAGTGGCGGCGGTGAGCCGGTTGCGCAGCTCGACGGCGGTCAGCGAGTCGAAGCCCAGCTCCCGGAAGGCACGCCGCTCCGCCACCGCCTCGATCCCCGCGTGGCCGATCACCGCGGCGGCGTGGGACCGCACGAGACGAGTGAGGATGCCCTGCTGCTCCTTGCCACCGCACCGGGCGAGGCGCTCGCGGAGCGACACGCCCGCGTCCGGCGCTTCGCCCCGGTCGGCCGCGCCGGGGCGGGCGGAGGCCGGGACGAGCCCCCGCAGCAGCGCCGGCACCCCGGCAGTGGTCGCCCGCGAGCGCAGCGCGCCGAACTCGAACCGGGCCGGAACGAGGAACGGCTCCCCGGCCGCCGGCGAAGCGTCAAAGAGGGCAAAGGCCTCCTCGGTGGCCAGCGGCGCCATCCCGCCCCGGCTGATCCGGGCGTGGTCGGTGCCGTCCAGATGGCGTGTCATCCCGCTGCCCTGCGCCCACAGCCCCCAGGCCAGGGACGTCGCGGGCCACCCGTGGGCCCGGCGGTGCCGGGCCAGCGCGTCCAGTACGGCGTTGGCCGCCGCGTAGTTGCCCTGGCCCGGCGAACCGAGCACGGATGCCGCGGAGGAGAACATCACAAAGGCGGCCAGGTCCGCGTCGCGCGTGAGCTCGTGCAGGAGCAGCGCCGGGGTGACCTTGGCGCGGAAGACGGTGTCGATCCGCTCGGGGGTCAGTGAGGGGATCGTGCCGTCGTCGAGCACCCCGGCGGCATGGACCACGGCGGTCAGCGGATGCTGTTCGGGGACGCGGCCCAGCAAGGTGGCCAGCGCCTCGCGGTCGGCGGCATCGCAGGCGGCGACGGTCACCGTCGCGCCGAGCGCCTCGAGCTCGGCCGCCAGGGCCTGTACGCCCTCGGCCCGTACGCCGCGACGGCCGACCAGCAGCAGCTGCCGCACACCGTGCGCCATAACGAGGTGGCGGGCGATCAGCCCACCCAGCACTCCGGTGCCGCCCGTGATCAGCACGGTCCCTGCCCGATCGAGTGCCCATGGCGAGCCGTCAGCTGACCCGCCAGCCGATCCGTCGGCTGACCGGTGCCGCTCCTGCCGTGGCACCCGCACCAACCGCGGTGCGCACACCTTTCCTTCGCGTACGGCCAGCTGGGGCTCACCGCAGGCCAGCGCCGTGGGCAGCACCTGGGCCAAGGAGCCGTGTCCATCCCAGTCCACCAGGGTGATCCGGCCCGGGTTCTCGGACTGCGCCGAGCGGACCAGGCCCCACACCGCCGCGCCGGGCAGATCTGTGACGTCGTCCTCCCGGCGGGGGGCGACCGCCCCACGCGTCAGTACGACCAGCCGACTGTCCGCGAACCGGTCGTCGCCGAGCCAGGACCGCAGCAGGTGCAGCGCGTGACACACGGCCGTGTGCACGGCCGCGCCGCCCGCACTGTCACCCTCCTCGTCCCCGCCGCAGGGAACGACGATCACCTCCGGGGCGCCATCGGCCTCCATGGCGCTGAGCAGCGCTGCCCAGTCGTCATGGCGCCGGTATGCGAGCCCGCACGGATCGGTGCCGACGACGGCGGAGGACAAGGGATCGGAAGGAGAGTGACCCGAGGGGGAGGGGCCTGGGGCGGGCAATGCCACGGTGGGCCATTCCAAGCCGAACAGCGACTCGTGATGCTCCGAGTGGGCGGCCCGTACCTCGCCCGCTGACACCGGCCGCAGCACGAGCGCGTCGACGGAGGCCACCGGCCGCCCCGACTCGTCAGCCACCTCGATGGCCACCACTCCACGGCCGGGCCCCGGCGAGATCCGCACCCGCAGCACCTCACCGCCCCCGCGGTGCAGCGTCACCCCGCGCCAGACGAACGGCAGCCGAGCCGGCTGCTGCCCGTCCGGTGCATCCGCGCTCCCCTCGTCCTCGCCGTTGTCCTCGGTCCCGCCGAGAGCCTGATCGAGGCCGAGGGTGTGCAGCGCCGCGTCCAGGAGGGCGGGATGGATGCCGAACCGGCCGGCGTCACGAGCCTGCGGTTCGGGCAGCCGCACCTCGGCGAAGATGTCCGAGCCCTGGAGCCAGGCGGCGCGCAGCCCTTGGAACGCGGGCCCGTAGACCAATTCCGCCCCCGCCAGCCGCTCGTACAGCCCGTCGAGGTCCAGCGCACCGGCGCCGTCCGGAGGCCACACATCAGCAATGGATCCGGCTGCCGCCGCGGAGGGGGTGGTGGGGGAGGAGGGACCGCTGCTCAGCGTGCCTGTGGCATGCCGTGTCCATCGATGGCCCGCGCCCTCCGCGCCTTCCGAATCTCCCGAGCCCTGTGCGTTCTCCGAACCTGAGACGTCGTCGTGGCTCCGCGCGTAGGCGGCGAACTCCCGCCGCCCCTCGCCTTCCGGCGCCCCGACACCGATCTGCAGAGCGACCCCGCCACGCTGCGGGAGGAGAAGGGGCTCATGCAGTGTGAGTTCCTCGACATGTCGACACCCGACGCGCTCCCCCGCCTGTAGGGCGATGTCCAGAAGCGCCGTGCCGGGCAGAAGCGCGACGCCGGCGACGGCGTGGTCTGCCAGCCAGGGGTGCGTACGCAAGGAGAGTCGGCCGGTGAAGAGGTGTCCGTCGCTGTCCGCGAGCGGAATCGCCGCGCCCAGCAGTGGGTGATGCGCGGGGTCCAGGCCGATGGCTGCCGCGTCCCCTGTCTGGGTGGGGGTGTTGAGCCAGTAGCGTTGGTGTTGGAA
>NZ_JARAXF010000066.1:0-16594 GCF_033793745.1 Streptomyces sp. ME19-01-6 | reverse complement strand
CGGCTGGGAGCGCAGCACCACGTCGGCGAGCGAGTGCTCCAGATGCGGGTCGAGCAGGGCGCACACCTCGTCGAACGCCTCCGCGAAGACCGGGAAACGCGCGTACAACCCCGCCCCCATACCAGGGCGCTGACTCCCCTGACCCGAGAACAGGAACACCCGCCACCCGGGCGCCGGGGCCGCACCCTTCAGGCGGGTGAGCGCCGGATGGTCCTCGCCGGCCGCCAGCGCGGCCAGCCCGTCCCGCAGCGTCCCGGGGTCCCGGCCGGTGACCACCGCCCGGTCGTCCAGCACCGCCCGGGAGGTGGCCAGCGACCAGCCGACCGCCGCCGCGTCGGCGCCGGCCACGGCCTCGGCGTCGAGGAGCCGCCGGGCCTGGCCGCGCAGCGCCTCGGCGCCGCTCGCCGACAGCACCCACGGCGTGACCCACTCCCCCGGCGGCTCCCCGTCCTCGCCCGACGCGGGCGGTTCGGGTTCGGGTTCGGGGGCCTCTTCGAGGATCGCGTGCGCGTTGGTGCCGGAGAAGCCGAACGCCGACACCCCGGCGCGGCGCGGGCGTTCGCCGGTGCGGGGCCAGTCCCTCGGCTCCTGGAGCAGCCGGACGGCGCCCGACGCCCAGTCCACGTGCGGCGTCGGCTCCTCGGTGTGCAGCGAGCGCGGCAGCCGCTCGTGCCGCAGAGCCATGACCATCTTCATCAGGCCCGCCACCCCGGCGGCGACCTGGGTGTGACCGATGTTGGACTTGACCGAGCCCAGCCACACCGGCCGGTCCTCGCCCGGCCGGTCCTGACCGTACGTCGCCAGCAGCGCCTGCGCCTCGATCGGGTCGCCCAGGCTCGTGCCCGTCCCGTGGGCCTCGACCGCGTCCACGTCACCGGGCGCGAGGCGGGCGTTGGCCAGCGCCTGCCGGATGACGCGCTGCTGCGAGGGGCCGTTGGGCGCGGTCAGGCCGTTGCTCGCGCCGTCCTCGTTGACCGCCGAGCCGCGGATGACGGCCAGCACCCGGTGGCCGTTGCGCTGCGCCTCCGACAGCCGCTCCAGCACCACCACCGCGGAGCCCTCGGCCAGCGCCATGCCGTCCGCGCCCGCCGCGAACGCCTTGGAACGCCCGTCCGGCGCCAGGGCGCGCAGCTCGCTGAAGCCGAGGAGCGGCGCCGGGGAGGACATGACGTACACGCCGCCGGACAGCGCCAGGGACACCTCGTTCTGCCGCAGCGCCTGGCACGCCAGGTGGATCGCGACCAGCGAGGAGGAGCAGGCGGTGTCCAGCGTCACCGCCGCGCCCTCGAGTCCGAGGGTGTACGCGACGCGCCCGGCGACGACGCTGGGCGAGTTGCCGGTCGTCAGGTAGCCCGCCGCGTCCTCGGGCACCTCGGCGGCGTTGAGGACGTAGTCCAGGCCGTCGCAGCCGAGGTACGTGCCGGTGCTGGTGGAGCGCAGCGCGTGGGGGTCGATGCGGGCGTGCTCGATGGCCTCCCAGGACAGTTCGAGCGCGAGCCGCTGCTGCGGGGCCATGGCGACCGCCTCGCGCGGGCTGATCCCGAAGAAGCCCGCGTCGAAGCCGGCCGCGTCGGTGGTGAAGCCGCCCCTGCGGACGTACGCGGTGCCCGGGTGGCCGGGCTCCGGGTCGTAGAGGGCGTCGAGGTCCCAGCCGCGGTCGGTGGGGAGGTCGCCGGTGCCGTCGCGCCCGGCGTCGACCAGTTCCCACAGCTCCTCGGGGGAGCGCACGCCGCCGGGGAAGCGGCAGCTCATGCCGATGATGGCGATGGGCTCGTGGCTGGCGTACTCGGCGTCCTTCAGCCGGTGCTGTGCCTCGCGCAGGTCGGCGGTGACGCGCTTGAGGTAGTCCAGGAGCTTCTTCTCGTCGTTTGCCATGTCAGGACCGTTCCGGCAGGGGCTCGTCCAGGGACTTGGGGTCCTCCACGGTGCGGGCGAGGTCGAGGAGGTCCCCGGCCAGACGCTCGGGGTCGTCGGCGTGGAGGTTGTGGTCGGCGTCGAGATACCAGCGGGACTCCGCGTGCGGTATCGCGGCCTCGGCCTTCGCCACCCACCGCCGCACGTTGGTGCTCCACCAGCTCTCCTGCGGCGGCAGGGCGTTGAGGAAGAGGACGGGCACGGTGACGCCGGGGTACCAGCGGGCCGGCGGGTCCTCGCACATGCTGTGGAAGACCGGCAGGAAACGCTGCAGCGGCAGCCGCTGCACGAGCAGGCCGTCCGGACCCTCCACCATGTCGGCGAGGCTCGCCTCGATGGCGGCGTCCGACCACGTCGGGTGGAGGCCGCGCAGCATCAGCCGCATGCCGTCCCGGGTGGTGCCGGTGGCGTCGGGGCGCCGCAGCTGCGCGTGCTCGGCGTACCCCGCGAAGCCGGGGATGCTGGCGAAGTCGACCCAGCCGCCGTCCACCAGGCCCAGGCCGGCGCACAGCCCGGGGTTCTGGGCCAGGGCCCGCACCGCGAGGTTGCCGCCCCAGGAGTGCCCGGCGATCAGGGGTTCCTTCAGTCCCAGCTCGCGGCAGAGGGTCACGATGTCGGCCACGGCGGTGGCGTTGTCGTAGCCGTGTTCCGGCGTGTCGGAGCCGCCGTGCCCGCGCATGTCGGCGGCGTAGGCGGGGTGGCCGGCGGCGGCGAGCCGGTCGGCCACCTCGTCCCACATCCGGGCGTTGGACCCCAGCCCGTGGAGGAGCAGGAACGGCCGGCCGTCCTCGCCTGGCCGGTACCGCACGTTCAGCTTCACTCCGTCGTCTACGGGTACGGACAGCTCCATCTGTCTCCTAGGGGGATGAGGGTGGCCGGCCGGACAGCTCTAGCTCGCGTCCGCCTCGTACGTCTCGGCGAGGAACTTGCCGAGCAGGGTCGCGGTCGGGTGCTCGACGATGGCGACGAGCGGGACTTCGATGCCGGTGTCGTCCATCAGCTGCTTGGACAGCTGCAGGGCGGACAGCGAGGTCAGGCCGTTGTCCAGGAAGCTCGACTCCTCGTCCATCGCGGGGACGTCGAGGACCTCGGCGACGCGGCGGAGCACCTGCTGCCGCAGCAGCTGCTGGCGCTCGTCCGCCGTGGCCGACGCCAGCCGCGCGATCAGGTCGTTGTTCTCGCTGGACTCGGTCGAGTTGGTGGTGGGTTCCACAGGTGTGCCTCTCTCGGTGTCGGGTCGTGATGGGTTCGGCAGGGGGTCAGGCGGGCGGCTGCGGTGCCGTCAGGTGGTCGTGGTCGTGGTGGGCCACGGGCCGGTGAGGCGCCCGTTCCCCGTCGAGGTCGGCGTACAGGACGCTGGCCGCCGGTCCGGTGCCGGCGGACGCGGCCGCCTGCCGCAGTGCCTCGGCCGCCGCTTCGGCGGGCAGCCCCTGGACGCCCAGGCTCAGCGAGACGGCGGGCACGCCACGGGAGCGGGCCACGCCGGCGAGGGCGTCGAGGTGGGCGTGGGCGGCGCCGCCCTGGCCGCCGCGGCCGGGCCCGGGGTTGGCGGCCAGCAGGCCGGCGGCGGAGGTGCACAGCACCAGGGCGGACAGCGTGCGGTCCTCGGCGAGCGCGCAGAGGCGGGCGGCGACGGCGACGTCCTGCGGCCAGGCGCCGTCGGTTCCCGCCGCCAGGACAGGGCCCAGGTGCACGGCGGCGGTCAGCGGGTGCCGCTCGGGGAGGCCGGCGACGAGGCGGTCCAGGGCGGCACGGTCGGCGAGCCCGGCCGCGGGCACGACCGTGGCGGTGACGCCCTGGGCGGCGAGTTCGGCGATCAGGTCGGGGGACGGGTCCGTGTCGGCGCCGGTGAGGAGCAGGTGCGCGGCGCCCGCGTCGGCGAGCCGGCGCGCGGCGTGGCCGCCGAGGGTCGTGTCGGCGCCGGTGAGGAGCACGGTGCCGGTCAATCGCCCGGCGCCGGGCTCGGCGGGGGCGTGGCGTACCAGGCGGCGGGCGTAGCGGCCGTCGACGCGTACGGCGACCTCGCGTTCGCCGTCCTCGCCGCCCGCCGCCAGGGTCGCGGCGAGCCAGCGGCCGGTGCGGTCGTCGAACCGGCCGGGCAGGTCGACCAGGCCGTCGCCGCCCGCGTGCCACAGCTGGGCCTGCGCGGGGCGGGGCGGCGCGCCGGAGGAGCGGGCGGCGACCGCGCCACGGGTGGCGATCCACAGCGGGGCGGGGTCCTTGGAGGCGGCCAGGGCGGCGGCGAGGGCTTCGGTGGGGGCGAGGTGGGGGGCCTCGGCCGCCGGGTAGGGGGTCGCGTCCCCGGCGGCGTCCGTGCCGGGGTCCTGGTCGTCGAGGGCGAGGAGGGACAGCACGCCGGCGGCGGGGCCGAGGGCGAGTGCCTCGCCCAGCCGGGCCGCCGGCGCGGCGCCGTCGTCCGGCGTTCCGTCCGCCTTCGACTCGATGACCGCGACCTCGGCGCCGTGGCGGCGCAGCGCGGTGGCGACGGCGTCGGCGAGGTCGCCGGGCGGGGAGACCAGCAGCCACCGGCCGGTCAGGCGGGGCGCGGGCACGTCGGGCAGGGCCTGCCAGGCGACGCGGTACCAGTGCGGGGCGGCGGCGTTGCCCGTACGCCGCCGGGGAGCAGCCTCGTCGTGCAGCCAGTACCGGCTGCGCTGGAAGGGGTAGGTCGGCAGCGGCACGGCGGTGCCGGTGGCGGTGTCGAGGAGTGCGCCCCAGGCGACGGCGGTGCCGGTGGCGTGCAGGCGGGCCAGGGCGTGCGTCAGGCCGCGGACGGCGGGCTGTCCCGGTGGGGCGACGGCCAGCCGCAGCGGCGGGCGGCGGCCGGGGCGGGTGGCGGGCGCGAGGGCGGGCAGCGCCCGCTCCGAGCCGAGTTCGAGGAGGGCCGCGAGGTCGCCGCCGGCCGCGCCGAGTTCCACGGGGGTGGCGTCATCGGGTGTCCGCGTGGCGGCGCCGAGGTGGGCGGCCCACTCCTCGGCGGTGGTGACGCGCTCTCCGGTGAGGCCGCTGATCACCGGTGTCGCCTGCCGCCCGGCGGCGAGCGCGGCGGCCGTCCGCTCGGTGTCCTCGGCGAGCAGCAGGCGGCAGGCCTCCGGCAGGTCGACGGTCCCGGCCGCCAGCGCGGCCTCGATCGCCCCGTCCGGGAAGCTGATCACGGCGCCTGGGTGGATGCCGGCGGTCGCCAGCAGGCGGACGAGTCCGGCCCGCAGCGCGAAGCGCCGGGCGCGGCGGTGGCCGGCGTCCTGGCCGAGTTGCCCGGCCGCCTCCTCGAAGGCGGCGGCGAACGCCGGGAAGGCGTCGCGGAGTTCGGCGATGCCGTCGTCGGCCCCGACGTCGTCGGTGTCGGCGCCGAGGACGAACGCGGTGCCGCCCATGGTGGCGGTGACCGGTCCGTCGGAGGTGACCAGCGCCGGGTGGCCGGCCCCCGTGGCGAGGGCGTCGAGCCCGGCGAGCAGTTCGTCGCGGTCCGCGCCGGCCACGGTGGCGCGGTGCTCGAAGACCGACCGGGTGGTGGCCAGCGACCGGCCGACGGCGGCCGGGGAGGCGCCGTCGCCTGCGGCCATGAGGTCGGCCACGGCCCGCGCCTGGCAGCGCAGCGCCTCCGCGCTCCGCGCGGACAGCACCAGCGGCACGACGCCCCGGAGGCCGGTCCCGGCGACCGGCTCCAGCGACTCCTCCGGTTCCGGCGCCTCGACGGCATCCGCCCTGCCCATGGCTGCCGGACCCGCGCTCACCTGCGCCACGGGTCGCCCGGCGGCGGTGGCTTTGCCGGCTTCGCCGGCCTGCGCGGCGGGCGGCTCCTCCAGCACCACGTGGGCGTTGGTGCCCGAGGCGCTGAACGCCGAGATCCCGCAGCGGCGAGGCCGCTCGCCGCGCGGCCAGCCGACGCGTTCGGTCAGCAGCCGCACCGCGCCGGAGGACCAGGAAACCTGGGGCGAGGGCCGGCCGATGTTGAGGGTGGCGGGCAGCGTCTCGTGCCGGAGCGCCATGATCATCTTGATGATGCCGGCGACCCCGGCGGCGGCCTGCGTGTGCCCGATGTGCGGCTTGATGGTGCCCAGCCACACCGGCCGGCCGTCCTCCCCCCGCTCCTGCCCGTAGGTGGCGAGCGTCGCCTGGGCCTCGATCAGGTCGCCCATGGCCGTGCCGGTGCCGTGCCCTTCGACGGCGTCCACGTCGCCGGGCGCGAGCCCGGCGTCCTCCAGCGCGGCCCGGATGACGCGCTGCCGCGACGGCCCGCTGGGCGCCGAAAGACCGGTGCTCTGGCCGTCCTGGTTGACCGCCGAGCCACGGATGACGCCCAGGATCCGGCGCCCGTCGCGCCGCGCGTCCCGCAGCCGCTGCAGGAGCAGCATCCCCGCGCCCTCGCCGTAGACCATGCCGTCGGAGGCGTCGGAGAACGGCTTGCAGCGGCCGTCGGGCGCCATCATCCCCGGGCCGGTGGCCGACAGGGCGATGGGCGCCGGGGTGTACAGCAGCCCGACGCCGCCCGCCAGCGCCATGCCGCACTCGCCGCGCCGCAGCGCGGTGCACGCGAGGTGGGCGGCGACCAGCGCCGAGGAGCAGCCGGTGTCGAGCGAGACGGCCGCGCCCTGCAGCCCGAACGAGAACGCCAGCCGCCCGGAGGCGAGGCTGCCTGCGGCCCCGTTGCCGAGGTAGCCGAGCAGGTCGGGCGGGATGCTCTCCAGGCCGGCGGCGTAGCCGTGGGCGGTGGCGCCGGCGTAGACGGCGGTGTCGGTGTCGCGCAGCCGCGTCGGGTCGATCCCGGCGTTCTCGATGGCCTCCCACGCCACCTCGAGCAGCGCCCGCTGCTGCGGCTCGGTCGCCAGCGCCTGCCGGGCGTTCATCCCGAAGAAGGTGGCATCGAAGTCGAAAACGTCCTCGATGAAGCCGCCGAGCTGCGGGTAGGGCGGCGGCGTCCAGCCGGGTTCGTGCACGTCGTCGAGGTCCCAGCCGCGGTCGGCGGGGAAGCTGGTGATGGCGTCCTGGTCGCCGTCGACCAGCGTCCACAGCTCGTCAGGGGTGCGCACACCGCCGGGGAAGCGGCACGCCATGCCGACGATCGCGATCGGCTCGCGGCGTTCCTCCTCCAGCTCGCGCACCCGGGTCTGTGCCTGGAGCAGCTCGGCCGTCGTCCACTTCAGGTACTCGACGAGCTTCTCGTCATTCGCCATCGGCGAGCACGCCCTTCGCCCCGACGCGGGACGGCTTGAGACCGACCATCTCCAGCTCGCCGGGGCGGAACGGCGGCTCGGTCAACTCCGGGAAGCTGGCGTCGCTGTTCAGCAGCGAGAGGAAGCTGGTGCTGCCCATGGCAGCCTGCGTGGCGCGCAGCGCCAGCACGTCGGTGACGAGCTCGCAGACCTTCGGCGAGCGGATCGACTTCTTGGACACGAAGTCGGAGAACCGCAGCCGCTCGGCGGTGTCCGGGCCGTTCAGCCGCGGATCGGTGGAGTGGTTGCGGCAGTTGACAAACTGGATGTCCTTCAGGCCCGCCATGACCCACGGGTCGTCCACGACCTCACTCAGCGCCCGCTGGACCTGCCGGGTACCGCCCTCGGCGAAGCCGCCGCCGGACAGCTGGCGGTCCAGGGCCTCGGCGCCGCGCGCCGCCGCACTCATGCCGTGGCCGTAGATCGGGTTGAACGCGGCGAGCGAGTCGCCGATGATCAGCAGGCCTTCCGGCCACTGCGGCATCCGCTCCGGGTACAGGCGGCGGTTGGCGCCCGAGCGCGACTGAAAGATCGAGCCGATGGGCTCGGCGACGCCCATGAGGTCGCTGACGATCGGGTGGCGCAGCGTCTTGGCGAAGCCGTTGAACTCGTCCTCGTGGGTGGGCAGCGAGGCGCCGCGCGTGGCGGTGAGGGTGACCAGCCAGCGCCCGCCCTCCTGCGGGTAGACCACGCCGAACCGGCCGGGCTGCCGCATGAGGTGGTCGGCGGCGACGTTGACGGGCGGGAAGCCGCCGCCCGCGCCGTCGGGCGCCTTGAACATGCGGGTGGCGTAGCCGATGCCGGCGTCCACCACGTCCTGCTCGACGCTCGGCAGGCCGAGGGCGGCCAGCCACGGCCCGAGGCGCGAGGCGCGGCCCGTGGCGTCCACCACCAGGTCCGCCTCGATCAGCTCGGGTGCGCCGCCGCTCGCCACGTCCCGTACGAGGACGCCGGTGACCCGCTCCTTGCCGCCGGCCAGCTCGACCACCTCGGTGCCCTGCCTGACGCGTATCCGGCCGTCGGCGAGGATCGCCTGGCGGACCGTCCAGTCCAGCAGCGGGCGCGTGCACATGATGGCGAACGCCGTCGACGGGAAGCGGTACTGCCAGCCGGACGCGGTGAGGGTCACCAGGTCGCGCTGGAAGCCGATGCGGCGCGCGCCGGCCGCCAGGAGGCGGTCGATGGTGCCGGGCAGGAAGCCGTCGGCGATGGTGGCGCCGCTGGACCACAGGATGTGGACGTGGCGGGCCTGCGGCTGTCCCTTGCGGTGCTCGGGCCCGTCGGGGAGGATGTCGCGCTCCACCACGGTCACGTCGGCGAGGTGACGGGACAGCACATGGGCCGTGAGCATGCCGGTCCATCCGCCGCCCAGCACGACGGCGCGTTTCGGAGTGGTCAATGGCACTTGTCAGTCCCTTCGATCAAACGGAACTCGCCGGCGCGGACATCGCTTTTCACGTCGTCGCCTCGGAACCCTTCACGAGAGTGCCGCGAACTGCTTAAGCGGGCCTTTCCGATGCCGGCGAGGGCGTGCGGCTATTCCGTGGCACGGGCCAGGGGTTCGGGAGTTGCCGCGGGCGGTGTGTCGCGGGCCGGAAGGACGCCCATCGTCACGTCGGTCAGTCCCCAGTACGCGCGGACGTGGACGCCGAGGCCGTCCTCGTTCATCTCGCTGATCGCGATGATGCAGGAGCTCATCTCCTGCGGCAGGTGGAGCCGCACGTCGGTCGCGGTGACGACGAGGGGCCCCTCCATCGCGGTGACGGAGCGGCTCGGGACCTCGCGGACCCCGGCGTGGGCCGCCCAGTGCAGGTGTTCGCGCAGGGCCTGCCGGCCGTGGAGCGTCGTGCGGCCCACCGGGTCCTCGAAGACGACGTCCTCGGTGAACAGTTCGACGACGCGGTCGACCTCGCCGTCGTTGAGGAGGTCGGTGTAGTTGCGCGTCATCTGCCGCAGCGCCACCTCGCCGGGCGACAGCTTCTCAGGGCCGGCGTAGGAGCCGGGCGAACCGTCGGGCGAGGTCTCCAGGTCGCCGCGGCCGAAGAAGCCCTGCATGTCCTCGATGAGGCCGGACGCGCCGACGTGCAGCAGCATCGCGGAGTGGCAGCGGAGTCTGGCGGGCTCGGGTCCTGGCCCGGTGGGGGCGGGCAGCCAGCCGCGTTCGGCGTACAGCGGGCCGAGCGGCCCGTAGTCCATCTCCGCGGTGAGGCGGGTCAGGACGCTCCTGCCGTCGTGGCCGACGGTCGAGTTCTCGATGGTCTCCCGGGTGCCGGCGGCGACGGCGGGCTCGAAGTGCGCGCGCAGCGCCTGGTGTCCGGCCTGGCGTCCCGAGCCGACGGGGTCCTCGAACGTGGCGTCGGCCGCGTACAGCTCGAGGAGCGCGTCGATGTCGCCCGCGCTGAGGCGGCGGCTGTGCTCGATGGCGACCTTCTTGCGGGCCCGCTCGGTGAGCATGGCGTGTGTCCTCCCTGTGCCGCTGGGTGCGGCTAGATTCCGGCGCCCTTGCCGAGCCGGGTGTCGATGAAGTCGAGAATCTCGTCGGCCGTGGCGCCCTGGATCCGGTCGGTGGCCGCGGCGCCGTCCCCGCCGGCGTCGCCCGGTCCGGCCAGCTTCGAGGTGGTCTTGCGCAGCCGGCCGAGCAGCTGCGCGCGGGCGGCCTCGTCCGCCGCGACGGCCAGCAGGCCGCGCTCCAGCCGGTCGATCTCCGCCAGCAGCGGGGCGAGCGGATCGGTCTCCTGCGGGGCGAGTTCGGCGTGCAGGTGGCGCGCGAGCGCGCTGGGGTGGGGGTTGTCGAAGACGAGGGTGGGCGGCAGCCGCAGGCCGGTGGCGGAGGCGAGGCGGTCGCGCAGCTCGACGGCGGTAAGCGAGTCGATGCCGATGTCGAGGAAGCCGCGTTCCGGCTCGATCCGGCTCGGGTCGGACTCACCGAGTACGGCCGCTGCCTGCGCGCGGACGAAGTTGACCAGGACGCGGTGCTGTTCCGCCTCCGGGAGCCCGGCGAGCTGGGCCTCCCAGTCGGTGGGCTGCGCGGCGGACGCGGTCCTGGCGGCCGGGCGGGCGGCGGCCAGGGAACGCAGCGCTGCGGGCAGCGTCTCGGGCGCGCGTCCGGACAGCGTGCGGGCGTCGACCCGCGCGGCGACCAGGTGCGGGCTCCCCTGCCGCACGGCGGCGTCGAACAGCGCCGGGAGCTGGCGCGCGGTCAGCGGGCGGACGCCGAAGCGGGCGGCGCCGCCGCGGCGGGCGTCGTACGCCGCAGCGCCTGCTTCGGCATCCGCCGCCCACGGGCCCCAGGCGAGGGCGAGCCCCTGCCCGCCGTCGGCGCGGCGCTGTGCCATGAGGGCGGCGAGGTAGGCCTCCGAGGCGGCCACGGCGGGGTCGCCGGGGTCGCCGAGGAGGGGCGCGGCGTGGGTGAACACGGCGAAGAGCGCGAGGGGCAGCCCGGCGGTGGCCAGGTGCAGCTCCCGCGCGGCGGCGGCGCCGCGCCACCCCGCGTCCCGGGGCGTGTGGAGGACGCCGGTGAGCGGGTGCCGCGGGTCGATGCCGGCGAGGAGCGCGGCGACGGCGGCGGCGTCCGTGAGGTCCGCCTCGGCCACGGTGACCTCGGCGCCCGCCTCGGTCAGGCGGGAGACGAGTCCGCTCGCGCCGCCGGACTCCGGTGGCACGGCCAGCAACAGGCGCCTGGCCTGCCCGGTCCGCACCAGGTGCTCGGCGACCAGCTCGGCCGGCGTGCCGGGGCCCGCGCCGATCAGCACGGTGCCTCCCCCAGCTACCGCTGGGAGGTGCCCCCATGCGTTGACCGGCTCGGCGGCGGGCTCGGCAGGCTCGGCAGGCTCGGCGGGAGCGCGTACGCCCGCGAGCCGGGGCGCGAGGATCTTCCCGTCCCGCACGGCGAGTTCGGGCTCGCCGGAGGCCAGCGCCCGGGTGAGTGTCGTCTCGTCGGGTGTGGTGTCGTCGAGGTCGAGGAGGACGAAGCGGTCCTGGTGCTCGGCCTGGAGCCCGCGGATTGCCCCCCACGCCCCTGCCCCGGCCGGGGACGCGGCCCGGCCGTCAGGGGCGAGGATGACCAGGCGGGAGGCGGCGAGGGCGTCCCGCGCCAGCCAGTCCGCCGCCAGGTCGAGCGTGTGCCGCGCCGCGTCCAGGGCGTCGGCCCCGGGCTCGTCGGGGAACGGCGGCAGGCCGGTGAGGACGACCGGCGGTGCCGGGCTCTGGCCCTCCTTGGCGGCGGCCGTGAGGGCGTCCAGACCGGGGTACCTGGGCACCTCGGCCAGCGCGTCCGCGAGGGTGTCCGCCAACGGGCCGTCGAGCACCGCCCAGTCGCGAGGCGCCGGCGCCTCCGCGCCGCCCGCCGCCTCCGGGAGCGGCACCAGGTCGAGGGCGTACAGCCCGCGCGTGCCGCCGGCCGCTCCGGCGCTCATCTGCCGCCCCACCGAGGGCCGCAGCACCACGGAGCGCACGCTCAGGACCGGCGTTCCCACGGCGTCGGCGACGATCACCCGCAGCTGCCGCGACGCCTGGCCCGGGGCGGCGGCGTCGGCGCTGTCATCGCCGCTGAGCATGACCCGGATCGTGGTCGCCCCGACCGCGTGCAGCGACACACCGGTCCACGCGAAGGGCATCCAGACCTGCGCCTGCGCCTGTTCCTGTTCCTGCTCCTCGCCTTCCTCGCCCGCGAGGAGCAGCAGCGGGTGCAGCACGGCGTCGAGCAGCGCGGGGTGGATGCCGAACTGGGAGGCGCCGTCACCGGCGTCGGGCGGCAGCGCCACGTCCGCGTACAGCCGCCCGGCGTGCGACCAGGCGGCCCGCAGGCCCTGGAACGCCGGACCGTAGGCGAACCCGGCGGCGGCGGCACGCCCGTAGCAGTCGGTCACGTCCAGCGGCTTGGCGCCCGGCGGCGGCCACTGCCCGGCCAGCGCCTCGGGCGCTGCCGTCTCGGAGCTCAGCGTCCCCGTCGCGTGGCACACCCACTCCTCGACACCGCCGGCCACGCCGTCGTCGGGCGCGGAGTAGACCCCCACCTCGCGGGCGCCGCCGGCGGTCGCGGGCCCGACCGACACCTGGACGCGCAGGCCCTCGGTCTCGTCGAGCACGACGGGCGTGTGAAGGACGAGTTCGTCGATGGCGGTGCAGCCGACCTCGTCGGCCGCGCGCAGCAACCACTCCGTGATCACGGAGGCGGGCAGCAGTACGGTGCCGGCGACCTCGTGTTCGCGCAGCCATCCGGAGCGGGGGCTGGCGGGCAGGCGGCCGGTCAGGATCAGGCCGCCGTCGGCCGTTCCGACCGCCGCCGACAGCAGCCCGTGCGCCACGGGGCGCATCCCGGCGGTGGCGACGTCGCCCTGCGCCCGCGCGGGCGCGGGCCAGTACCGCTGTCGCTGGAAGGCGTAGGTGGGCAGGTCGAGCAGGGGCGGCGGCGGACCGTCCGGGTCCGCGCCGAGCCAGGCGCTCCAGTCCACCGGCAGTCCGGCGGTGAACGCCTGGCCGAGGGCGCGGGCGAGCTGCGCGGGGCCGCCCTGGTCGCGCTGGAGCGTGGGGACCACCACCGCGGAGACGCCGAGGGCCTCGGTCGTCTCCCGTACGCCGACGGCGAGGACGGGGTGCGGGCTTGCCTCGATCAACACCCGATAGCCGTCCGCGAGGACAGCCTCGACGGCGGTGGAGAAACGCACCTGATGACGCAGGTTGTCCACCCAGTACGCGGCGGTCAGCGTCGAGGTCTCAATCCGCCCGCCCGTCAGCGAGGAGTAAAACGCCACCGTGGTGTCGAGCGGCGTGACCTCCCCCAACAGCGCCATCAGATCGTCGGCGATCTCATCCACCTGCGGACCATGCGACGCGTAGTCCACATCAATCACCCGCGCCCGCCTACCGGTGGCCGCCACCGCCGCAACCACCTCAGCCACCGCCTCCGGCGGACCCGAAACCACGGTCGAGGACGGCCCGTTGACCGCCGCCACCCCCACCCCCGCACGCCCGCCGATGAACTCCTCCGCCTCCGCCTGGCCCACAGCCAGCGACGCCATCGCCCCACCACCCGACAACGCCCGCAACGCCTGGGAGCGGACGGCCACGATCCGCGCCCCGTCCAGCAGACTCAGCGCACCCGCCACGACAGCGGCAGCGATCTCCCCCTGCGAGTGACCCACCACCGCCGCCGGACGAACGCCGTAGGACTCCCACACCGACGCGAGGGACACCATCACCGCCCACAACACCGGCTGCACCACATCCACCCGCGCCGGATCAGTGTCCCCTTCCCCGCGCAGCACCTCGGTCAACGACCAGTCCACAAACGGCGCCAACGCCGCCTCACACTCCGCAATCCGCGCCGCGAACACCGGCGACGAACCCAGCAACCCCACACCCATCCCCCGCCACTGCGCCCCCTGACCGGGGAAGACCAGCACAGGCCCGGTGCCCGCCGCCACGGCGTTGCCGGTGATCACGCTGCCGGAGGGCGCCCCCTCCGCCAGAGCACCCAGTCCCGACAGCAGCTCGTCGCGGTGCTCACCGAAAACGACCGCCCGGTGATCGAGCACCGACCGGCTGGCCACCAGCGACCAGCCCACCGCCGCCGCATCCGCGTCCGAGGTGACGGCGAACTCCGCCAACCGCCGCGCCTGCGCCCGCAACCCCTCGGCCGACTGACCCGACACCACCCACGGCACCACACCACCCACCGGCACCAGAGGCGCGGACACAGGCTGCGCCTCCTCGATGGCCTGCTCCAGGATCAGGTGCGCGTTCGTGCCGGAGACCCCGAACGAGGACACGCCGGCCCGCCAGGGGCGTTCGACCTCCGGCCAGGGCCTGGCCTCCGTCAGCAGCTCCACCGCGCCGCTGCCCCAGTCCACCTCCGGGGTCGGCGCGTCGATGTGCAGGCTGGCCGGCAGCACACCGTGCCGCAGTGACTGCACCATCTTGATCACGCTTGCCACGCCCCCCGCGGCCTGCGTGTGCCCGATGTTCGACTTGATCGACCCCAGCCACAACGGCCGCTCCTCTGGCCGCCCCTGACCGTACGTCGCCAGCAGCGCCTGCGCCTCGATCGGGTCACCGAGGGTGGTGCCCGTCCCATGCGCCTCGACCGCGTCCACCTCGGCGGCCGACAACCCGGCGTTGGCCAGGGCCTGCCGGATCACCCGCTGCTGCGAAGGCCCGTTCGGCGCCGTCAGGCCATTCGACGCGCCATCCTGGTTGACGGCAGAACCCCGCACCACCGCCAGCACCCTGTGCCCGTTCCGCCGCGCATCCGACAACCGCTCCAGCAGCAGCACACCAACGCCCTCACCCCACCCCATGCCGTCGGCGGCGGCGGCGAACGCCTTGCACCGGCTGTCGTTCGACATCCCCCGCTGCCGCGAGAACTCCGTGAACACTCCCGGCGTCGCCATCACCGTGACGCCACCCGTCAGGGCCAGCGAGCACTCCCCCGCCCGCAGCGCCTGCACCGCCATGTGGATCGCCACCAGCGACGACGAACAGGCCGTGTTGACGCTCAGGGCTGGGCCCTCAAGCCCCAATTCGTAGGCCACCCGCCCCGAGACCACGGCCCCGTGGTTTCCGACCGCGATATAGCCGTCCATCTCGCTGCTCGACAGGGCGCTGATCATCATGTAGTCGCCCCCGGCCACGCCGACGAAGACGCCCGTGCTGGAGCCCGCCAGGCTGTGCGGGTCGATCCCGGCGTTCTCGACCGTCTCCCAGGCCGTCTCCAGAAGCAGCCGCTGCTGCGGATCCGTGGCCAACGCCTCACGCGCCGCGATGCCGAAGAATCCCGCGTCGAAATCGCCGGCGTCGGAAAGGAATGCCCCCTCGCGCGCGTAACTCGTCCCCGGCCTGTCCGGATCGGGGTCGAAGAGGTTTTCCAAATCCCAGCCACGGTCGGTCGGGAATGCCCCGATCGCGTCCCCTCCGGCCGCCAGCAGATCCCACAACCGGTCCGCATTGGTCGCGCCGCCCGGATAGCGGCACGCCATTCCCACGATCGCGATGGGATCGTCCGCCGCCGATTCCCGAGTCGGCGCGACGGCGTTCGCGCCGGGAGCCGCCTGCTCGCCGAAGAGTTCGGCGAGGACGAAGCGGGCCAGGTCGTCGGCGGTGGGGTAGTCGAAGATGAGGGTGGTCGGCAGCTGCATCCCGAGGCTGGAGCCGAGCTTGTTGCGCAGCTCGACGGCGGTGAGCGAGCTGAAGCCCATCTCGTTGAACGGCCGCCGCGCCGCGATCGCGTCCGGCGCGGCGTGGCCCAGGACGCTCGCCGCCAGCGCCCGCACGTGCTGCGTCAGCATCTGCCGCCGCTGGGCCGGCGCGGCCACCGCCTCAAGCTGACGGCGCAGTGGGCCGTCCCCCTCCGGGTTCTGCTCCTGCGTCGCCGTCTCGGCGATGCCGGGGATCTCAGCGAGCAGCTGGCTGGGCCGCTGGGCGGTGAAGGTCTGGGCGAAGTGCGCCCAGTCGATGTCGGCGACGGTGAGGACCGAGTCGCCCTGCGCGAGGGCGTCGCCGAGCACGCGCAGCGCGTCCTGCGGCGCCATCGCGCTGATGCCCCGCTTCTGGAAGGCGGAGGAGACGGCGTCGTTGGCGGCCATGCCGACCTCGCCCCAGGGGCCCCAGGCGATGGACAGGCCGGTCAGGCCTTCGGCGCGGCGGCGTTC
This sequence comes from Streptomyces sp. ME19-01-6, assembly GCF_033793745.1. Classification (NCBI taxonomy): domain Bacteria; kingdom Bacillati; phylum Actinomycetota; class Actinomycetes; order Kitasatosporales; family Streptomycetaceae; genus Streptomyces; species Streptomyces sp. ME19-01-6. The sequence continues at coordinate 819 of NZ_JARAXF010000066.1, read as the reverse complement.
GACGAGCGCGTCCAGGTGCGCGTTGGCCGCCGCGTACGCGCCCTGCTGCCCGCTGCCCCAACTGGCCGCCCCCGAGGAGAACATCACGAACGCCGACAGCTCCACCCCCCGCGTCAGCTCGTCCAGCCACCGCGCGCCCTCGGCCTTCGCCGCCACGACCTGGCTCAGGCGGTCCGGGTCGAGGTCGCCCACGGGTGTGAAGTCCCCTATTCCGGCGGCGTGGAAGACGGCGGTGAGTGGCTGATCCTCCGGGACCCGCGCCAGCAACCCCGCGACCTCCTCCCGGACCGCGACATCACACGCCACCACCTCCACCGACGCCCCAAGACCCTCCAACTCCCCGACCAGCGCCTCCGCCCCCGGCGCCGCCGGACCCCGACGACTGGCCACCACCACGTGCCGCGCACCCCGCTCCACCACCCACCGCGCCACCCGGCCACCCACACCACCCGTCCCGCCGGTGACGAGCACCGTGCCGTCGACCCGCCACTCACCACCCACCACACCACCCGCCGGCACCAACCGCCGACCCACCACCCCACCCCCACGCAACGCCACCTGATCCTCAACCCCACCCGCCAACACCCCAGCCAACCGCCCCGAAAGCCCCTCCTCCGGACCCGTCGGCAAATCCACCAACCCGCCCCACCACCGCGGATACTCCAACCCCACCACCCGACCCAACCCCCACACCTGCGCCTGCACCGCAGACACCCCACCATCCCCACCCACCCACACACCCCCGCGCGTCACACACCACAACCGCCCACCAAACCCCACCTCACCCACCACCTGAACCAACCCCACCGTCCCCACCAA
>NZ_JARAXF010000065.1:0-16726 GCF_033793745.1 Streptomyces sp. ME19-01-6 | reverse complement strand
ATCCCGAGACGCTTCGCGGCCTTGGACATGCGCAGCAACTCCATACCCACAACTATACGTGCACAACACTAAGGATGACTAATGAAGTTGATGAGCCTCCGTCATCCGCTGCGCGGCGCTCTGCCCACGGCACACGGCGGCAGCTGGTTGCTCCTGATCGCGCGCCCGGCCTCAGGTCCTCAGGGCGCCAGGTGATCATGCGGCCACGCCGACGCCGTCAGCAGGGGCCACGCCCACCCCGCGCAGTCAGCGGTCACGCCCGTCACGCCGGAGCCATCAGCAGCGGCCGCGCCCGCTCCCGCAGTTCGGCGACGCGCGGCTCGTCGCGGTACGCCTCCAGGCGGTGCATCAGGTCCCGTACGTACTCGGTGGTGCGCGCGGACGAGATGCGGTTGGCGACCTCCACGGCACGCGCGCCCGCCGCGCACGCCGCGTCCAGGTTGCCGGACTCCAGTTCGGCGACGGCGGACACGACGAGCCGCAGCCCGTGGGAGCGGACGAACTCCTCGGTGGGCCGGGCCAGCGCCTGCTCCGTGAACCGCCGCACCTGGCGCGGCAGTCGGAGGTCGCGGTAGCACTCGGCGGCGTCGGCGGCGAACCGCTCGTGCGAGTAGAAGTCCAGCCAGGACGGGTCGGGGTCGCCCGAACGGGACCGCTCGAGCCAGCCCTCCGCGGACTTCAGCGCCGCGCCGCAGGCCGGCCCGTCCCCGGCCTTGGCCTGGGCGCGGGCCTCGACGAGGCGGAAGAAGCTCATGGTGCGGGCGGTGGCCAGGCCGCGGTTGCGCTCCACGGCGGCCTGGGCCAGGTCCACGCCTTCGTCGGCGAAGCCCCTGTAGGTGGCCTGCAGGCTCATGGAGGCCAGCACATAGCCGCCCAGGGGGACGTCGGCCGCGGCGCGCGAGAGCCGCAGCGCCTGGATGTAGTAGCGCTGGGCGGCCTCCTGCTGGCCGGTGTCGAAGGCCATCCACCCCGCGAGCCGGGTCAGTTCGGCGGTGGCGCCGAACAGGGAGCGGCCGACCTCGTCGCTGTACGAGCCGAGCAGCAGCGGCGCCGCGTCGACCCGCAGGCACTCGGGCACCATCGACGAACGCCAGTCGCCGCCGCCGTACTTGGAGTCCCAGCGGCGCGCGTCCTCGGCGGCCTCGCGCAGCTTGGTGACGTCGCTATGGCCGACGCGCTGGGGTAAACCGTCCAGGCCCGCGCTGCTCTCGGCGTCCTTGGGCTCGCGCGCGACCGACGGGTCGGCCGGGGTTATGAGCCAGCGGGACGCGGGCGTGGCATACGCGCTGACCGCGAAGGATCCGGCCAGACTCTGCCAGATGCCGCCGCCTCCGCGCCGACCCGCCAGATCCAGCCGGTAGAGCTCGGTCGCCGAGCGCACGGCCTGGCCGATGTCGCGCGGGAAGGCGAGGCCGACCTCGGGCGCCGGATCGGCGTCGGCGAGCCCGATCTCATGGAGCGGTACGGGCCGCCCGAGTTTGCTCCCGATCGCGGCCGCAATCAGATGGGGCGCGGCGCCTTGGGGCACCATGCCCTTCGAGACCCAGCGGGCCACGGACGTCTTGTCATAGCGAAGCGTCAGGCCACGCTGGGCACCGAGGTCGTTGACCCTGCGCGCCAGCCCGGCATTGCTGATCCCCGCGAGGGCGAGAACGGTGCCGAGCTTCTCATTCGGCCCGCGTGGCTCCCTGGACATGCGCACCCCTCGACAGCACCGACGGCCGCCCCGGCATAGGCGCGGGGCATTCGTAAACCCAGCGTAGTTCGCCGCATCCCGACCGTTAAGAGGTGGTGTCCCGGATGGCGAGATTCTTGTACGAACGGACGTGCGGAGCGTGGTGTGTGCTCCCGTTGTGTGTGGCTGTGCGCCTGTCCGTGCGCTCTGTCTCAGGGTTCGCGGGAACGTTTCGATGGGTCCTGCGTGGGTCGGCCCGCTGTACGGACACAGTGGGCTGGGGGACGCCGCCGCCTCATTCCCCGCGGGCGGCGGAGCGGTCCGGGAGGCGGATGCCGCCTCCCGGACTGTCGTGGCGTCAGGTCTCCTAGAAGGCTGGGGACTTCCCGCCAGGCGGCCGCGAGTTCGCCGCAAGTCCGCCGCGAGGATCTCGCAAGCCCATCAAGAGCGCCACGGAAGTTTGGCCGAATAACGCCTGTCAACGCCTGCCGTGGCCCTGTGTGGTGCTGATCACGGCCGGGCTCCCGCGCCGGGCCGGGGAGGGGGAGGCCCGGCGCGGCAGCCCCTCCTGCGGCATTCAGCGCATGCGCCCCGCACCGGCAACACATGGGCGCCTCTGCGCCCTCGTGCGCCCCCTCTCGTGGCAGCATGGGCCACGGCGGAGCGGTCCGTCGCGCCGACGACGGTTCCCGCGTGCGCGTCCGCGCTTGGCGGGATCACGTCTTGTGATCAACCCTGTTGTTCCTGTGGCCGACTGTGGTCGACTGCGGTCAAAGGACATCCAGGAGATCCATGTAGTTGTCCGGTTCGATGCCGAAACCGTCGACGTGCTGTGCATGATGGCACCTACTTCTTGGATGCCTTGTTTGCCCACACCCTGTGGAGGCGCGATGCGGTGGTTGGTGGGGTGGAGCAGTACCGCATCGGGGCCGGACCCCTCGCAGGGCCGCGCGATCCAGCCGGTCGGCGCCCAACTCCTGTGGGCGGACCCCGATCCGCTGTGGGCGGTCGGCGACTGGCGGCCCGACGAGGTACGCGTCGTCCAGGCCGACCCCTTCTCCCGCCTCGCCGTCTTCGGCTGCTGCGGCGCCTCCGACGAGGAGCTGCGCGTCGGCCTGTTCGCCGCGCGCGGCGGAGCCCTGCGCCACCTCACCGCCTGGCCCGGCAGCTACACCGCCGTCGCCCAGGTCGGCCGCCGCACCACCATCGTCGGCGACCTGGCCGGCGCCCGGCCCGTCTTCCACACGGACTGGGGCGGCGGCACCGCGTACGCCACGGCCGCCCTCCCGCTCGCCGACCTCATCGAGGCGCAGCTCGACGTCGGCCACCTCGGCGCGCTCCTGGCCTGCCCCGACTCCCCGGAGGCGATCGGCGACGGCACCCCGTACATGGGCGTCAGACGGGTGCCCCCGGGACACGCCCTGATCCTGCGCGACGGGGCCCGCGACATCACCGGCTACGAGCCCACCGCCTCGCTCGCCGTCGCCGCCCCCCAAGTGGACCGGGAACAGGCCGTGGACGGCGTCCGGGACGCCCTCGTGGAGGCCGTACGGGCCAGGCTCGCCGCGCCGCGCCACGCCCCCGAGACCGGCGGCGGCCTCGACCCCGGCCCGGTCCCCGGCATGGGCCCCGCCGAGCGGCGCGCGGCCCGCGGCGCACCGGCGCCCGGCATCGGCGCCGACCTCTCCGGCGGCAGCGCCTCCGCCACCCTGGCCCTGCTGGCCGCCGGCCTGCCCGGCATGCCCGGCACCCTCCTGGGCCACGGCGCCGAGGCGGGCGAACGCCTCCTCGCCGTCACCTTCAACGACCTGGCCACCACGGGCGGCGCGCGCGCCCGCGAGGCCGAGCTGGAGCGGGCCGGCGCCATCGCCGCCAACCCCCGGCTGCACCACGTCGTGGTCGCCGCGGGCGAGGAGGCGCTCCCGTACGCCGCCCTGGACAGCGGCCCGCTCACCGACGAACCCGGCCCCTCCCTCGTCACCGCCGAGCGCCACCGCCGCCGGCTCGTCGCGGGCAGCGCCGACCACTTCGTCGGCCACGGCGCCCGCCAGGCCCTCGACGCCCACCCGGCGCGCCTCGCCGACCTGCTGCTCGACCGCCGACGCCGCCATCTGCTGCGCCCCGCCACCGCGCTGGCGAAGGCCGACGGACCCACCGGCCACTCCTTCTTCGTGCCCTTCACGGTCTACCGGGCGGCGCGCAAGCTGGCCCGTACGTCCTACCGGGACGGCGTCGAGGACGCCGCGAGCCGCCTCCTGGAACGGCGCTTCACCGACGACGGCAGCGGAGGGGGGAGCGGCGGCAAGCCCGGACGCGGGGTCGTCTCCGCCTCCCTCGCCGCGCTCGCCTGGTGTCGGCCCGGCCCCGCCGCGCGCTGGCTCACCGGCGAGGCGCTGGCCGAGGTGTCGCTGCGCCTGGAGCAGGCCGCGGCCCGCCCCGTCACCCTGCGCCGCCCCGGGGAGCGGCGCGCCGACGCGGCCCTGGCCAGGCACGCCGCCGACCACCGGGTGTTCGAGCAGGCGGCCGAGGTGCGCAGCCAGCGCCTCCATGCCCCCTTCCTCGACAACCAGGTCGTACGGGCCTGCCGCGCGCTCCCCGAAGCGCTTCGAGTGCAACCGGGGGCGCGCGCGGCTGTGCTGCGCGCGGTCCTCGCGGGAGCGGGCATCCGCGATCTGCCGCCCGGCTGGGGAGCCACCTCCCACGCCGCCCACGCCGCCGCCGTACGGGCCGGGCTGCGCGCCTGGACCGGCGAGGTCGTCAGCCTCTTCGACGCGCCGCTGCTGGCCGACGCGGGCCTGGTCGAGGCCCGCGTCGTACGCAAGGCGCTGCGCGCGGCGGCGGAGGGGGAGCGGCTGCCCCTGGACGGGCTGGCCGAACTCGTCTCCACGGAGCTGTGGCTACGGCGGCTGCTGGCCCGGCGCGGCACCTGCTGGACGGGGACGGCGGCGCCGCGGCAGCGGGCGGTGGCGGGCGGGGTGGTGCCGCGGCCGAGCCTGTAGGGGTGGGGGCGGGGCGTGGGGTTGAGGGTTTGCGGTGTGGCGGGCGTGGTGCTGTGGTCCGTCTCCGGCCTGTGGCCCGGCCGGCGCCAGGCGCGGCACGCCAGTTGACCGTGTATTCGTATAGTCCGACCGTTGACCCGAGGACAATGACCCCGTGCGGTATCTGATTCTCGGCTCGGCCGAAGCGCGCGACGACAACGGGAACCCCCTGCCGCTGGGCGGTCCCCGTCTCCGCGCGCTGCTCACCGCGCTCGCCATGCGCGCCGCACGCCCCGCCCCCACGGCCGTGGACGTCCTCATCGACGAGGTGTGGACCCAGGACCCTCCCCAGGACGCGCCCGCCGCCCTCCAGGCGCTCGTGGGCCGCCTGCGCAGGGCCATCGGCCGGGACGCGGTGGTCTCCTCGCCCGGCGGCTACCGCCTCGCCACCGGCGGCCCCCAGGACGTCGACCTCCTCCACTTCGAGGCGCTGACGAAGCACGGCACGCGAGCCCTCGGCGCCGGTGACCCGAAGACGGCGGCCGACGTACTGCGGCAGGCGCTCGCGCTGTGGCGCGGCCCCGCGCTGGCCGATCTGCCGGACCGGGAGGCGGCCGCCGCCCGCCCCGACGCGCTGCGGCTCACCGCGCTGCACCGCCGTATCGACGCCGACCTCGCGCTCGGCCACGCGGCGGACGTCATACCGGAGTTGCGCGAGCTCGGCATGGACCACCCGCTCGACGAAACCTTCCACGCGCAGTTGATCCGCGCGCTGCACGCGGCGGGCCGCCCGGCCGACGCGCTCGCCGCGTACGAGGCGGTCCGCCGGACGCTGGCCGACCGCCTCGGCACGGACCCGGGCGCGGACCTCAAGGCGCTGCACGGGCTGCTGCTGTCCGGGGGGCCCGTGCAGCCCTCGGCGGGGACGGGCGTGGCGGCCGTACGGCGTCCCGGCGGGCCGGCCGGCCCCGGGGCCCGCGGGGGTCAGGGCGCCGGCGGCGCCCGGGAGGCGGCGCGCGGCTCCGAGGCGGCCTATGGGGCGGGTGTCGCCCACGGCGGCCGTGACCTTGGAGCGGAGGCCGGGGCGCGCTCCTCTGGCGATGAGGCGGGGCGCGGGCCGTACGGGCTCGTGGCGCCGAGCGAGTCGGAGCCGACCCGCGCGCCATACGCCGCCCACGGCCCTTCCGGAGCGGCCCGCGACAGCGAAGGTGCCCGCGCCGCACAGACCCTCGACGGCGGACACCCTGACCGTGACCCAGAGGCGCCCCACGGCCCGGGGACGCCGGGCGGCATGCCCGGCGGGCCGGCCGCCGCCGGGTATCCCGCCCGTGGACCCGGTGCGGCTCATGGCGCAGCGGCGGCGGGCGGGTCCGCGGTGCCGCGCGACCCGGGGGCAGTCGGCGGCGCGGCGGCGGTCCGTGGGGGAGCAGATGCCCTGGGGCCGAATGCCGACCGCGACTCCGAGACGCCCAACGGAGGCGGGCCGACCGCCGGGTATGCCGCCCGCGCACCTGAGGTCGCCCAGGGTGGTGAGTCGGCTGCGGCCGGGTATGCCGCCCGCACACCCGAGGTCGCCCAAGGTGGTGAGTCGGCCGCCGCCGCGTACACCGCCCGCACACCTGAGCTCGCCTACGGTGGCGTGTCGGCCGCCGCCGGGTACGCCGCCCACACCCCTGAGGCCAACCCCGGCACGGCCCGCCCCGCCGGGGCCGCCCACGGCACCGGAACCGCCCCCACCGGCGCCCCGCCCGTGCCGTCGAACGGTGAGCCCAGGCCGGGTGGGCCGCAGGGCGCCGGCACCCGGCCGCGCGGCAATCTCCGCGCGCGGCTCACCAGCTTCGTCGGCCGGCAGAGCGAGATCGGCGACCTCCGCGGGGATCTGTCCGGCGCCCGACTGGTCACGCTCACCGGCCCCGGCGGCTCCGGCAAGACCCGGCTCTCCGAGGAGGCCGCCGCGACCGTTACGAACGCCTACCCCGACGGGGTTTGGGTGGCCGAGCTCGCCAAGCTCGACCACCCCGCCGCCGTCCCAGGGGCCGTCCTGAGTGCCGTGGGCGACCGTGAGACGTCCTTGCTCGCCACCGGGCTGGAAGGGCGGATCGGCCCGGCGGACGGCTCCGACCCGACGGCGCGCCTCGTCGAGCTCTGCGCCCACCGCCGCCTGCTGCTCCTGCTCGACAACTGTGAGCACGTCATAGACGCCGCGGCGCGGCTCGCCGAGACGCTGCTCGCGCACTGTCCGGGGGTGACCGTGCTGGCCACCAGCCGGGAGCCGCTGGGCGTGCCGGGCGAGACCGTACGGCCCGTGGAACCGCTCCGGCCCGCGCCCGCCCACCAGCTGTTCGCCGAGCGCGCCTCGGCCACCCTGCCGGGGTTCGACCCGGCGCGGGACCCGGACACGTCGGCGGCCGTCGCGGAGATCTGCCGTCGGCTGGACGGCCTGCCGCTGGCGATCGAGCTGGCCGCCGCGCGGCTGCGGCTGCTGACCCCGCGGCAGATCGCCGACCGGCTCGACGACCGCTTCCGGCTGCTGACCAGCGGCAGCCGGACCGTGCTGCCGCGCCAGCAGACACTGCGGGCCGTCGTCGAGTGGTCCTGGGACCTGCTCGACGAGCGCGAACGCACGGTGCTGCGCCGGGCGTCGGTGTTCGCGGGCGGGTGGGGGCTGAGCGCGGCGGAGGCGGTGTGCGCGGACGCGGCGCGCGCCCCTCTCGCCGCCAATCCGCCCGCCACCAACCTTCTCGCCACCAATCCGCCCGCCCCTGCCCCGCCCGCCGCCGATCCGCCTGTCACCGACCCGTCCGCCGGGCCAGGCGCCCGCCCCCGCCCGCACATAGCCCCCGACGAGGTGCTCGATCTGCTCGCGGCGCTGGTCGACAAGTCACTCCTGGTCGTCGACCACCCGGCGGCCGGCCCGGCCCCGGCGGGCCCCGCCGGCGCCTCGGCCGTGGCCCCCTCCGAGGTCCGTTACCGCATGCTGGAGACGATCCACGAGTACGTCGGTGAGCGCGCCACCGAGGACCCCGCCGCCCGGGCCGACCACGCCGCTGCCGTCGCCCGCCACACCGCCTGCTTCCGTGACTTCGCGCGCACCGCCGAGCCACGGCTGCGCTCCGCGGAACAGCTTCCCTGGCTGCACCGCGTCGAGGCGGAACTCGACAACGTCCGAGCCGCCATGAAGCGCTCCCTGGAGGCGCGCGACGAGCAGACCGCGATCGAGTTCATCACGGCCATGAGCTGGTTCTGGTGGATGCGCAACTACCGGGACGAGGGCATCGCCTGGGCCCGCGAGGCTCTGCTCCTCGGCGGCGCCACAGGGCGCGACGACACGTACAGCGTGCTCGGCACGATCCCCGAGGGGGTTCCGCCCGGGCAGGACGGCGTCGACGAGGTGGTCACGCGCTACTGGGACCAGATGGATCTGCGTCTGCTGGTGTTCTTCATGAACGCCGACAACGCCGACGCACCGATGCTGGCCAGCCCCGAGGTCGTGACCGCGGCCCGTCGCATCCGCGATGCCTATCGGGCCCACCCCAGCCCGCGCGCCGCCCGCTTCCCCGGCATGCTGTGGCCGTTCGCCGGGTTCGTCCTCGACGGCCACGCCGGGGTGATCCCGCTGATGAACGAGGCGGTGGTCCAGTGCAGGGCGTACGGCGACGACTGGGCGGTCGGCGTGGCGCTGATGTTCCGCACGCACATGGCCATCGACTTGTCGGGCGGCATGAAGAATGCCGAGGCGGACTGGGCGGAGCTGCGGGAGCTGAGCAGACGGGTCGGCGACCGGTGGATGCTCGCCCAGGTCGAGACCGCCGCCGGTGAGATGGCCGCGAGCCGTGCCCGGCTCGACGAGGCGCGGACTGCCTACGAGTTGGCACAGCGGCTCGCCCGGGAGATCGGCGCACACGCCGAGACGCCGTTCCTCATCACTCGGCTCGCGGATGTGGCGATCAACATCGGGGACCTCGACCGCGCGGAGAAGCTGCTGGACCACTCGGACCAGGAGGCGGGGCACCGAGGCATCCGGGACGTGCTGTCCTTCAACCGCTCGCTGCGCTCGCTGATCGAGCTGCAACGCGGAAACCTGGCCCGGGCGCGGATGCTGTGCGACGAGGCGCGGCGCACCGGGGAGCAGGCGACCCCGCCACCGCAGTTCTGGATGCTCGTGGACGGCATGGATGCCCGTATCACCGCCGACGAGGGCGATGCGCCCGGCGCGCTGCGCAAGGTGCGCGACAACCTGAGCCGGGGCGCCGAGACCGGCTGCATGGAGCTCCTGCTGGCCCAGCAGGCGGAGACGGCGGCCCATGTCCTGGTGGGCTGCGAAGAGGAACGCCTCGCCGCCCGGATGCTGGGCGCGGCCGACGCCTGGCGCGGCGAGCTGCCGCGCACTCCGCTCCCGCTGCGCGAGACCGAGAAGGCCGCGGCCGCCACGCACCGCGCCCTGGGCCGCGAGGCGGCCCAGGCGCTACGCGCCGAGGGCACGGGCCTGTCCGTCGAACAGGTCATCGCCCTGCTCGACGAACTGGTGACCGCTGCCTGAGCCGGTCTCCCCGATCTCCGCGGGCCCGCGAGGCCTGGCACGCTCCGCCGGCTAGCGCTGGATACAGGGCCTGGCCCCAGACCTCCGCACGTGAACGCGCGTCACCCGGCCGGACGCGACCGCAGCCCGTCCAGGAGGATGTCCAGCAGCCGTGACGACGCCGCCGCCTGCTGCGCCGCGTCCGGCAGCGAGGGCGCCGCCGTGGCGATCACCAGCAGCACATCGGCCACCGTCACGTCCGGCCGCAGCTCGCCCGCTTCCCGCGCCCGATCCACCAGCTGCCCGACGACCTCCAGAAGCGCCGCGGCGCCCGCGTCGTCAGGGCCACCCGGGACGACGGGGCTGGGCTGCTCCACCAGCCGCAGCTCCGGCTGGGGAAGGTCGGCTAACCCCACCTGCCGCTGCTGCGGCACCCGGATCTCCGCCTCCGCCTCGACGCCGACCCGCAGCACCTGGGGCGGCAGCAGCCGACCCGCGCCGGAGGCCACTGAGGTGCGCAGGAACCGGGCCAGCGCCGACCACGGCTCGTTCTCCTGGCCGAGGGCCGCCCGCGCCTGGTCGGTCAGCCGGGCCGTCTCCTCCTCGGCTATGCGGCGCACCAGGACGTCCTTGCTGGGGAAGCGCCGATAGACGGTGCCCACCCCGACCCGCGCGCGCCGCGCGACGTCCTCCATGGGAGCGCCGTACCCCAGCTCCCCGAAGACCTCGCGCGCTGCCCGCAGCACATGCTCGAGATTGCGCTGCGCGTCCACGCGCAGCGGAGTGTTCCGACCGCCGGCACCGTCCACCGACGCGACGGCTGACGACCAATGAGAACCCTGAAGCTGCATAGTGATCCCCCGGTAATGACGTCTCCCCCCGGAGACTCCCCGCCCAGAACGCCGGGGCAGTCTCGACCCCGACGGAGTACGAACATAGTTGAGGGCCGGTCAAGAAAGAAGGGGGTAGGTCCGGACAGATCGCCCCCTGATCGGAGTACCGCACCGCCCGTCCCCGCTTCCCCGTCCGCTCACCACCCAGCGTCCCCCTGCTGACCTGCGCACCTTCCGCACGTTTGACCGAATCGGCACGGCGGAGCGTGCCGAGGCCGCCGGTCACACAATTCGTCGGGCCTGTGGACAAACCGCGGCTGTGCGTGCCTCATGGGAGGGTGAAGGAACCTGCGCGCATTCTCGTTGTCGGTGGTGGCTACGTCGGGATGTACACCGCGCTGCGCCTCCAGCGGAAGCTGAAGAGGGAGCTGGGGCAAGGCGACGTACAGATCATCGTGGTCGACCCCGAGCCGTATATGACCTATCAGCCGTTTCTCCCGGAGGCCGCGGCCGGATCGATCTCGCCACGCCATGTGGTCGTGCCGCTGCGTCGTGTCCTGCCCCGCTGCCAGGTCGTGATCGGCGAGGCCACGGCGATCAACCACGGCAAACGCACCGCGACGATCAGAACCCTCGCCACCGCCGAGGAGGGCACCGGCGCGATCGAGATCCACTACGACCAGCTCGTGCTGGCGCCCGGCTCCGTCTCCCGCACCCTCCCGGTCCCCGGCCTGGTCGACCACGGCATCGGCTTCAAGACGGTGGAGGAGGCCATCGGCCTGCGCAACCACGTTCTGGAGCAGCTGGACATCGCGTCCTCCACCCGCGACCCCGACGTCCGGGACGCCGCGCTCACCTTCGTCTTCGTCGGCGGCGGATACGCGGGCGTCGAGGCGCTCGCCGAGCTGGAGGACATGGCCCGCTACGCCGTCCGCTATTACCACAACATCTCGTCCGAGGACCTGAAGTGGATCCTGGTGGAGGCCACCGGCCGCATCCTCCCGGAGGTCGGCGAGGAGATGGGCAAGTACGCGGTCCGCGAGCTGCGCGGTCGCAATATCGACGTACGGCTGGAGACCCGCCTCGACTCCTGTGTGGACCGGGTCGCCGCGCTGAGCGACGGCTCGCGCTTCCCCACCCGCACCCTGGTGTGGACCGCGGGGGTCAAGCCGCACCCCATCCTGGCGTCCACCGACCTCCCGGTGAACGGGCGTGGCCGCCTCAAGTGCACCGCGGCCCTCCATGTGGACGGAGTGGAGCACGCCTGGAGCGCCGGGGACGCCGCGGCGGTCCCGGACCTGACGGCGGACGAGCCCGGCAAGGAGTGCGCCCCCAACGCCCAGCACGCGCTGCGCCAGTCGAAGGTGCTCGCCGAGAACGTGGTCGCCTCCCTGCGCGGCCGGCCGCTGAAGGACTACGCGCACAAGTACGCCGGCTCGGTGGCCTCCCTCGGCCTCCACAAAGGCGTCGCGCATGTGTACGGGCGGAAGCTGAAGGGCTACCCCGCCTGGTTCATGCACCGCGCCTACCACCTCAGCCGGGTGCCGACCTTCAACCGCAAGGCGCGCGTTTTGGCCGAGTGGACCCTGTCGGGGCTCTTCAAACGGGAGATCGTCTCGCTCGGGTCGCTGGAGAACCCGCGGGCCGAGTTCAAGCTCGCCGCCGACACCGGCCGCCATCCCGAGGCCAGTTGACGTCGGCCGACGCCGGTTCGGGCCTGTTCGGCCCGTCGGAGCGGAGGCGGGAACTCCCCCCACCCGACCGGCGTCTCACGGATGTCAGTCCGGTCAGTCACACTGGACGTGTGACCATGGGTGGGCTCGTATCTGCAAAGAGTGACAATCGCGAGGATTCGGAAGTTTGCTGCATTCCCCTGGGGGCCGTCCCCCGCACCCGCACCCCTCTCCGTACCCCCGCGCCGGCGCGCCGCTCAGCCACAACCTCGCGAGGTAACCCCCGGTGAACTTCACACGCTGGAGCGCCCGGCTTCCCCGAACACAGCGACGCACCGCCGCCCGGGCCGACCGCGGCGCGCGGCGGCCCCAGCCCGCGGCCGCGGGCGGCGGCGGCTCCGTCCCGGCTGCCCGGGGCGAGCGCTCCGACTCCTCGGACCGCGGCGAGCCGCCGCCGCCGGGCGCGGCGGACCCGGCCCTGGAGGACGGGCTCCCGGCCGCCGTCCCCACCCTCGACGGGCTGTCCGTCCATGACGTCCTCGGCCAGGTCCCGGCCCTGGTCGCCGTCGTCTACGGCCCCGATCACCGCATCGCCTACGTCAACGACTCCTATACGGCCATCTTCGGAGCCCGGACCCCCGGCGCCCCCGCCCGCCAGGCCCTGCCCGAGCTGCAGGAGCTGGGGCTGCTGCCGCTCATGGACCAGGTCCTGCGCAGCGGTCGGCCGCGTACGGTCAAGTCCCGGCGCGTCTCCGGGGCGAGGGCCGGGGCCGCGCCGGGGGCGGAGGCGGCAGCGGGCTCCGGGGCCGCGGGCGGCCGGGTGCGGCACGGCTACTACACCTTCACCTGCTCCCCGATCGAGATGGCCGCCCCGCCGCCTCCGGTTCCGGTCCCGGTTCCGGTTCCGGTTCCGGCCACGGTTCCGGCGCCGGCTTTGGCCGCCGAGCCCGCCTCCTCCGCCGCCGCGTCCGGCATCGGGTCCGGTGGCGGGTCCGGCATCGCGCCCGCGACCGCGGCCGATGCCGGACCCGATGCGGATGCCGCTGCCCCGGCCGCACCCGGGACGGACCCGGGGCCGTCCACGCCCGGTCCCAGGGCCGAGGAGACCCCGCTGCGCGGCGTGCTGGTCTTCGGCGCCGACGTCACCGATCAGGTGGAGGCCGCCGAGCGGCTGCGCGCCGGCGAGCGCCTGCAGCGCCAGGCCGCCGTCACCCTCCAGCGCAGCCTCCTCCCGCAGGAACTCGAGCAGCCCGACGACCTCAGGGTCGCCGCCACGTACCAACCGGGCGGCACGGAAGCCGCCGTGGGCGGCGACTGGTACGACGTCATCACGCTGGGCGCCGGCCGCACCGCCCTGGTCATCGGCGACGTCATGGGGCGCGGCGTCCGCGCCGCCGCCGTGATGGGCCAGCTGCGCACCGCCGTCCGCGCCTACGCCCGCCTCGACCTGCCCCCGCACGAGGTCCTGCAGCTCCTGGACGGCCTGGCCGCCGAGATCGACCCCAGCCAGATCGCGACCTGCGTCTACGCCGTCCACGACCCGAACGAGAACCGCCTGGTCTACGCCTCGGCGGGCCATCTGCCGATCCTGGTCCGCGACCCGGACGGCACCGTGCGCCGCGCCGCCGAGCCCACCGGACCGCCGCTGGGCACCGGCGGCTGGCTGCACACCTCGGCCTCGGTCCCGTTCGGCCCGGGCTCCAGCGCGGTGCTGTACACCGACGGGCTGGTGGAGCGGCGCGACAAGGACATCTACGAGGGCGTCGCCGCGCTGGAGCGCGTCTTCGCGGGCGCCACGGGCACGCCCCAGGTGATGTGCGACCGCCTCATCCGGGCGCTGGGTATCACCGCCGAGCACGACGACGACGTGGCCGTGCTGGTCCTGCAGCACCCCGCCCGCACCGGCCATGACGCCGAGCTGTTCCACAACGCCGCCCTGGAGCTCCTCGGCGGCGTGGAGGCGGCCCCCCGGGCGCGGGCGTTCGCCTCCGGCGTCCTCGCCAGTTGGCGCTTCCCCATGGAGCTGCGCGACCTGGGCGTGCTCGCCGCCAGCGAGCTGGTCGCCAACTCGCTCCAGCACGGCGTGCCGCCCATGCGCCTGCGGCTGCGCCGTACGGACCGCCGCCTGATCATCGAGGTGACGGACGGGGACGAGCACCTGCCGCGCCGCCGCCGCGCCGAGCCGGCGGACGAGGCCGGGCGCGGCATCTCGATCGTCGCGACCATCGCCTCGTCCTGGGGCTCACGCCGCACGCCGGGCGGGGGCAAGGCGGTGTGGTGCGAGTTCGCCCTCCCGGCGGGGTAGAGGCGCCTGCGGCGGGCCCGCCCCGCAACCGGGGCTCCTCCGGCCGGGCCCGGCCCTCGATCCTCGGACGTCGACCCGCGCCCCGGGCCATGTCGGCGGCGCCCTGCCCGGCCTGGCGGGTCCGGCGCCGACGGCCCCGGCGCGGGCGGGCCAGGGCGAGCGCCGCGGCCGCGTCCCGCTCGCAGCGGGCTCGGCGCGGCCAAGCCTGCCCGGCGATCGAACGCAACGCGCCGTCAGCCTGTCCCGGGCCCGCAGCTGCCGCCGGTCCTGTCGTCGAAAGGGGCGCCCTGGCTCCCGGCGCCCGGCAAGGCGCCTCGCTGCGCTGTCGCCTCGCCCCCACACCGCGCCAGCGGCAAGTCGACCGCAGCGCCCAGCACGAGGGCGATGCTCCCCCAGTTACCGCTGGGAGGCGCGCCCCGCACCAGCCGCCGCACGCGGCGGAGCCGCACATCGACCGAACCGATGTGCGGCTCCGCCGCGCGGGCTTGCCGCAAGGGCCGGGGCCGGCGGGCCGCCGCCCCTGGTCGTCAGGCCGCGGTGGTCACCGGCTCCACCGACGCCGACTCCACCGACGTCGGCTCCACGCGCTGCGCGGGCACCGTCGCACCAGGGACGGCACGCAGTAGTGGGTTGTCCTGGCGGGCCGTGAGCCGCCCGCCCAGCCGGAGCGCGAGCGCGGTGATGCCGAGTGAGCAGCCGACGAGCAGTGCGATGTACGCCACGTACATCCCCGCCCCGGCCATCAGGCCGCCCGCCGCCGGGCCGACGGCCAGCGCCAGCTGCTTGACCAGGGCGAAACCGGAGTTGTACTGCCCGACGAGGGTCGGCGGCGCCAGATCGGCCACCAGTGGGGCGACGGTCGGTGACAGCATGGCCTCACCGAGCCCGAAGAGCGCGTACGCCGAGATGATCGCGCCGGTCGCGACGGCCTGGCTGCCCGGCACCAGGCCGGAGGCCCCCGCCACCAGCCAGGCCACCGTCCAGACCAGCCCGGTCAGCGCGATGACCCGGCTGCGCCGCCGCCCCTCCACCAGCCGGAGCACGACGAACTGCGCCAACACGATGGCCATCGTGTTCGCCGCCAGCGCGGCGCCGAGCATCGCGGGCGAGACATGGGTGACCTCCACCGCGAACGCCGACAGACCCGACTCGAACTGTCCGTAGCAGGCGAAGAACATCACGAAGCCCAGCACGCACAGCTGCACCATGGCCCGGTTCCGCAGCATGGCCCGCCAGCCGCCTCCGGCTTGTTTTCCCACGGCCGACGTGGGGTCGAGCTTCGAAAACTTCGGTAGCCGTACGGTCGCCACGGCCGCGCCCAGCACCAGGAACATCACCGACTCGATCGCGAACAGCCGGACGAAGCTCGACGGCTCGGAAGGGTCGACCAGCAGCCCGCCCAGGAGCCCGCCGACACCGAGGCCGAGATTGTTGAGGAAGAACTGGGTCGCGAAGGCGCGCGAACGGGTGGTCGTGGTCGAGCACCAGACGATCATGGTGGCGAGGGCGGGCTGGATCACCGCGATCCCCGCGCCGAGCAGGGCCACCGCGGCGATGACGGATGCCTCGTCGGAGGCCAGCCCCAGCCCCATGGAGCCGAAGGCCGAGGCCACGGCACCCACGAGGGCCACCGGCAGCGGCCCCCGCCGGTCGATCACCCGACCGGTGAAGGGCAGCACGGCCAGCGCCGCGACGGCAAACGCCGCGAGCACCATGCCCGCGGTGCTCGCGCCCAGGTCCCGCACCTGCGCCACATAGACGAATAGGAACGGCACCGTGAAGCCGTTGCCGAACGCGCTCAGCGCGTTCCCCAGCTGGATCCGGCGCAGCGCAGCGCCCATCGCGGTGGTCACACTCACCTGCCTAGGTCGAGAAAGATCGATGACAATTAGGAGAAGTTCGAACAGTCGAAGTCTCAAGACTTCAAGGCTAAAGTTCGAAGCTAAAGAGTACATGCCGAAGGACTTCGACGCGAATGAGTTACGTGCCATACTGCGCGGCATGCCTGAGACCCCCGGCCCGGCCGAGCCGAGCCTCGAGGAGCAGATCGCGGCCTACCAGCGCGAGTTCCAGGACCTGGACCCGCAGGTGGAGCAGGTCGTCAGCGCCCTCAGCCGCCTCAACCGGCGGATGAACGTCGCGTACAGCCGCCAGACCGGGACCCTGGGCATCAGCAACACCGAGTGGGAGGTACTCAAGGCCCTTGTCCTCTCCGGAGCCCCGTACCAGCTGGGCCCCGGCGACCTGGCCAAGCGGCTCGGTCTCACCCCGGCTGCGATGACCCACCGCATCGACCGCATGGCGAGCGAGGGCCTGGTCACGCGCGAGCGCGACGAGGCCAATCGGGTGCGCGTCATCGTGGAGCTGACGGCCGAGGGCCGGGAGAAGTGGCTGGAGGCCATGCGGATGGCGTCCGTCTTCGAGGAGGACCTTCTCCAGGACCTGTCGAGCGAGGAGCGCGGGGCGCTCGGCGAGATGCTGACCCGCGTCCTGCGCCGGGTGGAGGAGACCCAGCCGGACGCCGGCGGACGGCTGAGCGACCTGGAGTGACATCGCACGCCGAGGGAGATTGACACGCCCCGGGGCGATGCGTAATGTACTCCGAGCTGCCACGGAGCCTTAACGGTTCTTCGGTAGCCACTCGCGCCGCACCGGCGGCAAACCACTACTGCACGGCCCCTCATCGGGATGGATTTCGGCGTGCCCGGAATTCGGTCGGGAAGCTCGATTATGAGCCTCGGGG
>NZ_JARAXF010000064.1:0-17953 GCF_033793745.1 Streptomyces sp. ME19-01-6 | reverse complement strand
CTTCCGGTGGCTCACGTACTACACCGCGCGACGGCGTCACAGCGCGCTGGCCTATCTGTCGCCGATGCAGTTCGAACAGCAGCATCACACGACCGCTAAACTCTCGCTCGCGGCATAAACCCCTGTGTCTACATTCCGGGGGTCACCTCAGTCAAGGATTCGTCCTCAAGGAGGACGTCTGGTCGCTCCAGGCCACCGCGCGAGAGCTCACGTTGGTGGACTGACGGCGACGGCACGCGGGGCAGACGAAAATGCGGGACCGCCGCAAGGATGCCCCGGGGCAGACGTGCCGACGCGGCCTCCGCCTTCAGCGAGGCGGCGTCGCGTCCGCCACCCGCGGGTCGGTACCCGGGTCATTTCATGTTGCCGTCTGAGTCGATCTGGTACTGGATGTTCGGCTCTGCCTTCACGACCAGCACCTGGGTCTCCTCGATGGACGTCTCGATGTGCTCCTCACCGGGGGAACGAAGTAGAACCAGCCAGCAGCGACCTTCTGCTCGTCCCCACCGCTGCTCTGCACGAGGATACGAGGGAGGTACCTCGCTGCTGAGCGCCGAACACACACTGCCCTACGACCGCACGTTCCTGTCCAAGCACGCCTTGACCCACAGCGCCGAGCCTGCCGAGTTCGCGCTGTGCACAGACGACGACCTGGCTTCATTCGAGCTGCGACTCGGCCGCCGAGCAGGGCAACTGCACCCGGCCGATCAAACAGCTCGCACTCGACGACAACACCACGATGGCCTTCGACGGCCTGTTCATCGCGACCGGAGCCGAGCCGATCTGGCCAGCATTCCTGCAGGGCTGGCCGGGGTCCACGTGCTCCGTGAAGCCGCCCACCTGCCCGGCCTGCGCGCCGACCTCGAACGCGCCGACCACGTGCTGGTCATCGGCGGCGGGTTCATCGGCGCCGAGATCGCCTCCGCCTGCCGGCAGGTCGGCAAACACGTCACCATCGTCGAACGCGAACCGGTGCTCATGGGCCGCGTCCTCGGAGCCCACCAAGGCGCCGCCTGGACCGAGATCCACCGCGCCCACGGTGCGCACGTCACCTCCGGGATCGGTGTCGCCCGCCTCGCGGCACGGCCGGCCGGGTCACCGGAGCCAACCTCACCGACGGCACCTTCGTCCCCGCCGACGCGGTGGTCGTCGGCGTCGGGGCACGCCCAGCCACAACCTGGCTCGAGGGCAGCGGCCTGACGCTGGGCGACGGGCTGCTCTGCGACGACCGACTCCGTCCCTGGCTGGACTCACGGAGATACGGGACTGCCGCCTGCACGATGGTGAAGGCGCCGCCGACGTTCAACCGCCATAGCTGCTCGAACTGCCCGAGCGTCCACTCCGACAACGAGCGGTTGGGGAAGCGACCGGCAGCAAGGACGACTATGTCGATGGCGCCGCTATCGCTTGCCGCCGTGCGTAGCGCGCTCTCGACGGCAGAGGGATTCGTGACATCGCAGGGGATGTGATTGGTCTCCTCGCAAACGTGCGGGGACGCACGCCTCATCGGCGCCACCCAGTCCGGGCCGCACTGGCCGTGGCCGACACCATCCTGGTCTCGGCCAACGGCGCCGTAGATAACGGCGGGCGCGTACACCAAAGAGCGGCTAGCGAGGCGCAATTGTCCACGTTCGGGTGACAGAGGGCTGCATCGCGAGCGCCCTACACTCTCTCGCAGACAAAGCTATTGGCGGGTCATCTGGTAGTCACGGAGGAGCACGCAATGCCAAAGTTCACGCAGGTCCACGAACGCGAGTGGATTCATGAGGATGTCGTCGGTCACGCCGTCGACCGCTGCAAGCTGTGGTACGACGGGCACGGCATCTCCTTCTCCCTTGTCAAGTGGCCAGCCAACTACGAACTGAGCCGACACCGCCACGAGACCTGGGTTGCCGTCTTCATCGTTGAAGGCTCGGCGCTCTGGCGCTCAGGCGATCAAGAACGCAAGGTCGAAGCGGGTGACTTCTACTTCGTCACCCCCGGTGAAGACCACGTCGAAACCTCAATCGAGGAAACAACCACCCTCGTGATCAAGGCCGAGCCCAACATCCAGTACCCCATCGACGAGGATGGGCAGCGCAGGGTCGTCGAGGCCTGAGGGCAAACAAATTGCCGCGCGCAAGATCGAGTTGAATTTGCCTTGGCTGCTGCAAAGTTCGTCTTGATGAAATCAGCCGGTTCTTCAATTGATTGGTACTGGCAGCAGCGCAGGATTGTACCGTGCACGCCGTTGACGAATCGATCTTGCTGTGAAGCAACTTGTCGAGCACCATGATTGCGAAGCGGCCCGGAAGGTTAGGCTGGCACTTCTAGGAGAGAGGTGGCATGCAATGTCAGATGACATCGCCGCTGGGATGAACACGGTAACAGGAAGTCGGCCTGCATCAGGCCGTTTCGCGACACACGAGGCGTTGCAGGAGTTCTACGGACCAGCAGCAGATGTGGGTTTGAGGGCGCACCTGACCTACATCCATGAGCATTATGCGACGTTCATCCGTCGATCGCCATTTGTCGTTGTCGGGACGAGCGATGTCGACGGTATGCCCTGCGTGTCGCCTAAGGGAGACGCCCCAGGCTTCGCCACAGTCATCGACCAGCATACCATTTTGTTGCCGGACCGCCCGGGTAACAACCAGATTAATGGCCTGCACAATCTTCTGGACAACCCAAAGATATCACTTCTGTTCATGATCCCCGGCATACGTGAAACGCTGCGAGTGAAAGGTCTCGCATCGATTATCGCCGATGCGGATGTCGCCGCGAGTTGCACAGCCAGAGGAAAGTTGCCACCGGTCGTGCTCGAGATTGAGGTCACCGACATATATATTCACTGCGGAAAGGCTCTTATTCGTTCCTCGCTCTGGAACCCGGAAACCAGAGTTGAGCGGAACGAAGTGCCAACCATCGGCAAGATGTTTGCCGATCAGAACTCGGACCTGCCAATCAGCGCCGCAGAAGGCGATGCCTTGGCGGAACGCGTCTATCTCGAGACGTTGTACTGATGATGAAGTAGGTCCCACGGATGTTGAAGCATATTCAGCCGAAGGTTCGTTCCGTCAGCCACGGGGGTAGCACCTTGGAAATCTTGACCGTGATCAAGCTGACAACGATCGGGCTGATCGCCGACCGCTGGGGGCGATGACCTCGTCATAACGACCAGTTGGGAGATCGAAAAAGTACGCCTGCTAGCCCCAATGCCGTGACTCTGTTGGTGATCTTGTCCGGGATGCTGACGGCGGGGCTGTGGGGTGCTCTGCTGGAGGAGTGCGGGGTGGCCTCGGGTTCGGGGGGTGTGGGTGTGGTGTCGTTACGGCCGAGGAGTTTTCAGCGGATTCCGGTGAGGACGGTGCGTACGGCGTGGGCGGCGTGTCCGAAGGGGACGCCGGCGATGCTGGTGCGGGATCGGTTGGATGTGCTGTTTGAGGATGAGGAGTTCGCCGGGCTGTATCCGTCTGATGGCCGTCCGGGGTTCTCGCCGGGGCAGTTGGCGCTGGTGTCGGTGTTGCAGTTCGCGGAGAACCTGTCGGACCGTGCTGCGGCGGATGCCGTGCGCACGAGGATCGACTTCAAGTACGCGCTGGGTCTGGAACTGGAGGATCCGGGGTTCGACTACTCGGTGCTCAGTGAGTTCCGGGCCCGGCTGGCGGAGGGGGATGCCGCTGACCGGCTGCTGCGGGTGATGCTGAAACGGCTGGTGGAGGCCGGGCTGCTGAAATCCGGGGGCCGTCAGCGCACCGATGCCACCCACGTGCTTGCGGCGGTCCGCACCCTCAGCCGGCTGGAGCTGGCCGGCGAGACACTTCGGGCCGCGTTGGAGGAGCTGGCCGAGGCCGACGAGGACTGGCTGCTGCCCTTGATCGAGCCGGAGTGGCGCAAGCGCTACGGGCGTAAAGTCGAGATCGGCAAGGTCCCCGGCGGGAAAGCCGCGGTCACCGCGATGGCGGAGACCTTCGGCCGGGACGGCCAGAAGATCCTCACCGCCGTCTGGGCATCCCACGCTCCGCCCCGGCTGCGGGCGTTACCGCAGGTGGAGATCCTGCGTCAGGTCTGGGTCCATCACTACTACTGGGAGCCACGCGGACGGCTGCGCTGGCGCGACGGTCACGCGCTGCCCCCGGCTCACCTGCGGTTCGACTCCCCTTACGACACCGACGCCCACTACTGCGTCAAGCGGGACACCGCTTGGAGCGGCTACCGGGTCCACCTGACCGAGACCTGCGACACCGACCGGCCCGAGGTGGCCATCCACGTGGCCACCACGATCGCCCCGGTGCAGGACGGCGAACTCACAGAGCAGATCCACGGCGACCTCGCCGACGCCCGCCTTGTCCCGTCCGAACATGTCGTCGATGCCGCCTACATCGCCCCGGCCCGGATCGAACGCGCCCGCCGGGTCCACGGCATCACCCTGCTGGGCCCGGTGGTCCCCGACCACAGCCACCAGGCCAAAAGCGGTGGCGGCTTCGACAAGTCCGCCTTCGCCGTGGACTGGGACAACGAGCAGGCCACCTGCCCTCGCGGGCAGGTCAGCCGGAACTGGGGGCCACTGCGCATCGACGGACACGACTACATCCAGGTCCGCTTTGACAAGACCACCTGCCTGGCCTGCCCCGACCGCCCCCAGTGCACCACCTCAGCCACCCGGCCCCGCGCACTCGCGCTCCTGCCCACCCGCGAACTCCACGAAATCCAGACCCGCAGCCGGCTGGACCAGCAGACCAGGGACTGGCAGCGGCGTTACGCGATCCGCGCCGGGATCGAAGCCACCCTCTCCCAGAACGTCCGCACCTGCGGCCTGCGCCGCACCCGCTACCGCGGCCTCGCCAGAACCCACGTCCAGCACGTCCTGACGGCCCTGGCCTGCAACCTCACCCGCATCGCCGACTGGATCGCCGAGCCCACGACCACCCACCGCCGGTCAACACGTTTCCACGCACTGTGCACCGCCACCGCATGACCTCGGAAGATCACCAACAGAGTCACGCCGTTCGGTTAGGGGTTCGACTGGCGGCGCAATGCTCGGCGTTTCGGCTGGTGATACGGGTGCAGGGCTTCGGCGTAGTCGCGTGACGCCCGGTTCGTGGTGATCTGTTGGCTCAGCGCGCTCTCGGAACGTGACAGGCACGGCTTACAAGATCATGGAGTTCTCTACGCCCCGTGACCCAAGTGGAAGACCGTGCCTGCCGACGCACCATCGCCGATCCCGCCTGCCCTTGACCAACTGCGCGAGAAACTACAGGTCGAACGAGAGGAAGTCCCGGGCCTGCTGGAGCGGCTGGCCAAGGTGCCGGACCCGCGTGATCCGCGCGGGGTGCGCCATCGCCTGGCCGTCGTGCTCGCACTCACCGCGTGCGCGGTGCTGGTCGGAGCGACCTCGCTGCTGGCGGTCGGTGAGTGGATCGCGGATGCCCCGGAGTATGTCCTGGAACAGGTCGGTGCCCACACCGATCCGCTTCTGCCCAGGCGGGTCCTCCCCGCCGAGACCACGGTCCGCCGGCTGCTGGCCCGCATCGACGGCGATGCCCTGGACCGAGCCGTCGGGAGCTGGCTCGCGGACCGCCGACCGAAGACGACCGGGGCCGCCGGGCTGCGCGGCCTGGCTGTGGACGGTAAGAGCCTGCGTGGCGCGGCCAAGGCGAAGGACCGGAAGATCCATCTGCTTGCCGCGCTGGATCACACCACCGGCCTGGTCCTTGCCCAGTTGTCCCCGTACTCGCCTGAGTGCACCACCAAGTACAGAGGTATGTGCACCACTGCTCAAGCCACGTCGGTGTCCCGCTCGATAGCTTGAAGGCGGTTCTTCAGCCGGCAGCTGTTGCCGTTGATGGAGACGACCTCGCAGTGGTGCAGGAGGCGGTCGAGGATCGCGGTGGCGAGGACCTCATCTCCGAACACCTGTCCCCATTCTCCGAAGGTCTTGTTCGAGGTCAGGATGATGGAGCCCTTCTCGTAGCGCTTGGAGATCACCTGGAAGACCAGATTCGCCTCGGCGCGTTCGAGGGGCTGGTAGCCGACCTCATCGACCACGAGAACGCTGGGCCGCAGGTAGGTGCCGAGCTTGTTGACCAGCCGCCCGGCGGCTTCGGCGGTCTTGAGGCTGCGGACTATGTCGTCGAGGGTCGTGAAGTAGATCGAGTAACCGGCCCGGCAGGCCGCGACCGCGAGGGCGACGGCGATATGCGTCTTGCCGACCCCGGGCGGCCCGAGCAGGGCTGCGTTGGCCTTGGCCTCGACGAACGAGAGGGTGGCGAGGTCCTTGATCTTGCGGGGGTCGAGGTCGGGCTGGAAGGAGAAGTCGTACTCATCCAGCGTCTTGTGGTGCGGCAGCTTCGACGTCCGCAGTCCGCTGCGGAAGCGGCGGTCCTCACGGACCGCGAGTTCCTCAGAAAGGACCAGGTCGAGGAAGTCGAGGTAGCCCATCTTCGCCTCGTCGGCCCGGCGGGTGAACTCGTTGATGGTCTCCGCGAGATGAGGCAGACCGAGCTTGCCAGCCGTGATGCGGATGCGATTGCCGGTCAGCTGGCTCAAGAGAGTTCCCTTGTCGTTGGGTTGGTGGTGAAGGGGCGGGTGCCGGTCAGTTCGTCGTAGACGGACAGCGGGCGGCGGCCGACCTCGACGCTGGCGGCAGCGGCCCGGTTCAACAGGGCTTGCAGCGGGCCGGCCGCAGGCCCCAGAGGCTGGTTGCGGCGGGGCGGGGGCATGGCATCGCCGGTGGTGACGCGACGTCCAGCTCCGGTGGGCAGCCCGTCCCAGTGCCTCTCGTCCACGATCCGGGCGCCGCGGCCGACCGCCCGTGGATGGGTGGCCAGCAGGGTTTCCCCGTCGGCGCCGGCAGCGGTGGAGTGCAGGGTGACCTGTGACTTGGTCACCCGGATCTCGACCAGCTGGCGTGGGCGGACCTTGCGGGCGGGCACCGAGTAGAGGTTTGCGTCGAAGGCGACCAGGCAGTCCTTCCCGACGTGCCGCAGATGCCGTTGGGCCACCACATAGGGAGTCGGCGGCAGTGGCCGCAGGGCCACGTGATCCCGCACCGCCCGGTGTCCGATGATCTCGCTGTGGGTGCCGTGCACCTTCGCCCGCCGCAGCGGCACCCAGGCCAAGAAGGCGGCGTTCATCTCGTCGATCGAGGAGAAAGCCCGTCCGGCCAGCACATGGTCGCGGACGATTAGGACTTGCCGCTCGACCCGGCCCTTGCCCTGAGGCCGGTAGGCGGCCAGCACGTCGATGTCGAAGTCGTAGTGCCCGGCGAACGCGACGGCTTCCGGGTGCAGCGGGACTGCCTCGCCCGGCGCGACGTGTCGGCGCACGACGGTCTTGGTGCGGTCGTAGACGATCGTCATCGGCACCCCGCCGAAGTGCGCGAATGCGGCCCGGTGGCAGTCGAAGAAGCTTGTCAGGTCCTGGCTGGTGGTGAAGCAGCAGAACGGGTCGCGTGAGTACGACAGCGTCATGTGGAACGAGTAGACCTTGGGGATCCCGACGTGGGCGAGGATCTTGCCCTCATCCCCCCAGTCGACCTGGGCTTGGGCGCCCGGGACCACCTCGAACCGCCGGTGCAGGCCGGCCAGTTCGCCCGGGCTGATGCCGAGCTCCTCGGCGATCCGCGGCCGGGCCTCCTGAAGGTAGATCTTGACCCGTTGGTAGTTGATGGTGACCCCGTACTCCGACACCAGGCGCTCATGGATTACGGATGCCTTCAGCAGGATTTCCGACCTGAGCATCCCGTCGATGAGCAGGGCGACCTCGTCGACCGCCCGTCGATGCTGCCGGCCATCCACCGTCCGTTTCGGCGGTGCGACTGGAGCCTCGCCCGACAAGTACTTCGTGACCGTACGGCGGTTGAGCCCAGTCTCCTTCGCGATCTCCCGCAGGCTCATCGCACCGGACTCGTACAGACCGCGGAACCGCCTCAACTCCAGCCAGCGATGCGGATCCAAGACCACCTCAGCCGCCCCTCTGCCACCCCGAAACCGACAGCAGAAGACTCGCGGCACCCACCCGCCACCGCATTAACTTTGGTGCACTCTCATCCGTACGAGGTGGTGCACGTTCACTTGTACGCGGACACCAGTTGGACGTCGGCGAGAAGACCAACGAGATCACCTGTTTCCAGCCGCTGCTGGACACCATCGCCGACCTGGTCGGCGTCGTGGTCACCAGCGACGCCATGCACACCCAGCGCGAGCACGCCGACTACCTCCTCGGCCGCGCAGCGCACTACATCGTGATCGCCAAGGGCAACCAGAAGAAGCTGCGCAGACAGCTCAAGTCCCTTCCCTGGAAGGACATCGCGCTTCAGGGAAGCACCCGGGGCGTCGGCCACGGTCGCTCGGAGATCCGTCGGATCAAGGTCGCCACGGTGAACAACCTCCTCTTCCCCGGAGCCCGCCAGGCCGTCCAGATCAAGCGCTGCCGAACCGACCGCAAGACCGGCAAGACCACCGTCAAGACGGTCTACGCCGTCACCAGGCTGGCCGCCGAACTGGGCACCCCGTCCCAGCTGGCCCGGCTCGTCCGCGACCACTGGGCGATCGAGGTCCTGCACCATGTCCGCGACACGACCTTCACCGAGGACGCCTCCCAGCTGCGGACCGTCAACGCGCCCCGCGCGATGGCCACCTGGCGCAACCTCGCCATCGGAGCCCTCCGAGCAGCCGAAACGAAGAACATTGCGGCCGGCCTCCGCCACTACGCCCGCGATCCCCGACGACCCCTCGCACTCCTCGGCTTCAAGTGATCACAAACCGCGCGTCACGCGTCTACGCCGAAGCCCCGGGCCGAGGATGAGCGGCCGTGGGACTCTAAACGAATGTCATCAGCGCTTCACGTCAACGAGTCGATCATCATCCCCGAAGACCAACTGCGTTGGAACCTCCCCGCGGACCCGTCGATCGGCCGGGCCGATCCCACCCTGGGCGGATTCATCACCGAACTCAGCCTCGACGTCACCACTTGCACTGGACTGAACTCGCAGCAGCGTCAAAGGATCCGCGATCGAGTCGACAGCTTCCACCGCACCGGGGACGTCATCGTGTCAAACGCCGACGGCGTGATTACCGTGAAGGTCGACTGGGTCATCGAATACCCCAAGTCCGCACGCGTCGCGCGGGAACGTCTGGCCGCAGTGCTGCGTGACGCCTTGGCCCCGTAACGAAGGCTTGCCCCGGACGGCGAGACAACCTCGCCGTCACCACTCCACCGTTACAACCGGGCCGAAGCCCTGGATACGGGTGCAGCCCCTGTAGTGGTTCTCGGGTCCGCCAAGACTCGTGTTCCTCCACAAGGGCTGCAGTGTCCGATTCTGTCATCACGCATGCTCCCGGCGCGTTGGCCGTGGGGCACCTGGGCGAGTTGACCCAGGTTGTTCCGTTCGAGCTCGTCGATGAGGCACTCGCCTGTGCGGGCGGTATGCAGCATCGGATGCGGCGGCTTCCGTCCCGGGTGGTGATCTACCTCCTCCTCGCAGGCGCGCTGTTCACCGGGCAAGGCTGGACGCGGGTCTGGTCCCATCTGACCGCCTCGCTCCCTGTGCCGCTGCCCTCACCGGCGCCTTCGTCGATCACGGCTGCGATGCGACGGGTCGGTCCCAAGCCGTTGAAAGCACTGTTCGACCTGGTCAAAGGCCCCGCAGCGGTGACCGCGACACAGGTGACACGGTTCTCGGACAGGCTGGTGGTCGCGATCGACGGCACCCAGATACCACTGCCGGACACGCCCGCGAACGTGTCGGTGTTCCCCAAGGCGAAAGCCGGGCCGAACGGGCCGGCCGGTTACCCGATGCTGCGGCTGATCGCGCTGGTGGCCTGCGGGACCAGAACACTCCTGGACGTGGTCTTCGGCACCGATGCCACCGGCGAGCTGACCTACGCCGGTGACCTGGTTGCCACGGGCCCTGACCCTTGGTCGTAGACACCGGTTGTCATGCGGCAGAGGCCAGCGAGTTGATCGTTGCTCGAAGGCGATCGGGCTGATCTGGCCGAGGCGGGAGTGCCTTCTTCGGGTGTTGTAGCGGGTCGCCCAGCGGAAGACCGCGAGCCGGGCCTCGCGCGCCCCGGTCCACCGCTTCTTCCCCTGCAGCGTCTCCCGTTTCAGGGATGCGTTCAGCGATTCCGCGGCGGCGTTGTCCGCGCTGGTGCCCACCGCACCGCGCGACCTGACCACACCGAGGTCCTCGCAGACCTGGGCGAACTCCTTGGAGGCGTATTGCGCCCCGTTATCGCTGTGGAAGATCGCCCCGCGCAGGCCGTCGGCGCCCCGGACCGCGGCCGCGGCCTTGAGTGCGTCGGTGACCAGCGAGGTGCGCATGTGGTCGGCGATCGACCAGCCCGCCAGTCGCTTCGAGCACAGGTCCAACGCCGTGGCGAGGTAAAGGAATTGACCGCCTCCGATGGGCAGGTAGGTTATGTCGCCCACGTACCGGGTGTTCGGTGCGATCGCGGTGAAGTCGCGCCGCAGCAGGTCCGGCACCGGCGTCGCAGCCGGCTCGGGGATGGTGGTGCGGACCTTCTTGCGCAGGTGCCGTCCGACAATGTTGAACTTCCGCATGACGCGTGCCACCCGCTTGTGGTTGACCCGCTCACCCTCGTCACGGAGCTCGGCTGTCACGCGTGGAGCCCCGTAGGTGCCGTCGGACTCGGTGTGGATCTCGGTGATGCGCTCGGCGAGTTCGGCATCGGCCCGGGCCCGCTCGGCCCGCGCGTCCGCGTCGGCCAGCCACCGGTAGAACCCGGATCGGGAGACGGTCAGGACCTGGCACAGCCGCTTGACACCGAAGGCGCCACGGTGATCGTCGACGAACTGGAAGCGGCTGCTCACCAGCTGGTCTCGCCCGCAAAATACTTCGCGGCCCTCCGCAAGATCTCCCGCTCGAGCTCGAGTTCTTTCACCCGCGCCCGCAGCTGCCGGTTCTCCTTCTCCATCGTGGTGGCCTCGCCCGCCCCGGGCCGGGCCGCCTGCTCAGCATCCCGCACCCACGTGCGGAGCGTCTCGTGGTTGACACCCAGGTCCTTGGCCACCGACGCATACGTCCCACCCGGACTGGCGTGGTACAGCGCGACGGCATCCGCCCGGAACTCAGGCGAGTACTTCGACGTCCCCAACGGGAACTCCTGTTCTTCGGATCCTCACGATCCAATGATCAGGGTGTCCACGATCGAGGGGTAACGCCCCTTGCTCCCAACAGCCAGGTGTTGCGACGACCGGTTGATTTCGCCCTCACCAAGCCGCGGCAGCGAAGCAACGAGGCGCCCGCCGAGGAGGCATCCACGACGGGCGCCTCACCCTGCCCTTGACAAGCGACCCTTACATATCAGCCCGGGGTCGCGGTAGGGCGATCGTTTCCAGGCACCGTCCCGACGAGGATGGCTGTGAGCTCTTCTGCCGGCACTGCAGCCAGTGCCTCCAGGACGACAGCGTCGATCATGGATTCGGCACCCGAACGAGGCGCTACGACGTGCAGCCGGGTGCCGTTCCCATGAGCAACTCTTCGCACGACCGCCTCGGCGAACTCGTTTGCGATGCGCAGCTCGGGCTCGTGGTCGACGTTCTGCTGATCTGTCACCGTGTTCACCGCCTAGAAGAACATCGAAAGATTGTGAGCGCCAAGCGTCGTCTGATCGAGCATCACCAGACGGCGCGAGATACGGAGGCCGTTCGGGGAATCGCGCAGGCAATCGACACGCTGCGCCGAGAGCAGGTCGTAGGCAACCGAGTCTCCCCGACTGCGGAACACCAGCTCATTGGAGACGACGTGAAACTCGTCGGAGGCCCGGCCCGGCGCCACCATCACGTTGGCGACGTAGTGGCGCACGCGCGATGGCGGCTGCTCGGACCACGCGAACTCGGTATGCAGACGCTCGACGCGAATCTCCAAGGTCTGCTTGTTGTCGTCGAACGCTCGGCTTCGTGAGAACGCCTCCTGCCCTTCCTCCCTGTTCACCCGGACTGGGAGCTCGTAGCGCGCATCCTCGGTGAAGAGATCGACCCAGTCACGGAAGCGACGCTCGTCGAGTAGCCACGACTCGTAGTGCAGGAAGTGGCGCACGCGCCGCTCGGTGTCCGCGGGAACAGCCGGCTCGGGTCCCATGGCAACAAGGGCTTCGGCAGCATTCACGTTCGTGGCAGTCACTGGGCCGCCCCGTCCCGCTCGCCCAGCAGGTAGGCCGCCCACGTCCCCCACAGATTGCGGAAGTTCGAGTCGTTCATGTAGGGCTTGACCACTTTTCCGGGGCCGGGATAGTCTGTCACCGGCTCGGCGTCCATCCCCATCACGTAAGGCAGGTCAACCTCGCGGATCGCGCTACCGTTCAGCTGGTTGGTGATGTTGTTGAAGTTCTCCATGTCATCCTGTTCGAACATCCCGCCGGGACCGAACGCGAGCGTGTATGCCCGATACGCCTCTTCCTTGAACTCGGGCGACGCGTCCTTCGGCAGCAGGCACCACGACGTCAGCCGCATCCGACCGGGCCCGAGAGACTGCGCCTGACGCATCGTGGTGAACCGGACCCCTAGTTCACCCGGGATGCGGCTGAACGGCTGGCTCAGGAAGTTCAGATTCGGGAACACCAGCCCGACCGCGGTGCGTACCTGGTTGAACGCCTCCCTCTGACCGGCGGTCAGGGTCTTGTCGAGTCCCGCGATGACGTCGTCGGGATACCCGATGAAGGGCGGGAGTCCCGGAGTCTCGCCGAGCCCGATCCCGTGCCCCTTGCCCGGAATGTGGGCCGCGTGGCCGATGCTGTGGGTCGCCCCGGAAGAGGCGAAGTAGCCGAGGTGGAAACCGAACTGGTGGGTCACGGGCGTGTGGTAGCCGTCGCCCGAGCCGTTCTCTGCCCACAGTTTCCAGTTGCAGTTCGACTCCCACACATCCGGCGGCCCATACACCTCGACACCGCCTTCGCCAGGCTTGAGGTAGTAGTCGAGGTAGAACTGAAACCCGCCGAGGAAGTCACTCAGTGGCTCGACGTCGGGGTTGAGGCTGCCAAAGACCAGGCCTTCATAGGTCTCGATCTTGACAGGTAGAAGTCCCCACTCCTTCTTGTCGAGCTGGTCACCGAAAGCTTGCTTGTGGTACGGGACGGCGACCAGTTCGCCGCTGTTCTTGTACACCCAGCCGTGGTAGGAGCATCGGAAGTGCGATGAGTTCCCGATGTCCGACTTGCACATCTGATTGCCGCGGTGGCGGCACATGTTGAGGTGTGCGTGCACTACGCCGTCCTCGTCGCGCGCGACGAGGATCGAGTTGTCAGCAATTGCCCGGAGGACGTAGTCACCCGGCTTCGGCAGTTCGGACTCATGAGCAAGGAAGTTCCAGACCTGGCTGAAGATCTTCGACTTCTCGAGTTCATAGATGCCCTGGTCATTGAAGATCTTGGCGGGCAGAACCCCCCGACCGATCCCATCAGCGACTCGAGCGGCGAGTTCGAGCGCCGCGCCCGACTCCGACGTGATTGTCATGTGAACCCTCCTGTGATTGGGACTGGTCGCAGCGTGCCCGGCTACCAGTTCTTGAACGCTATGCCTCGCCTAGCGGGCGCAGGGTGACCCCGGGGAGTACTTTTGCGGCGCGAACCCGCCGGGAAACCGAGTAGGCGCAGCAGCCCTACGGCACGGGCAACGTGTCGATGGTGACGTTGCGCAATCCGTCATCGGTTCGTCGAACCTCAGTGAGGTAGTGCTGCCCAACGATGGTGCGCGTGTCGTCAAACGACAGCTCGCCTCGCACTCCGTTGACAACTTCCAGGTCGGCGAGCGCCTCGTTGATGCCGGCCCGGTCGACGCCGTCGTTGAGGTCGGACAGCGCCGCGTCGAGGATGGCCCCGACGTCGTACGTCGTCGCCGCAGGAGTGCTGGGGAGCGTCTCGTACTGCTCGCCATACGCCTCGACGAAGTCCGGGTTCTCAGCGTTGTCCAGGTCCCAGTTGTAGCGAATGGAGTTCCTGACACCAAGAGCGGCGTCCCCTTCGGCGTCGATGGCCGAACCATCAGTGAGGAACGTCCCGTACAGCTCGATGTCGGGAGTGATCCCGAAGGAGGCAGCCTGCGTGGTGAACTCGATGGCTTCGCCGCCCGCGTAGAAGCAGAAGATCTGCTTGGCACCTGAGGCCCGGATCTTTGCCAGGTATGCCGAATAGTCGGAGGTCGTGCCGAACGGAGTGAACGACTCGCCTGCAATTTGCTCGGATGGAAAAGTCTCCTTGAACCCGTCGAGTGTCTCGTGCCCGGCCGAGTAGTCCGGAGCGATCAGGTAGACGTCGCCTGCTGTGCCGTCTTCCGCCAGGTACTTTCCCAGCGCGCGGCCGGGGTCGCCGTTGTCGTAGGCGGCCCGCCACACCCAGTCCGAGGCCAGTTCATCACCGAGCGGCACTGTTCCGGTGTTGCCCAGCAGGACTGGCACCTGCGAACCGTCGAAGATGTCGCGGCTGCCCAGTGCCGTCGGCCCGGTCGTCACTCCGGCCACTGCGTCGACCTGATCCTGTTGGACCAGCCGTGTCGCCCCAGTGACGCCGCTTTGCGGGCTGTCGCCCTCATCGACGGTCACCACCTCGACCTTGCGGCCGCCGAGCTCGCCACCGTGCTGCTCGAGGTAGAGCTGAAATCCCTGTTCCATGTCACGCCCGACCGAGGCATATACCCCGGACCGTGCCACCAGGAGACCGATCTTGACGGTGTCGTCATCGCTTCCGCCGTCGTCGCCTCCGAGCGATGCCGAGCCGCAGGCGCTCGTGGTGACGAGGATCAAGGTGGCGAGACCGAGGCGCGCGTGGCGCAGAAGCTGTCGCCGGTGCATGGTGGACCTCCTGCCGATCATCGAACGCGGTCGGTTCGACGTCGGTAGCCGGTGACGCTAGAAGGCTGCTGAAGATCTTGTCGTGGGCTGTCCGGCCGTAGGCCGGACGGCCCTTCTTGCTTATGGGGTGGCCGGGGTGAGGTGCCAGTTGCCGTTGGCCCGGGTGAGTCCGAGGTTGATCAGTCGGCGGAGGTTGAGGGCGGCGGCGCGGTGGTGGAGCCAGATGTTGTTGGCGATGACGCCGCGGTGGGGGACGCGGCGGTTGCCCTTGGCGACCAGCCAGGCGATGGCGCGTTCGACGGGGGCCGCCATCTGCGGTATTCGTCCTGCCAGACGGGGTCGGTGGCCGCCTGGTGGCGGGCGGCGGTGAGCAGTTCGTGCTGGGGGTGGACGTTGAGGGTGCGCCCGGTCTTGGACGTGGTGCAGCGTCCGCGCAGGGGGCAGTCGGCGCACAGACGCTTGAACTGGGCGGTGCGGGCGCCGTTCGCTTTGATCTGTCCGAGGTTGGCGGTGTGTCCGGCCGGGCAGGTCGCGGTGCCGACCGCCGGGTCGATGTGGAAGTCGTCGATGGTGAAGCCGCCGGGGATGGCCTGCCGCAGCGGTGGCGGCTTGATCACCAAGGTGTGACCGCCGGCCTGCAGATGTGCACGCAGGTCACCGGTGCCGTATGCGGAGTCGCCGAGCACGGTTAACTCCTGGCCCTCCTCCTCGTCGGCCAGCAGATCGGCCGCGACGGCGGCCTCGTGGTTGTCGGGGCCGTAGCCGCTGGTGAGGGCGACCGCGGTGAACAGGCCGGTCTCCGGCTCGAAGGACGCATGCCCTTTGAAGCCGTCCTGGTGGCGGGTGCGGTTTTTGTGGATGTGGCGTGCGTGAGGATCGACGGTGGATACGGTCCGGTCCGCGACCGTGCGCTTCGCGATGCGCCAGCGTCCGTCACGTCCGTCGGAGTCCTCGGCCGGCTCCACGTCCTGGCCCGCGACCAGGGCCAGCAGGCCCACCGCGTTCGCCGCCCTCTCGCCCAGTTCCTGGTCGGGCAGGTGCCCGAGAAGGTTGAGGACGTCGGTGACCAGCGCGTCGACCAGCGCGGCCCGCGCTTGCTCGTCGTCCCAGGCGATCCTCGGCTTGCCCGGATCGGTGTAGTCGTGCGCGCGGCACCACTGCGCCGCCGTCTCCTCGCCGCCGGGGACCTCGCGGATCACCCGGCGGACCGCGGAGATGATCTGGGTGACGGTGTCCTGGGTGGCCACCGCGTCGTCCAGGACGGTGGAGTCCAGCGCCCGCCGCTGCTTGCCCTTGAGCACCCCGGTCGCGGCCACGACCTCCTTGACCTTGGTGAAGATCCGCGTCGGATCGGCCGAGTGACGCAGCCGACGCCGGAAGTACGTCAGCAGCGACGGATCGAACGCCGTGTCGTACAGGCCGAGCCCGCAGGCCGCCTTCCACCGCAGGTCACACCGCAGTTCCTGAACCGTCTCGAAGTCCGACAACCCGTGCAGGCTCTGCAGCACCACCGTTGCGGCCAGCACCTGCGGCGGCAGACTCGGACGGCCGTTGGACGAGGGATACATGTCCGCAAACATCCCTGGCGGGAACAGCACCTCGCGATGCTGGGCCAGGAACGCGAACACGCTCCCGGCCGGGATCAACTCCCGGCACGTCTCCCACACATCCGGCCCGACCATCTCCCCGGCCCATTCCCCTTGCATGCCTACAAGACTGGCTCTGCGGGATTCGCCCTCGCGGCGGGGCCTGAACCGGTAGATCTTCTTCCGTGACACGAGTGCAACTGACGGATGCAGAGTGGGAGTTCATCGGGCCGTACCTGCCGATCGGCGAGTACGGCCCGTACCCCGAGCGGCTGCGGCAGCAGTTCGAGGGTGTGATCTGGCGGTTCAAGACCGGCGGACAGTGGCGGGAGATGCCGCAGGAGTTCGGTGCCTGGTCGACCGTCCACAACCGCTTCCGGCAGTGGCGTGACGCCGGCGTCTTCGAGGCTCTGCTGGAGGGCATGATCGCGGAAGCGTCGAAGCGTGGTGAGGTGGACCTGTCCCTGGTCAGCATCGACTCCACCACAGCGCGTGCTCACCACGACGCGGCCGGGATGCACCTGGGCGAGGACGTCGTCGACGCGCTGGAGAAGGCTGCCGCCGAGGCGGAGAAGGCGAGGTCAAAAGGGGCAGCCCCGAAGAACAAGACGGACATGACACCGGGATCGATCCCGAGCGCGAGGAGCGACGACGCATCCCGCGTCGGCGAAAAATCCGGCTGAAGGCCGCCCTCCTGGGACGCTCCAGGGGCGGGCAGACCAGCAAGGTTCACCTGGCCGCCGATCGCAAGTGCCGCCCGCTGGTGTTGGTACTGACCGCGGGGCAGGCTGCGGACAGCCCGCAGTTCATCCCCGTGCTGGGGAAGATACGGGTCCGTGGCCCCATCGGCCGCCCCCGCACCCGGCCGGACGCGGTCGCCGCCGACAAGGCCTACTCCTCCCGCACCAACCGGGCCCACCTGCGCAGACGAGGCATCAAGGCAGTCATCCCGGAGAAGAGGGACCAGGCCGCCAACCGGAAGAAGAAGGGCTCCGCGGGCGGTCGGCCCGTCAGCCACGACGCCGACCTCTACAAGGAGAGGAACACCGTCGAGCGCCTGATCAACAAGCTCAAGGCCTGGCGAGGCATCGCCACCCGATACGACAAGAACCCGGACAGCTACCTCGCCGGCCTCCATCTGCGCGCCTCGATGATCTGGATCAAGGACCTCACCCGGACCACCGATTGATCACGACTCGATACGTGCCCTAGTAGGACTCCGTTAGGTCTGTGTGTCGGTCTTGTTCAGGGGCACGCTGAGTGTGTGGATGCACATGAAGTGAATCGTGTTCGAGCGACGTTGGCGTTATTCGTGGCGGACGTGTTCGCCTCAGTGCCGCGGAAGGACCAGCGGGCCAAGGGCGACTGCTACCTGCGGGGACTGATGATGGACGGTCGCCGCAAGTCGATCCAGGCCATGGCCGCTCGGCTGCCGGACGGCAACGAGCAGAACCTGCAGCAGTTCGTGAACCAGTCCACGTGGGATCCGGTGCCGGTGCGCCGGCGGATCGCCGAGCGGATGGTGCCGCAGATCGGCCCAAACGCCTGGGCGGTCGATGACGTGTCGTTCCCCAAGGAC
>NZ_JARAXF010000063.1:0-19185 GCF_033793745.1 Streptomyces sp. ME19-01-6 | reverse complement strand
GTCGGTGCCGGCGAAGTCCACGCGGGCACCGGCCGTCACGGCGCCGAGGAAGGCGGTGCCGGTGAACCGCCGGTACAGCAGTGCTTCGTCGGTGCCGACCGAGGTCCGGCGTCAGGCCGGTCAGCGCGGTGCGGGCGCGGTGCAGTTGGGCCGGGCCGCCGGAGACGGTGGCGGTGACCTGGCGGCTGTCGTAGGGAGCCGTGGCTACGAAGCCGTCGTCCACGCCGACCACGGCGCTCACGTCGGCGGCCCGCAGACGCTGTTCGGCCTGTTTTCCGCACCTGCGTCACCTTATGGACCGGAGCCGCGATGGCGAGCTGGTTGGGCCGTCCTCCCCACGGGGGAGCGGCGTTCAGGATGCGTAGGGCGAAGAACCCGGCGACGAAGCCGGCCAGGGTGAGCCCGAAGACGATCCGCCAGGCGGCCTTCGGATCGTCCAGCAGCCGGCGCCCCGCCGCAGTGTCGCCGGCCGCATGGCCAGGGCGGTGACGGTCAGGCGGCGGGCGCCCAGGAGGCGTGTCTGGCCGGCCGCGGTCGTCAGGCCCAGGCCGGTCCCGGTCCCCGGCACCGTGATCCGAAAACTGCTGACGGCAGGGGATGTACGGGACTGCAAGGAGGTCGGGTGGGCTCTGGCCTCGGCCCGGCCATCGTGCGGGATGTCGCGAAGTCGCACGGCGGCACCGTCTTCGCATGTACGAGAAAAAGCGGTGGCGCGGAAGTCGGGTTCAGCGCGAACGACTCACGACCGGTGCGGCGAGCCTTGCTCACGGCAGGCCGTCCGGAATCGCGGGTGGCTGGACGGCAGCAGGGGGTCAGTCATCGGGCGGACTCCGGCGCGACTGCCGGTTGTTCGGCCTCGGAACCAGATAGGCCGATGCTCACCTGTCCGGGCCGCTGTGCTCTGTCTGTGCGGGCCAGGGTGAGCGTGGCGGTCATGGCCAGAACGACGAGGGCGGCGCCCGAGAGGAGGAAGGCGTCCTGGACTCCGGTGAGTGCGATGGTGGTCGAGGCCACGAAGGGGGAAACGGCCAGGGCTCCTGCCACTCCGGCTTCCCACAGACCCAACGCCTTCGCCAGATGGTGGCTCGGTATGCGCTGCTGCACCAGCGCGATCAGCGGGATGTCCGTGAGGGCCGAGGCCAGCCCGGTGGCGATCAGGAGCACTGCGGCCCCGGTGGTGGAGGTGACGATTCCGAGCGGCGCACGGAAGATTCCGAGCAGGGCCCAGGCCAGCACCGCCGCCAGGGCGAGCCTGCGCATCCGCAGGCCGGCCAGCAGGAGCGCCCCCACCACCTCTGCGACCCCGGCGACGCCCAGCAGCAGGCCGTAGCGGCCGCCCTGCCCCACGACGGCGACCAGCCCCACCGTCAGGAAACCGCTGGTCAGAGCGAGGGCGAGCACGAAGGTCACGATGACCACGAGCACGTCGGGAGCGGCCCGTACGGCCCTGAGCCCGGCGGCGAGATCGGCCCACAGGCCCGCCTGTCCGGCGGCCAGGACGGGGCGGGTCACGCGGAGGGCGGCCACGGCGCCCGCCGAACCGAGGAAGGTCAGGCCGTTGACCACCAGAGCCGCCCGCATGGAGCCGTAGGCGAGCAGCGGCGCGAGCATGAGCGGGCCGACGAAGAAGGCGGCCCGGAAGGCGACTTGCAGAAGCCCGTTGGCCTGTTGCAGACGGTCGGCCGGGACGATCTGCGTGACGATGGCGTTGCGGGCCGGGGCGAACGGGGCGCCGATCAGGGCCAGCAGCGCCGTTGTCACCACGAGCAGGGACAGGTTCAGCAGGCCGAGGGACAGCAGCACCGCGGCTACCGCCACCACGGCGACCCGGGCCAGATCGGTGGCGATCATCAGCTTGCGGCGGTCGTAACGGTCGGCGTACGAGGCGGACACGAACGTGGCCAGGAACGCGGGCGCGAACGCGGACACGCTGACCACGGCAACGGCCGTCGGGTCCTTCGTCAGCGACCAGGCCAGCCAGGCGGTCGCGGCGGTGTACAGGCCGTCGCCGAAGCGTGAGACGGCCTGGCCGGCGAAGAGAAGCAGGAAGTCGCGGTCCCTGAGCAGTGACATGCCGCCACTGTCGGATCCCCTCGCACACCTGATCCACTTATTAGGCAGATGGCTAATCAATGGGGTCGTTGGCGTGCAGAAAGCTCTCCAGGCTGGGAGCGAGAACCGCCACCTGCCCGGGCAGGAGCCGGTACAGGACGTAGTAGACCTCACGGCGGCGTTCGAGCAGGCCCGCCTCCGTCAGGATGCGCAGGTGCTTGGACAGGGCGGCCTCGCTGACGCCGACGAGCGGGGCCAGCTCCTGGGTGCTGCGCGGGCGTTCGGCGATCAGCCGGAGGGCGCGCAGGCGGGTGTCGTCGGCGAGCGCGCGGAGCATGCCGACGAGCTGCGCAGGAGGAATCCTGGGGCGGGCTTCCCGGGCGATCGACGAGACGGGAAAGACGAGGCCGAGCGGCCAGGGGCCGTCGCAGTTGACCCGTACGTGCGGCCACACATAGGCGCTGGGGGCGAGCAGCAGGGTGTCGCCGGGGCCGATGGCGACCTCGTGGTCGTGCGGGCGCTCCAGCCAGAAGCGTTCGGCCTGCCGGTCGCTGCGCACCTCCGGCCACAGGCCGCGGAGCATGCCGTACAGTCCGCGCTGTTCTATCTGGTGCCCGGCCTCGCTCACCCCGGCGGCCAGTTCCGGTTCGATCCGCGCCCATTCCTCCTCGAACGCCTCCCGCCAGTAGCGTTCCAGCATGCTCAGGAACCTTTCGAGGAGTGCGCGGGGGTCGTCCAGGAGCATCGCGGCCATCGCTTTATCGCTTTCGCGTGCGACACGCTCCCGCAGCAGGGCGCGTACGTCCGGTGCCCGCAGCGCGTGCGGATCCCTGCCCTCGCCGCCGCCCGGCCACGGCGACAGCAGCGGGATAGCGAACTCCAGCCGGACCAGCTCCGGGTCCGCCGTGCGCAGGCCGGCCAGCTCGCTGGTGAAGGCCGCGAGCCCACCGGTCGGCCGCGGAAAGAGGAATTCGGGAAAGTACGAGCGCACCGCGTAGGAGAACGCCTCGATCTCCCGCTTCAGCGCCGGCGACAGCTTGCGCATCGCGCGTACCCAGCCGTGTTGGACGGGGTGGTGCTTGGGCTCCACCAGCACATGAAGGCTCAGTACGGCTTCCATCGTCGGCGAGTAGGCGAACCCCACCCGCTCAGCACCACCGGCGGGCACCCGGAACACGATCGTCATGACTCGTCATCCTCGCCGTCCGGCGTCCCCGGAGGGAGCGTGCCGCGCGAGGCGGTGGTCGGCAATGCTGACTTGACGAAGATGTGCGTCGTTCTCGCCGTGGGCCATTAGCACTGGACAACGGACAACAACAAACCCTGTCCATAAGTCGAGTTCCGCGAGATCGCCGTAGCCGTCGAACTGGCTGATGACATCGTCGTGCAAAGGCACGTGGAGTGTGCGGGACACCTCCTCCCATTTCTCGAGTTCACCGCCGTCCAGTCCGGTGCGCTCGACGAGTTCCTGACGGCGGGGTTCGGGAAGAGCGCGCAAAACCTCCAGGGCGCGGGTGAGCACCCATGCGGCAGTCACGTTGGTGTATGCGTTGTCGTCGAGGCCGGGCTTTTGCGCTCCGGGGTAGGCGTCGTGGTACTCGTCGGGGCCGACCACACCTCGGATGCGGTGCCGTCCGAGGCTGTCGTCGTAGGTCGCAGAATCTGCCCAGAAGCGGGAAATCTGCAGCAGCGTCTCGGCGCCCTTGGTGTGCAGGAACTCGGCGTCGCCGCTCGCCTCGCAGTAGTGCCACACGTTGTACGCCACGGCCGAGCCCACGTGCCGCTGCAGCCGGGAGTGGTCGGGCAGCCAGCGTCCGGAGTGCGGGTTGAGGTGCAGTTCCTGGGTCTCCTCGCGCCCGTCGCTTCCGCTCTGCCATGGGTACAGTGCCCCTCGTCGGCCGATCGCGCGGGCATTGGCGCGGGCTCGTTCCAGGCGCCGGTAGCGGTAGTGCAGCAGGGCACGGGACACTTCGGGGAAGTGCAGATTGAGGTACGGAAGGACGAACAGCTCGTCCCAGAAGACGTGTCCGCGGTACGCCTCGCCATGGAGCCCCCGGGCGGGCACGCCCACGTCCAGGTCGGCAGTGTGCGGTGAGAGTGTCTGCAGGATGTGGAAGAGGTGCAGCCGCAGCACGCGCCCGGCCTCGCCCGGGACGTCGAGCCGGGCCCGGCGCCAGAGCTGGTTCCATGCCGTGCGGTGGGAGGTGAGTAGCTCGTCGAAGCCGGGTGCCGCCTCCACTCGGTCGAGCGCTGCGTCCAGCGGATCGCTGATCGCAGGGTCACGGGAGGTGTGCAGGGCGATGGTCTTGTCAACGGTGACGGTCTGGCCAGGCGCCAGGTGCAGGCGCACGCGCTGGACAGCACGGGACGGTGTGTGCCGGATGACGGCGGGCGCCCCGGCCTCCAGCCGTGCAGCCAGACCGATGCGGATGTCGGAAGTGCGCGTGCGGCAGCGAAGCCACACGGTGTCCGCGCCAGCGGTGCCGGTGTGCACGTGGACGAGGTGGCGGTCGTCCAAAGCGCGGTAGCGAGAGACGCCGGAATTGGTGACACCGCCGTCGAGTGCGGCCTCAACATCCAGCTTGCCGGCGAAGCCTTCAGCCGTGAACTCGGTGCGCAGCGCCGCGAGATGCGGATCGGCCATGTGCACCAGACGAAGCTGGCGCACGCAGAGGGCGCCTGCGTCGCCAAGCCCGTAGCGGGTCCGGCGCTCAAGCAGACCATCCGACAAGTGCAGAACCTGCTCGTGATCGAGCACGTTCCCTGCGTCGGGGGTGAGCCACTGCTGCTCGGCGAGACCAAAGCGCAGCGGCAACCAGTTCGGAAGGTTGACCATGTCCTCGTTCTCGACCTGGCGCCCGGCAACCTCCGAGGTGAGCCGGTTGTAGCAGCCGGCTGCATAGGTGCCCGGGTAGTGCACAGCGTCCGCGGCGCATTCGGGTAGCGCGCCTCGAGTGGCGAAGTACCCGTTGGCGAGCGTGCACAGCGACTCCCGCAGGCGCTCGTCCGCAGGGTCGTAACCCTCGTAGCGCCAAGGCCATCCCGTCACCGTGGCGTCCCCCAAGCGGGTTCTCCGAGGTCGAGTACGCCATGCCGGCACCCGTGCCGCATCAGTCTCGGCCTGGTGCCGCGGCCGTGGCGCCGTCCACGCCGATCATGCGGGCGAATTCACTCCGGTGGCCGCTCGGCACCTGTCGGGATGTCTCGACAGGACTGGTGTGATTTGCCTCTCCGCTTCACAGCGACGGTCCGAGAAGAGCGGCCGGGCGGTTTGCCCGCATGAGGCCAGGAAGCCGTCGAGCTGGGGCTTGCCGGGCGCCGAAGGCGACTCATCGACTGCGGGCGCCATGGCCGAGTCGGTGATCCATCCGTCCATGTGGGAAAGAACCAGCTTCCGTCGGCGGGCGGGGCAGGCCGCATCGTGCAGCAGCTGTGGGCGCGGCGCGAATCGCCATGAGAGGTCTATGGAGGGGGGTGCCTTCCGGACCGCAATGTGCCCTGCGCGCGTGCCTCCGGTTGCAGTACGCCCAGGCATCGGTGGCTTGCCTGCCGGGCAGGCAAGGCGTTGTCCAGTGCAGAACGCCTCAGGAGCCTTCGTGTCCGCAACCGGAATGGATTCCGCCTCTTCATCGGGGAGCGGGAACGACACCCCGCTGCGGCGCGTCATCGGTCCCAGACTGCTGGTCCTGTTCGTGATCGGCGACATCCTCGGTACCGGCATCTATGCCACCACCGGGAAGGTCGCCGGTAAGGTCGGCGGGGCGCTGTGGCTGCCGTTCGTCATCGGGTTCGTCGTGGCCATCCTGACAGCGGCCTCGTACGCCGAACTCGTCGGCAAGTACCCGAAGGCGGCCGGAGCCGCGCTCTACACCCAAAAGGCGTTCAAGGTCCCGTTCCTCACCTTCATCATCGCCTTCATGGTCATGTGCTCGGGCCTGTCCTCGGCGAGTGCGGCAGCCCGCGCCTTCAGCGGCGACTATCTCGCCGAGTTCACGGACTTCTTCCCGCCCACCCTCGTCGCGATCCTGTTCATCCTCTCCCTGGCAGCCCTGAGCCTGCGCGGCGTGTCTGAGTCCGTGAAGACCAATGTGGTCCTCACTCTGGTCGAACTAACCGGCCTGCTCGTCATCCTCGCCATCGGCATCTGGGCGGTTTTGACCGGTGACGGTGAACCGGGCCGGCTCGGCGAGTTCCATGCAGAGGGCAGCGGCTACGCCTTGGTAACGAGTGTGCTGGGGGCGACAGCGCTCGGCTTCTTCGCCTTCGTGGGTTTCGAGGACTCTGTCAACATGGCCGAGGAGACCAGGGACCCGGTGCGTACGTTTCCGCGCGCCATCTTCGTCGGCGTGGCCGTCACCGGCACCGTCTATGTCCTGGTAGCCCTGGTCTCCTCGCTGCTCGTCGACTACCGCGTGCTGGAGCACTCCAGTGGCCCGCTGCTGGAGGTCGTCAAGGCCGGCGGGCTCGACTTCCCGCCCAAGCTGTTCGCCCTGATCGCTCTGTTCGCGGTCACCAACTCCGCCCTGATCAACATCATGATGGCGTCGCGCCTGTGCTACGGCATGGCGAACGAACGCATCCTGCCCGCTGCCCTGGGCCGCGTTCTGCCCCGGCGCCGCACCCCGGTCGTCGGCATCGTCTTCGTCTCGGTCCTTGCCATCGGCCTGGTCTCCACCGGGGAGATCGCGGGCCTCGGCGACACCACGGCCTTCCTGCTGCTGTGCGTCTTCGCCGTCGTCAACATCGCCGTCCTCGTCCTCCGCCGTGACCGCGTCGAGCACCAGCACTTCCGCACACCGACCGCTCTGCCGGTGCTCGGCGCGATCACCGCCCTCATCCTGGCCAGCCCGCTGTCCGACCGGCCCGCCGACGTCTACA
Organism: Streptomyces sp. ME19-01-6; assembly: GCF_033793745.1. NCBI lineage: Bacteria > Bacillati > Actinomycetota > Actinomycetes > Kitasatosporales > Streptomycetaceae > Streptomyces > Streptomyces sp. ME19-01-6. The sequence goes on along the minus strand of NZ_JARAXF010000063.1, from coordinate 12,255 downwards.
TCAGAGCGGGTGTACTACTTGCCATCGGAATCGGGCTGTGGGCAGTCAACAAGACGGTGATGAAGCTGCGCGGCGAGGCGTGAGCTGCATCCGTCCCCCTCGTAGCGGCGCAGGGCGGGCTGCCGGAGCCGTACGTCAACCGTCGGTGCGGCTGCCGTGCTCGGCATCCTGGAGTGATGGGCTGCCCAGTACGGCACCGGCGTGAGCCCGGGCTGTGGGATCGCGGCGGGATTTGATCACGCTGGCCACGATGGTGGCCGTGAGCACCGCACCGATGACAGCCAGCGAAGCGGCGGTGCTGATCTCCGGGATGCCAGATTCGATGCCGTGGCCCCAGTGAAGGACGAGCTTCACGCCGATGAACGCCAGAATGAACGCCAGCCCCGCAGCGAGGTACACCAGGCGGTCCAGCAGCCCGGTGACCAGGAAGTACAGCGCCCGCAGACCCAGCAAGGCGAACGCGTTCGCCACGAAGACGATATAAGGCTCCTCGGTCACACCGAAAACGGCCGGGATCGAGTCCAGGGCGAACAAGATGTCCGTGCCGCCGATGACGATGAACACCACGAACAACGGGGTCACCGCGCGCCGTCCACCCATACGGCTCACCATCCTCCCACCGTCATAGCTGTCGGTGACAGGCAGGAGCCGTCGGCAGGACCGCACCAGCACGTTGCTCTCGATATCGGGGTCCTGGTCACGGTGTCGGTAGAGCTGGACTGCCGTCCACAGCAGCAGCAGGCCGAAGATGAGGAACATGAAGGAGAACAGTGACAGCAGCGCCGCCCCGAGGGCGATGAAGACAGCCCGCAGGACGAGGGCGGCGATGATGCCGAAGGTCAGCACACGCTGCTGATGCTCACGTGGCACCGCGAACGTCGACATGATGATCACAAAGACGAAGAGGTTGTCGACGGACAGGCTTTTCTCCACGACGTAGCCGGCGTAGTACTGCGCGCCGTACTCCCACCCCACCACTTGGGCGAAGACCACACCGAAGACCACCGCGACCGCGATGTAGAAGATCGACCACAAGGCGGCTTCCCGGAATCCCACGGCGTGCGGGCGGACCGTACCCACCGAGAGATCGACGGCAAGCAGCGCCGCAATCACGGCGATGGTCAGCACCCAGCCGAGTCCGGTAACCGGCATCCCAAGACCTCCGCATCACAGGACACAAGGACATCGCTTCCCCGCCACGCCGGCCACCGCTCTGTGGAACACCCGATGCGGTACAGGTCAGCGACCATTCAGCCATGCCACTGCGGACCCTTCGGTGATGGACTCGCCGCGGCCGATGACCACTCGCCCAGTTGGGCCGGTCATGAAGGCGCCGATGGCGTCGACGACCCCGAGGAGCTCAGAGACGCCGGCCACGAGGATCGCGGCACCGAGGAAGCTGATGACCAGCAGTTCGTTGTCACGCACGGCGATCAGCCGCCCGATCAGGCGCGTGCCCCAGCGGGCCGCGATGGCCAGCACCATCAGGAAGGCGAACGCCTTGGCCGCCTGCAGGAGGGTGTCCGCGACACCCTCGGCGCCGCTGATGACAGGCTGGAGGGCGGCGAGATACAGGGCGAGGAAGATGTCTTCCACCACCGTGACACCGAGGATCAGGCGGGTCTCGGGGCAGGAGATCCGGCCGAGGTCGACGAGGATCTTGGTGACGATCGCCGAGGAGGAGATGCCCAGGACACCGGAAAGCACGAGAGCCTCCCGTCCGCCCCGCCCAGGGCAGGCCCGAAAGCCAGGCCCGCTCCAACGTTCAGCAGCAGGTACATACCGCCGGCGGCCAGCAGGCGTCTGCCACCTCTTTTGAGATCGTCGAGTTGGAACTCCAGCCCCAGGTAGAACAGCAGAAGCACCAGGCCGAGCGCGGAGAGCATCGCGAAGTCATGCGGGTCCTCGACCAGGACCACGCCGGTGGGGTGGAACCCTTCCTCAGCCGGCCCGCACTGCCCGGCGGCTACGTCCAGAAGACCGAGACCTTGCGCGAGGGGGCGTTGCGTGAACTCTGGGAGGAGGCCGGGATCGACGACAGCCGACTGCACCTGGAACAGCTCGGCGCCTACGGGGACCCTGGACGCGACCCGAGAGGAAGAGTGGTCACGATCGCCTATCTCGCGCTGGGGCCGGAACTTCCCACACCTGTGGGCGGGACCGACGCCAAGCGCGCCTACTGGGCTCCCGTGTCACAACTGATCAACGGGGCGCAGGAGCTGGCCTTCGACCATCCGGCCATCCTCGCGGACGCCTTGGAGGAGATCCGCAGAAAGCTCGAGTACACCGCGGTCGCCACGGCCTTCTGCGGAGAGACGTTCACCCTGAGCGAGCTGCGCACCGTCTACGAAGTGATCTGGGGGCAGTATCTGGACCCGAGCAACTTCCGCCGCAAAGTGCTCAATACAGAGGGCTTTGTGCAACCCACGGGGGAGCGGCGGCTGCCCCCCACTGGCCGGCCGGCCGGCCTTTACCGCCGGGGGACCGCATGGCTGCTCAGCCCGCCTCTGCTCCGCGGCACCGGGCACCCCGCGTAGCTCGCCTCGGATACCGACCGATGCGCGAGACGCGGTCCGGCCGGACTCGACTCAATGAACTGTCTGAGCAGGCCCAGCCCGCCCCCCGCCTGGCCGCTGTCTCCCCGCCGACCGCCGAGCGCGCCGTGCCCCGGGCGCTGTGGCCGCTGCAGCGCACCTCGCCCTCGTTGGTCGCGAACGAGGTCGAGGAGAAGACCACGGCCGAGCGCGCGGCGCGCGAGGGGCTGTGGCTGTCCAGTTGCGTCCCCGTGCGGGAGCGCTGGATGGACATGGTCCTGGTCGTGGACCGCAGCAGCTCCATGGTGGCGTGGCGCAGAGCCTGTGTCGCTCGAAAAGTCGTCGCTGCACGTCACGCGGCGTATGGGTACTCGCTCATGGGGCCGCAGAGGATCTGGGTTCGCGGCACGCACAGAGCGCTGGTGTCCGTTGCAGCAGGCTGATTCTGGGCATCGGGTGGTAGCTGGGGTTGCGCGCTTGGTGGGGCCGGTGCTCGTGGCGCGCACTTGATCACGTCCAGTTCCTCGGCCTCGAAGACGGCGTCGAACGCCTCGCCGGACTTGCCGTCCCGATCGCGCAGAAGGAACCGCAGGGACCCCATGCGCATGCCGAGGTCAGCGGCGGGATTCCTCGCCTGCTGCACCCTGTGGGGCTCGGAAAGGCGTCGCTGCAGGTGGCGTCAGCTACTGGGTCCTGGCCAGCATTGTGGAGCCGACTCGTGGTTCTGATCTCAGGAGACCGTGTTGCTCAGGTCTTGGATGCGGGCCTGCATCAGGGGAAGAATCTCGGTCGTGGCTCGTTCGACGGAGGTGGCGAGTACGTCGGCGTTGAGCTTGCGGTGCGGTACGTGGGCGAGTTTGTCGCGCAGTGCGATGGGGCCGCTGTATGCCTGTGTCACGGTGCCGTGAGATGCCTGTTTGAGCATTTCACCGAAGGTGAGCATGCAGTAGGCCAGGGCGAGGAGGCGCTCGTTTCCTGGTTTTGGTGTTCCGTCGCGGAGGATTGCGCGGGCCTGGTCGAGCGCTGCCGTTGCGTCGGTCAGGCGGAGCAGTTCTCGGTGTTCACGGTCGGTGCGTGTGCTGGTCACGCCGCCCCGCGCATGTCGTTCAGAGGTTCGGTTTCTTCGACTTCCACTCCGGGGCCGCGTGGGACGACTTCCACGAGGGCGCCGAGGATGCCCGACAGGTCCGTCTCGAAGCTGGTGATGTCGAAGTAGGAGCGGTCGGGGTCCAGGGTGGCCACGAGTTCCCCCGGCTCGGTGCTCAGGGCGAAGGAGCGCAGGCCATGGCGATGTCCGAGTTGGCGGATGGTCGTGGCGTTGGCGCGAAGCTTTGCGGTGGTGGCCGGCCTCACAGCTCATCCTCCTTCGCGATTTCGGGCGCCGGAATCGACAGGAGCCAGGATATAGGAGTGTGGTGGGAGGATGAGCGTGCTCAGGAGCCGGTGGCTGGGAGCGGCGTTCCTTCTCCGTACGGCGGTGTACGGCTCCGAGGCAGACTGCTACGGTGTGACATGGATGGTTACGGAGAGTAATCGCTGGGCTGGGGGTCAAGGGGTCGCAGGTTCAAATCCTGTCGTCCCGACCAGCATCATCGCAGGTCGGAGGCCGTTTCCGCGGGTAGCGGAGGCGGCCTTAACCGTTTCCGGGCCCCCGATTCGTCCGTCACCCGATCTGGTAGACCTACAGCGCCGTACCGCGCCCCTGTGGGCCTTCGTCAACCACAGGCCCTTGCGGTCACCCCATCGATTCGGATGTCTTCTCCATCGAGAGGCATAAGGACCCCTTGTCGGATCACGAGCACCCTTCGCGGTGGGAGCACGGTGTCGTGCTCCCCATGCGACAGGGGCGGGGAGACTGCCGGTGATCCCTGCGGGCAGGTTTCCGCAGGCAGTCCGCACGTGGGGCATTCGGCCGCCGTGGACGGGCTGCGTCAAGGGGCCGTAAAGCCCCTTGTCGCCGACCGGCAGATAGGGCACTCCCAGGGCGTGAGCGCCGTATCCGGCTCTAGAGCGCCGTAACGAGACAGCCTTGCAGGGCCTTGTCGGAATAAATAGTGTGCCAAGCGAGTGAGGGGATGGCCCCGATGAATGCAAGCGCTGGGTGAAGGGTGTCAATATTCCGATCAGGCAGCTGAGCTGGGCCTTTCCTGTGGATGGTGAGGCAGACGGGGTGACGTGGTGTGGTACTCGTTGATCAGTCCGCCAAGTACTTGGCGGCGCCTGACCGCGGCAGCGGGCAGGGGGATGACGTTTGGGTCGTCGTCAGGTGCTCGTAGGCCGAGGCCACGGTGAGCCCGTCCCGCGTTGTAGTGCTTGGCGTACGTGGTGAGGGCCGCGCGGAGGTGTCGTTCGCCGGTGATGAGGAGTCGGTCGGTGCATTCGGTGCGGGCTGTGCGTATCCATCGTTCGGCGAACGCGTTGGACCGCGGGCTCTGCGGCGGAGTCGGTATGACGGCTGTGCCGTTGCCCGCGAAGACGGCGTCGAATGCGGCGGTGAACTTGCTGTCCCGGTCACGGATGAGGAACCGGAAGCGCCCGGCTCTGTCGCCGAGGTCCATGAGCAGGTTGCGGGCGAGTTGGGCGACCCAAGCACCGGTCAGGTGGGCGGTGACGCCCAGGACATGGACGCGCCGGGTCTTGATCTCCATGACGAAGAACACGTAGAGACGCTTGAGGAAGACAGTCTCCACGTGCATGAAGTCACAGGCGAGCAGCGCGTGGGCCTGGGAGCGGAGGAACGCGCGCCAGGTCTGCTGGGAGGCGCGCTGCGGTGCGGGCGGTAGACCGGAGCGGCGCAGAACGCGCCGGATCGTGGCGGCGGCAACCCGATGACCAAGCCGTCGCAGTTCACCCTGGATCCTGACGTATCCCCAGGTCGGGTTCTCTCGCGCCAGGCGCTGGATGAGCACCGCAATCCCCTCCGGCAACGGTGGCCGGCCGGGCCCGACTGGTGCCTGTCGCCACTTTCAGCGCACCAGACGGCGGTGCCAGGCCAGCAGTGTCCCCGGGGTGACCAGCCGATGGCAGCGCACGGCGGATGGCAGGTGCCGCGCGAGAGCGGAAAACACGGCACGATCAGCCCATGAGAGCCGCGGCCGCTCTACCTGCCGGCGAAGCACAGCAACCTCATGACGAAGGGCAAGGATCTCAGCGTTGTTCGCGGCGGTCGATCGGCCCAGCACGAGGAGGCAGCCCAGTAGTCGGCAGAAGATCAGGTAGAGCAGTCGCAGACCCACGATCACTGATCATGCCCATACGTAGACGATCGCAAAGCCCCAGGTCAACCACCGTACGCCAATAGAGACACCCTTCAGGACAGGAGGCAGTGTCGGAGACCGCATGCACGCTCACCGCGACCTGGCAGTTCGCCTGCTTGCCCAGCGCTCCGCAAAACTGGTGCGCAACCGCCACCGACATCTTCCCGTCCTTGGGGAACGACACATCATCGACCGCCCAGGCAGCCGGGCCGATCAGCGGCAGCATCCGCTCCGCGATCCGCCGCCGCACCGGCAGCGGATCCCAGGTCGACTGGTTCGCGAACTACTGCAGGTTCTGCTCGTTGCCGTCCTCCAGCCGCTCCGCCATCGGCTGGATCGACTTGCGCCGCACGTCCAGCATCAGCCCCCGCAGATAGCAGTCGCCCTTCGCACGCTGATCCTTCCGCGGCCCCGACGCGAACACATCAGCCACGAAAAACGCCAACTTCGCGCGAGCCCGGTCGACTTCATGTGCGTCCATACCCCAATCTGCCCCCAAACAGGACGGAGAGTCGGATGTAACGGAGTCCTACTAGGCACCACCGTGCATCGCTCGAGTGAGCTCCACCCGTGACCGCAACGCGAGTTTACGGTACGTGCTCTTCAAGTACTTCTTGACGGTGTGAGGGCTCAGGAAGAGCTGTACCGCGATCTCGCCATCCCTCAAGCCCGAGGCAACGAGGTCTGCTATCTCGTACTCCCTGGGGCTCAGGACCCCCTGGATCCAAGCCCGTGCGTGAGTCGGTGACGGTGCGTCGACCCGGTTGTGGATGATCGTGATGATCATGTCGTCGTCCGGCAGGTGAACCGACCGTAGCCTCAGGCCGGTCTCGGGATCTACGCTCGGGCGCGTCGTACCGTCGCGAACATGTGCTGCTCCTTCGCGCGCCCTAACCAGAACATCGTCGAAGGTCTGGTCCCCTGACAGCCCGGCGATGACCTGCCGTGCCGCTGGATTCGCGGTGCGTTCCGCAGTGCGTGTGTCCGTCACGATGACCGGTTCGTCGATCAGCTCGAGGGCCGCGGACGCGCGCGCGAGCCGTCTGTCGAGCTCTTCAGCGACGTTGTTCCTCTCCATGGCCAAGCCGGACAGACGGCCGAGCGCCTCCATCACGGTCAGCTCCGCGAGAGCGAATCTGCCCTGGCCCGACGTCCGAGCCACGTTCAAGGTGCCTCGTACCTCTCCGGCCACGATCAGAGGTGCCTGCAACGTGTGGGCGATGCTATGCAGGGCGAGCACCTGCCTGTAGAGGGGAAGCAGCATCCACTCGGCTGGCTCTGAGATCTCTGCTTCCGTCACCGCTGAACGACGTGTCAACACCGCCTGCAGCACAGGGTCCGAGTCGCGACCCTGATGTTCGTACCGGGCGAGGAAGTACTCGCTGACGCCATGCGCAAGCACGCTCGATGCCGCGTTACCGTCGCTGCCTAGGAGATACACGCCCGCGGCCTTTCCGGGGATGACGCGGCACATTTCCTCAAGGATCCTGGTCTGGATCTCCCCCTGCTCCCAACATGTGCGTGCCTCGGCGGCGAACCGGAGCAGCGTGGTGCTCACCGAACCCTCCACACGGGGCGCCTTTCTGCGGCCGAGCCGCTGGTCGATGCCCGACGTACGACACCAGCTGCTGCTGCAAACAAACCTCCCTGAGTACGCGCGAGATCCCAAGGGCGGCGCCCGTCACGAGGCGCCGTTGGTGCCTGGAAGGTTTCGTGCGTCGGTATTCGCCTCTGTCCAAAGAACCCGATATTCACTTGGTCCCCGGGAAGGCCGGCGCGTGGTGACCTCACCGCTCGCGCTGCTCCGAGGATCGACCCATGCGGGAGCAGGGTCAAGTCTGAACAGCCCCGCTGGCGCTGTGACGGAAGGTTGCGAACAGAAGAGGACCCGTTCGGGTGACGGCCGGCGCGTCTCGGTCTCCGTCGCACGCCTCGGTGGCCCCCAACGAGTACGGGTCGGCAGTACCTGCTCGGGGTCTGACGACGCGGGGTCGCGCGCAGCAACGCTGAGCCATGAGTTGCCCATGAGAGGAACCGACGGTGACGAAGATACGACCTCGCGACTTCCACAATCCCTACTCCGCGTACAGCTCGACTTTCTCGTCACTCGACGAAGTCATCGTCATGGCGCAGATAGGCATTCAGTACCTCCCAGGAACTGATGCGAAGGACGTGCATGAGCAGCTGCAGGGGGCCTTGGCAGCAGAGTCCTGTGTCTATCAGGCCGAGGCCGGACGCCATGTGGACGCAGCCGGCCGCGCCAACGAGGTTTTCATGACCTACTGGACCTCCGACGAGGATTACCAGCGATGGCGTGCAGAGCACCCGCTGGAGTCCTGGGCGCCGAGCTTGGTTGAGCGAGGCATCGGCCTGTGGGTCGAGACGATTCAGGTGCCAGCGCGCCGACTGGAGACGTCCTTTTCGACCGAGGACGTCCGATGGGGTATCGCCGAGAGTCGATCGACGCAGCTCAACCCGTTCCACTCCTACTTCGGGTCGATGCGCGACCGCATCCACGACGCCGAGGACGGCGGCCTTCCGGTGACCGTGCAGGACGTCTCAAAGGGCGCCGTGACTTCGCTTGACCGCCATATCTGGTTCGAGGTGCCGGAAAACGCCTGCTTCATCAGGTCGCCTCAGGGTTGGCGGCACTGTCCCGATGCAGAGCGCGACTGGTTCGAGGAGCGGATGCTCCCCGTCTATCAAGTAGGGGTCGACTACCTGGTGGAGAACCCCCTCACGACCGGGTGTCTCAGTATCCGCAAGCTCGATGTCGACTTCCCGGCCGGATCGCAGGTGCAGACGTCCTCTCTGGCTTGGTGGCAGTCGCTGGAGCACCTCGAGGCATGGGCCCATGAGCATCCGACTCATCTTGCGATCCTGAAGAGCTTCGGCGAGCTGGCGGCGCACTTCGCGCCAGACGTGACCGTGGTGCTCGGTCACGAGGTCTATGTGGTGCCGGAGGGCGGCGCCCGAGCCGAATACGTCAATTGTCACGACCGTACCGGCCTGCTGCCGTTCTTCGGCCATCTGAGCACCACTGAGTCCCATCCCATTACCCATCACTGAGGGGTCCGGGTCCCTGGTCCGAAGGTAAGACGCGATGTCGAACACGATTGTTGACTACGAAGTCGGCGGAATTCATGTTGCCAGGAGGCAGCCCGGGAGTGAGTCGTTGACTCGGTTCAACTCCGGTGCTGCTCGTTCACGGCGGACTCCAAGGTGCACATGGCCGGAGCGCCCGAGGCGCGAGGCTCCGAGGAGTGCCGCGCGGCCTTCGGGTTCCTGCTCGAAGCCTGGCCCGACCAGCAGTTCGACATCCAGGAGATCGTGGCCCACGACGGGGGCTACGTGTGCCGCTCGATCCTCACCGGCACCCTGGCCAAGCCGTGGAACCTGGGCGGCACGGTGGTCGAGCCGCGCGGGCAACGCGTGAGCTTCGGCATCCTCGACGTCATGACGTGCCGCGAGGATCTGATCGTGCGCAAGGAGGTCTGGCTCGATGGCGGGGCGATGTTGGCAGCGCTCATGTGAGGCGAAACCGCGAGGTTTGGTCGGCGTCCGCACGCACCCCAGAGGTGTTCGAACGAGGGTTGACCAAGGTCTTCGCCCGGCCTGAGCGAGGTCGGGGCTCGCGAGCGGGCAGCCAGGCGCCTGCCACCCACGGGGCCGGCTCTCGAGTCGTTGTCCAACGCCGTTCACCATTCAGGTCTCGGTGGATGGTGGGTCCGCCGTGCTCGGGTCAGTACGAGCGGTGAACTCCGCTCGGTCACGACTGCCACGCATTGCTTGATGAGAGGACGTTCACCCATGCAGAACCCGCGCCCTGCTCGACCAGATGTGCACCACGGAGTGTTCACGACTGCCACGCACTGGGGGAGGTATCGAGTCGTCGTCAAGGGCGGGGAGATCCGCTGGATCTCACCCCTGGACGACCCGGAGCCGGCCACGATCGGCTACCGCCGAACGAGCTATGACCAAGGTCGAGGTCGTGTCCTTCGTCCCACGGTTCGGACCAGCTACCTGCAGAACAGGGATACGCCCGCGCGACCACGGGGCGACGACACCTTTACACCTGTTTCGTGGGAGCGCGCGCTCGATCTGGTGGCAGAAGAGATCAAGCGCGCCCACAACACGCGCGGGCCCAGCTCGATCTTCGGAGGTTCCTACGGGTGGGCAAGCGCTGGGCGCTTTCACCATGCGCAAAGTCAGGTGCATCGCTTCCTCAACGTGGCAGGTGGCTACACGCCTTCGATCGACAGCTACAGCTACGCCGCCATGGCGCGGATCGTCCCGCACGTGCTCGGCACCTCAGCCGATGAGCACTTGCTGTCCCTCCCGACGTGGGAGGAGATCGCGGCGCACGTCGACCTCCTCCTGGCTTTCGGTGGCCTTCCTGCCAAGAACGCTCAGGTCAACCCCGGCGGGGTGCACGTGCACCGGTCGCGCTCGGGCCTGCGGATGTGCGCCGAGGCCGGCGTCGAGCTGGTCAATATCAGTCCACAGCGGAGCGACCTCGACATCGACGATGCGCAATGGGTCCGCGTCAGGCCCAACACAGACACCGCGTTGATGCTGGCCCTGACCTACGAGGTGTGGGCCGCCGGCGACCACGATGCCGAGTTCCTGCGGGAGTGCTGCGTGGGGGCCGAGGATCTCGTGGCCTACCTGTCCGGGGCTCTGGACGGCGTCGTCAAGGACGCGAGCTGGGCGGCCGCGGTGTGTGACATCCCTGACGCCACCATCCGCGACCTTGCGCGCCGGATTGTGGGCGGCCGGACGTTGATCACAGTGAGCTGGTCCATTCAGCGCGGTGACCATGGCGAGCAGCCCTTCTGGGCCGCCATTGCTCTCGCCGCCATGGCTGGTCACCTGGGTCGGCCCCACAGGGGGGTCGCGCTCGGGTTCGGCACCCACCACAGCACCGGCGCGCGTCAACGCAAGCTTCCGGTCGCCGCACTCCCGCAAAAAGTGCGTGAGCTTCCCGAGATCGCGCCCATCCCGGTTGCTCGTATCGCCGACATGCTGCTGGGTCCTGGGCAAGAGATCGACTTCGACGGCCGCCGCCTGACCTTTCCCGACATCGACCTCGTCTACTGGTGCGGGGGAAACCCGTTCCATCATCACCAGGACCTCAATCGCCTGGTGGAGGCCTGGCAGCAACCCCGTACGATCATCGTGCACGAGTCCTTCTGGACCGCCACCGCCAAGCATGCCGACATCGTGCTGCCAGTCTCCACCTATCTCGAACGCAACGACGTGGCGTTCGGCCGCCACGAGTCTCACCTCTCTGTCATGCACGCCGCGGTAGACCCCCCGGGAGAGGCACGCGACGACTATGCGGTGTTCGCGGACTTGGCAGACCGGCTTGGATTCCGCCGCGAGTTCACCGAAGGTCGGTCTGCCGATGAGTGGGTGCGGCATCTCTACGACACCACGCGAGATGGCCTGGCCGCTGCCGGCATGCCGATTCCTGACTTCCGGACCTTCTGGGCCGCCGGCGAGGTCACCATTCCCCTGCCGGAGCCCGATCGGCGGGCCGACCCGTTGGCGTTGTTGCGTGAGGACCCGATGCGAAACCCGTTGACCACGCCTTCCGGCAAGGTTGAACTGACCTCGGCGACGATCGAGTCCTTCGCCTACGACGACTGTCCGGGACACCCCACCTGGCTCGAGCCTCAGGAGTGGTTGGGCTCGACGGCTGCGGAGCGCTTCCCCCTGCACCTGCTCTCTCCGCAGCCGCGAACCCGTCTACACAGCCAGTACGACCAAGCAGACCACAGCGCTGAGTCCAAGGTCCGGGGACGCGAGCCGATACACGTGAACCCCGACGACGCAACAGCCCGCCACATCCGCGCGGGTGACGTCGTTCGGGTCTTCAACGACCGTGGTCAGTGTCTCGCCGGTGCGTTGATCGATCCAGGAGTCCGCAGCGGCGTCGTCGTGCTCCATGCCGGAGCGTGGTACGACCCCATCGAGCCTGGTGGGCTCGACGTGCACGGCAACCCGAACGTGCTCACCTTCGACAAGGGCACCTCGAAGCTCGCCCAAGGCCCAAGCTCAGGAACGGCGCTTGTCCAGGTCGAACGCTTTGACGGACCACTCCCGCCAGTGCGGGCCTTCGATCCTCCTGCGCAGGACACCTAGTAGGACTCCGTTAGGTCTGTCTGTTCGGACGTGTTCAGGGGCATGAGCACTGTGTGGACGCACATGAAGTCAATCGTGTTCGAGCGACGTTGGCATTATTCGTGGCGGACGTGTTCGCCTCGGTGCCGAGGAAGGACCAGCGGGCCAAGGGCGACTGCTATCTGCGGAGGCTGATGACGGACGGTCGCCGCAAGTCCGTCCAGGCCATGGCCGCTCGGCTGCCGGACGGCAACGAGCAGAACCTGCAGCAGTTCGTGAACCAGTCCACATGGGATCCGGTGCCGGTGCGCCGGCGGATCGCCGAGCGGATGGTGCCG
>NZ_JARAXF010000062.1:0-21953 GCF_033793745.1 Streptomyces sp. ME19-01-6 | reverse complement strand
CCGTGGAAAAGCGGATACGGCGACGCTCCGCATCGCCAGGACGGGAGGCGATTCCTCCCCGGCGTGAACGCCGGGGCATCCTCGCCAGAACCAGGTGAAATGTCGGGCCCAGGGCCACTGCCGTACGCGGCGACGGCCCGGGACGTTTCCGGCCGTGAACGATCTCCCGCGTTTGTTGCATCGAACACCGGGTCTCGCATCGCATCAAGCGCCAAACCGTGCTGTCCCGGGCCTCCCCGCCCGCCTACACCGCCGTCATCCACGAGGCCGCCCTACGTATGCAGTTCGGCGGCAGGAAGACCACGCGGACGCAGCTCCAGCACATCCTTGACATGAGCGAAGGGCAGCGTAAGGCGGGCGAATCCCGCGACTTCGTCCAAGCAATCGCCCAAGACCTCTGAGAGGCAGAGACGTTGCCCACCCCTCACTGGCGGAAGTCTTCCTTCAGCGGCGAAGGAAACAACTGCCTCAACCTCGCCTCCGCCGCCGACGGAACCATCCGTCTCCGCGAGAGCGAGGCCCCCCGACACGGTCCTCACCACCACCCCCGCCCGGCTCGGCGACTTCATACGCGCCGCCAAGGGAGGTGAATTCGACCGCCTCACCCCCTAGCCGCATGGTTTGCGACAAATTCCCCTACAGACCTGGCAGAAAATCGCCAGCGCGGACAACCTCCTCCCAACCGGGGCAGTCGGACGTCACGTAACTGGCAATCGATCTTTTGGAGGAAGTCATGCGACGGTGGGGGACCGCACTCGCGGCGCTCACGCTGGCCGGCGCCGGACTGGCGGCGACGGCGGGGACGGCCGGTGCCGCCACCACGTCGACGGCAGCCAAGGCCTCGGCGGAGGCCTGCGCGACCGCGTGGGGCAGCGGCGTAAAGACCGCGCAAGATGCGAACTACAAGCCTCTGAAGAACATCAGGGCGGGTCAGCACGAGTGCTACGACCGCCTGGTGTTCGACATCAAGGGCGGCACGGCGGCCGGCCAGACCGGCTACCGCGTCGGCTACGTCGACGCGATGTACCAGGACGGCTCCGGCGACCCGATCGCCGTCGGCGGCGGCGCGATCCTGGAGATCCATGTGGCCGCGCCGAGCTATGACCCGGAGGCCGGCGGCGAGACGTACCCGGGGCGGGCCGGGAAGCCGCTGCCCGGGGTGAACATCGCCGGGTACCGCACCTTCAAGGACACCCGCTACGGGGCCAGCTTCGAGGGTGAGACCCAGGTCGGGCTCGGCGTGCGCGCCCGGCTTCCGTTCCGGGTCCTCCAGGCGGGCGACCGGCTGATCGTCGACGTCGCCCACTCCTGGGCCACCGCGCGCTGACCTCAGGCGCCCCGCCCCGCGGCCGAATGTCAGTGGCACGCGCTTCACTGTCCTTGTGAACGAGAAAGAACTGCTGTCGTCGCTCCACGGCCTGGTGTGGCCGGACACCGGGAAGCTGGACTGCCGGTCGGCCGGCCACGGGGCGGGGCATACGTGCCTGACGATCCCCGACGGGGCGGGCCTGAGCGAGCTCGTGGAGACCCTCAGCGGCTGGTACGGGGAGCCGCGCGCCCTCGTATCGGAAGGACGTACCGACGCCACCGTGAGCGAATGGACGGGACTACCGCTCATCGCTTCCTTCGGGGACGGCGAGCGCGTCGCCGAGATGCGCGCCTGGGCGTTCGGCGGCCGGTGGATCGGCTGCGGCGTGGTCCGCGTCAGCGGGGAGGCGCGGCTTGTGGTGGTCCTGGCCCCGCGCGCCACCCCGGCGCCGGACGAGCTGCCCGCCGACGCCTCCTGGCTGGCCCGGCTCACCGCCGTGACCGGCTGGGACGCGGACCAGGCGGGCATCGACCCGATCCGCCTGGACCGGATGTACTCGGGCCGGATCCGTACGGCCGACTGCGCGGCGGCCGAGGAGCGGCTGGGCACGGCGCTGCCGAGCGACTACAAGAAGCTGGTCGAGACCTTCGGGGACGGCGCCTTCGACGGCTTCCTGAACCTCTATCTGCCGGCCGACATCGTCAAGGGCGCCGAGTTCGCGTCCGGTTGGGCGCAGGCCCACGGCACCCCATCCTGGGAGCCGCACCCGCCGTTCCCCGAGCCCGGCGGGCTGCTGCCATGGGCGGGCACCGAGCACGAGACATCGTTCTACTGGATCACCGAAGGGCCCGATCCCGACGCGTGGCCCATCTATGTCACAGAGGTCGGCCCCGAGGCCGGGGACCGCTTCGACATGACAGCCACGGAGTTCGTCTTCCGTATGCTTGCCGACCCCGAGCACCCCTGCTCCGTACCCGCGGACTTCGCCGCCCACTGGTTCTTGACTTCCTCCCCCTCCTGAATGAATACGGGCGACCTTCCGACGGGCCTTGGCCCGGTTCGCACCGTCACCCTTGGCCTTACGGGACAGGTCCCGCTGCGCCTTGGCCAGACGCGCGCGGTCGCGCCGCTCATGCCGGGGGTTGATGATCTTCTCCCCAGTGGACAGCGTCAGCAGGTGGTCGAGTCCGGCGTCTACGCCGACGGCGCTACCGCTGCCGGGGAGCGGCTGCACGGACGGGTCCTCGCACAGGAGGGACACGTACCAGCGTCCGGACGCGTCCTGCGACACGGTTGCCGTGGACGGCGCGGCACCCTCCGGAAGGGGGCGGGACCACACGATGTCCAGCGGCTCCGCCATCTTCGCCAGGGTGAGCTTGCCGTCGCGGAACCGGAATGCGCTGGTGGTGTACTCAGCGGACTTCCGCGACTTCTTCCGCGACTTGAACCGCGGGTACGTGGCCAGCTTGGCGAAGAAGTTGGTGAATGCCGCCTGAAGGTGGCGCAGGGCCTGCTGGAGCGGCACGGAGGAGACGTCGTTGTCCACGCCGTCAGCATCGCCGACGTGGCGTTGTAACCGAATGTGCGTGACAGCTCCGCTGCCTGTGCATCGGTCGGATAGAAGCGGCACTTGAACGCCCGCGAGGGTAGTCGGTGATGGACGCCGATCCACCCTGGCGGCGAACTGGCTTTCCCTGCCCCGCTCCGCAGGGGGGGTGAACTACCACCGGCCCTAGCGGCGGTACGGCGGATCCTCGGCGGTAGCGTGACGACCCGAACGGGCGAAAGGGGAGCCGGGATGCGTTACGTCATCATCGGAGCGGGCGCCGTCGGAGGCGCGATCGGCGGGCGGCTCTCCCAGAGCGGGCACGACGTCGTCCTGGTGGCGCGCGGAGCACACTACGACGCGCTGCGGCGGGTCGGGCTGCGGCTGCTGACACCCGACGGCCCGCACCGGCTCCCGGTGCCCGTGGCCGACCGGCCCGAGGCCGTCGAGCTGCGCCCCGACGACGTGCTCGTCCTCGCCGTGAAGACCCAGGACAGCGTGGCCGCGCTGGACGCCTGGGCGCCCCGCCCGGTGGCCGGCGGCGGGACGGCGGGCGACCGGCTGCCGCTGGTCTGCGCGCAGAACGGGGTGGAGAGCGAGCGGCTGGCGCTGCGGCGCTTCCGCCGGGTGTATGCCATGTGCGTCTGGCTGCCTTCCACCCACCTGGAGCCGGGCGAGGTCATCGCCCCCTGCGCGCCCTTCACCGGCGCGCTCCACCTGGGCCGCTATCCGTCCGGAGCGGACGAGACGGTCCGGCTGATCGCGGCCGACCTGGCGAAGTCCCACTTCCTCGCGCCGGTCGTCCCGGACGTGATGCGCTGGAAGTACGCCAAGCTCCTCAACAACGTCGCCAACGCCGTGGAGGCGATCTGCGGGCCGGACGGGGGCGAGGAGGCGGCGGCCTTGGTGGGCCGCGCGAAGACCGAGGCGATCGCCGTCCTCGACGCGGCGGGCATCGACCGCGCGAGCGCCGCCGAGCAGAGCGCGGTGCGCGACGGAAAGATGGACATACGCCCCGTCGGCTGCGTGGCGGCGCGGGGCGGCGGCTCGTCGTGGCAGAGCCTGGTCCGGGGCGCCGGAACGGTCGAGGCGGACTATCTGAACGGCGAGATCGTGCTGCTGGGCCGGCTGCACGGGGTGCCGACCCCGGTCAACGAGGCGCTGCGGCGCACCGCGAACGAGTGCGCGCGCGAGCGCCGCACCCCGGGGACGATCACTGCCGCCCAGCTCACCCGGATCGTCGCCGCGCCCTGAGCCCTGAACTTGTGGTGAGTATGAGACAGCGACACGCCGTGGCTTCGGCGTGTCGCTGTCTCATACTCACCACAAATCCGAGCCCAGCCCGGGATGCCTCAGACGTCGCCCCGGTTCAGCCACCGCGCGACCTCGGTCGCCCAGTAGGTCAGGATCATGCCTGCCCCCGCCCGCCGTACGGACGTCAGCGTCTCCATGATCGCCCGGTCCCGGTCGATCCACCCATTGGCCGCGGCTGCCTCGACCATCGCGTACTCGCCGGAGATCTGGTACGCGGCGACCGGTACGTCCGCCTCGTCCGCGATCCGGCGCAGGATGTCCAGGTACGGCAGCGCGGGCTTGACCATCACCATGTCGGCGCCCTCGGCCAGGTCCAGCGCCAGCTCGCGCAGCGCCTCCTGGGCATTGGCCCCGTCCTGCTGGTAGGTCTTGCGGTCGCCCTTGAGCGAGGACCCCACGGCCTCGCGGAAGGGGCCGTAGAAGGCCGAGGCGTACTTGGCGGTGTAGGCGAGGATCGACACGTCCTGGCGGCTGATGCCGTCCAGGGCCGCCCGGACCACCCCGACCTGGCCGTCCATCATCCCGCTCGGGCCCACCACATGGGCGCCCGCGTCCGCCTGCACCCGCGCCATCTCGGCGTAGCGCTCCAGCGTCGCGTCGTTGTCGACCCGGCCCTCGGCGTCGAGCACGCCGCAGTGGCCGTGGTCGGTGTGCTCGTCCAGGCACAGGTCGGACATGACGACCAGCTCGTCGCCGACCTCGGACCGCACATCCCGCAGGGCGACCTGCAGGATCCCGTCCGGGTCGGTGCCCGGCGAGCCGATCGCGTCCTTCTTGGCCTCCTCCGGCACGCCGAAGAGCATGATCCCGCCGACGCCCGCCTCGACCGCCTCCACGGCCGCCTTCCGCAGCGAGTCGCGGGTGTGCTGCACGACGCCGGGCATCGACGCCAGGGGCAGCGGCTCGCTCGCTCCCTCCAGGACGAAGGCGGGCAGGATCAGCTCGGCCGGGTGCAGCCGGGTCTCGGCGACCATGCGCCGCATGGCCGCGTTCACCCGCAGCCGGCGCGGCCGGGCGCCGGGGAAGCCCCCGTACGGGGTGGAGCCGTGCGTGGTGCTGCCGTGGCTGGTGCTCACGAGCGTGCCCTCCTCCGTGAACCGGGCCGTCGCTCGCTCGGGCGGGTGACCGGCTCCCCGGCCTGGACCGCGGCTTGCCGCCGCGCCGCCCCGAACTCCGCGAGCGCCTCGGCCAGCTTGTGTACCGAGGGCTCGGGCGACAGCACGTCCACCCGCAGGCCGTGTTCCTCCGCGGTCTTCGCGGTGGCCGGGCCGATACAGGCGATGACCGTGACATTGTGCGGCTTGCCCGCGATGCCGACCAGGTTCCGCACGGTCGACGACGAGGTGAAGAGCACCGCGTCGAAGCCGCCGCCCTTGATCGCCTCGCGGGTATCGGCCGGCGGCGGCGAGGCGCGCACGGTGCGGTACGCCGTGACGTCGTCGACCTCCCAGCCCAGCTCGATCAGCCCGGCCACCAGCGTCTCCGTGGCGATGTCGGCGCGCGGCAGGAACACCCGGTCGATCGGGTCGAAGACCGGGTCGTACGGCGGCCAGTCCTCAAGCAGCCCGGCCGCGGACTGCTCGCCGCTGGGCACCAGGTCCGGCTTGACCCCGAAGTCGATGAGCGATCTGGCGGTCTGCTCGCCCACCGCCGCGACCTTGATCCCGGCGAAGGCGCGGGCGTCGAGCCCGTACTCCTCGAACTTCTCCCGCACCGCCTTGACCGCGTTGACCGAGGTGAAGGCGATCCACTCGTAGCGGCCTGTCACCAGGCCCTTGACCGCGCGCTCCATCTGCTGCGGGGTGCGCGGCGGCTCCACCGCGATGGTCGGCACCTCGCTGGGCACCGCGCCGTACGAGCGCAGCTGGCCCGAGAGCGAGGCGGCCTGCTCCTTGGTGCGCGGCACCAGCACATGCCAGCCGAACAGCGGCTTGGACTCGAACCACGCCAGCTGGTCGCGCTGCGCGGCCGCGCTGCGCTCGCCGACCACGGCTATCACCGGCTGGGCGCCCTGCGGCGACGGCAGCACCTTGGCCGCCTTCAGCACCTGCGCGATGGTCCCCAGCGTCGCCGTCCAGGTGCGCTGCCGGGTGGTCGTGCCGGCGACGGTGACGGTCAGCGGGGTGTCCGGCTTGCGTCCGGCGGCCACCAGCTCGCCCGCGGCGGCCGCGACCGTCTCCAGGGTCGCGGAGACCACGGCGGTCGCGTCGGAGGCGCCGACCTCGCTCCAGCAGCGGTCGTCGGCCGTACGGGCGTCCACGAGGCGCACGTCGGTGCCCTGCGCGTCCCGCAGCGGCACCCCCGCGTAGGCGGGCACACCCACCGCGGCCGCCACGCCCGGCACCACTTCGAAGACGATGCCCTCGGCGGCGCACGCGAGCATCTCGTCGGCGGCGTATCCGTCCAGGCCAGGGTCGCCCGCGACCGCGCGGACGACCCGCTTGCCGCTCCGCGCGGCGCCCATGACAAGATTGGCCGTGTCCCTGAGTAGGGGCACGTCGGCAGTGCTTGACGGCGCATCAGCACGCGCCTGTTCGGGTGTGCCCTGAGCGTCCGCGGCCACGCCCGGCCTGACGTGCGTACGTACCACGTCGAGCACGTGCGGGTCGGCGATCAGGACATCGGCGTGGGCTAGTGCCTCCACAGCACGCAACGTCAGCAGGCCTGGATCTCCTGGGCCCGCACCAAGGAAGGTGACGTGCCCGTATCCGGGGTGGTTAGGGGCGTTGGGGTTCAATGTGCTCGCTCCCCCATAAGACCGGCCGCACCCTTCGCGAGCATCTCGGCGGCGAGCTCACGGCCCATGAGCCGCGCCGCTTCCTCGCCAGGCGCCGCGGGAACGGGACCGGTGATGGACAGCTGCACCAGCGAGGAGCCGTCGGTGGTGCCGACGACGCCGCGCAGGCGCATTTCGGTGACAGCCTGACCGTCGCCCAGCAGGTCGGCCAGCGCACCCACAGGTGCGCTGCAGCCGGCCTCCAGGGCGGCGAGCAGGGAACGCTCGGCGGTCACGGCGACCCGGGTGAGCGGGTCGTCGAGCTCGGCGAGCTGAGCAGCGAGCACCGCGTTGGCGGCGGCGCACTCGACTGCCAGTGCCCCCTGGCCGGGGGCGGGCAGGATGTGGTCGGCGTCCAGGATCTCGGTCGCCTCGTCGAGCCGTCCCAGTCGGGCCAGGCCCGCGGCGGCCAGCACCACCGCGTCCAGCTCCCCCGAGCGGACGTAGCCGATACGGGTGTCGACGTTGCCGCGGATCGACACGGTCTCGATCCGCAGGCCCAGCGACCGCGCCCAGGCGCGCAACTGGGACGTGCGGCGCGGGGAGCCGGTGCCTATCCGGGCGCCGGGCGGAAGCTCGGCGAAGGTGAGGCCGTCGCGGGCGATCAGCGCGTCGCGCGGGTCCTCGCGGGTCGGCAGCGCGGCCAGGACCAGGTCGTCGGGCTGGGTGGTCGGCAGGTCCTTCAGCGAGTGGACGGCGAAGTCGACCTCGCCGCGCAGCAGCGCCTCGCGCAGCGCGGTGGCGAAGACGCCGGTGCCGCCGATCTGCGCGAGGTCCTCGCGCGAGACGTCCCCGCGCGTCGTGATCTCCACGAGCTCGACGGGACGTCCGGTGACGCGGCGCACCGCGTCCGCTATCCGCCCGGACTGGGCCATGGCCAGCGCGGAGCGCCGGGTGCCGAGCCGCAGCGGCGCCGGGCCGCCGGGGGTGCCTGCCCGGCCGGAGGCGGCGGGGGGTGTGGTGTTCATGCCCGGCCTCTCTTCGGGTCGTATCGGACGGCAGCGGCGCCGGGCCGGCCGGCGTCGGCGCTGCCGCTGGGACGGGTGCCGTTCGCGTCGGCCCGGCTGACGGCGGCCACCGCCTGCGGGTCGAGGTCGAACAGCTCGCGCAGCGCGTCCGCGTAGCCGGCCCCGCCGGGGGTGCTCGCGAGCTGCTTGACCCGCACGGTGGGCGCGTGCAGCAGCTTGTCGACGACACGGCGCACGGTCTGGGTGATCTCGGCGCGCTGTCTTTCGTCGAGGTCGGGGAGGCGCCCGTCGAGCCGGGCGATCTCGCCGGCGACCACATCTGCCGCCATGGTACGCAGCGCGACCACGGTCGGCGTGATGTGCGCGGCGCGCTGGGCCGCCCCGAAGGCGGCCACCTCGTCGGAGACGATGGCGCGGACCTGGCCGACGTCGGCGGCCATCGGTTCGTCGGCCGCGGCCTCGGCGAGCGACTCGATGTCCACCAGGCGCAGCCCGGGGATGCGGTGCGCCGCCGCGTCGATGTCGCGCGGCATCGCCAGGTCCAGCAGCGCGACGGTCTCCGCCGCGCCCGGCCCGGCGGGGCCCGCCGCCGGGTGCTCCGCGCGCCGGTCGAGGGCTTCGCGCAGCATGTCGGCGGTCAGCACCAGACCGGTCGCGCCGGTACAGGAGACGACGACGTCGGCGTGGGGCAGCTCAAAGGCGACGGCGTCCATCGGCACGGCGCGGGCGCCGGGGACGAGGCCCGCCAGGGACTCCGCGAGGCGCCGCGCCCGATCCAACGTCCTGTTGGCGATCACCAGTTCGGCGACACCGGCGCGGGCGAGCGTGGTCGCGGCCAGGGAGGACATCGAGCCCGCCCCGATCACCAGGGCGCGCCGGCCCGCCGCCCAGTCCGCCACCGGCACGTCCCCGGCCAGCTGTTCCAGGCCGAAGGTGACGAGCGACTGGCCGGCCTTGTCGATGCCGGTCTCGCTGTGGGCCCGCTTGCCGACCCGCAGCGCCTGCTGGAACAGGTCGTTCAGCAGCCGGCCCGCGGTGTGCAGCTCCTGCCCCAGCGCGAGCGCGTCCTTGATCTGGCCGAGGATCTGGCCCTCGCCGACGACCATCGAGTCCAGGCCGCAGGCCACCGAGAACAGGTGGTGGACGGCCCGGTCCTCGTAGTGGACGTACAGATAGGGGGTGAGCTCGTCGAGGCCGACGCCGGTGTGCTGGGCGAGCAGCGTGGACAGCTCGGCGACCCCGGCGTGGAACTTGTCCACGTCCGCGTACAGCTCGATGCGGTTGCAGGTGGCGAGTACGGCCGCCTCGGTGGCGGGCTCGGCCACGAGGGTGTCCTGCACCAGCTTCGCCTGCTCCTCGCCCACCAGCGAGGCGCGCTCCAGCACGCTCACCGGCGCGCTGCGGTGGCTCAGTCCGACGACGAGAAGGCTCATGCCGGCATCACGGCGGGTACGTCCCCGTCAGGTCCCTGGCGGCCGTTGTCGGTGCCCGCGCCCGGCGCCGCGCGGTGCGGGGCGAGCGGGGCCGGCCCGACCGCCGCGCCGCTCGCCGCGGCGTCCTGCGCGCTCGCCGCCTCCTCGAGCGCGACCGTCTCCTCGCCCGCCTTGCGCTGCTCGTGGAAGGCGAGGATCTGCAGCTCGATCGACAGGTCGACCTTGCGCACGTCCACCCCGTCCGGCACCGAGAGCACGGTGGGGGCGAAGTTGAGGATCGAGGTGACACCGGCGGCCACCAGCCGGTCGCAGACCTGCTGGGCCGCTCCCGCCGGGGTGGCGATGACGCCGATCGACACGCCGTTGTCGGTGATGATCTGCTCGAGCTCGTCGGTGTGCTGCACCGCGATGCCCGCGACGGGCTTGCCGGTCATCGCCGGGTCGGCGTCGATCAGCGCCGCGACCCGGAAGCCGCGGGAGGCGAAGCCGCCGTAGTTGGCGAGCGCCGCGCCGAGGTTACCGATACCGACGATCACGACCGGCCAGTCCTGGGTGAGGCCCAGCTCACGCGAGATCTGGTAGACGAGGTACTCCACGTCGTAGCCGACCCCGCGGGTGCCGTACGACCCGAGGTAGGAGAAGTCCTTGCGCAGCTTGGCCGAATTGACCCCGGCCGCGGCCGCGAGCTCCTCCGAGGAGACCGTGGGCACCGAGCGCTCGGAGAGCGCGGTCAGCGCACGCAGATACAGCGGAAGCCGGGCGACGGTGGCCTCGGGGATCCCTCGGCTTCGGGTCGCCGGTCGGTGAGTTCGGCCAGTTGCCACGGTGCTCCTGCGGGTAGAGCGGGGCTGCGGGCGTCCGTATGTTTCAGGACGTCCCCATCGACAGCAGGCTATGTCTTTGTGAACGCGTGCACAAAGATGGTGTCCGTTTTGTCCGAGCAAAGTGACCGGTGTCACGCATCCATTCGACCTGCTCGTGGAACCACAACCGGTGTCACACCGTTCCCGGCGGCCACATCCGTACGGCCGGGACACCGACGGGAGCACGGGCCCTCACTCCTCACCGCTTGCCCTCAGGGCAGCAGCGCAGACGGCAACAAACCGCCCACGATCGTAATCGACGCGGCGGCCGGGCGACCCGAGTCGATCGGGACAACCAGGAGGCCCGAGGCGCTCGGGGCCGCCCCACCGGCGCGGGGCACAATGGCGGACATGAGCCCGCTGCTGCGCCGCACCCCGCGCAAGAACCCCGCCGAGCGCACGGTCACCCTGATCGGCAAGCCCGACTGCCACCTGTGCGAGGACGCCGAGGCCGTGGTCGCGAAGGTCTGCGGCGAGCTGGGCGCGTCCTGGGAGAAGAAGGACATCACCCAGGACGAGGAGCTCTACCGCAAGTACTGGGAGCAGATCCCGGTGATCCTCGTCGACGGCGCACAGCACGACTTCTGGCGGGTGAACCCGGAGCGGCTCCGGAAGGCGCTGGGCGGCTGAGCCGGCCCCTGCGCCCCGGCCCTCGTCCGGGGCCGTCGTCCGGGGCCGTCCGGGGGCCGGGAAGTCGGCGCGGCTGAATCGTCCGGACACCCGGCCGTAACGGGATGCGGGGAATGGCTGGCTATGCTCAGCCCATGGCCGCATTGGGATGGTTCACCCGTCGTCGACACCTCGCCACCGAGGCGAGCGTCCTCGCCGGAGAAGCCTCGGCCGAGGCGGCGCGCAAATCCTCGGCCCAGACAGCCCCGCCCAAGGTCCCTGAGCCGGAGTTCCCCGTCGTCGGGGACGATCGGGCCGCCGCCTTCTTCGACCTGGACAACACGGTCATGCAGGGCGCCGCCCTGTTCCACTTCGGCCGTGGCCTCTACAAGCGCCGCTTCTTCCGCAAGCGCGAGCTGGCCCGCTTCGCCTGGCAGCAGACCTGGTTCCGGCTGGCCGGGGTCGAGGACCCGGCCCATATGGAGGACGTGCGCAGCAGCGCCCTGTCCATCGTCAAGGGCCACCGGGTCTCCGAGCTGATGACGATCGGCGAGGAGATCTACGACGAGTACATGGCCGACCGCATCTGGCCGGGCACCCGCGCCCTCGCCCAGGCCCACCTCGACGCCGGGCAGCGGGTCTGGCTGGTGACCGCGGCCCCGGTGGAGACCGCGACGATCATCGCCCGGCGGCTGGGCCTGACCGGCGCGCTCGGCACCGTGGCCGAGTCGGTCGGCGGGGTGTACACGGGCAAGCTGGTCGGCGAGCCGCTGCACGGGCCGGCCAAGGCCGAGGCCGTACGGGCACTGGCGACGGCCGAGGGCCTCGACCTGTCCCGCTGCGCCGCGTACAGCGACTCCTCGAACGACATTCCGATGCTGTCGATCGTCGGGCATCCCTACGCGGTGAACCCGGACGGGCGGCTGCGCAAGCACGCGCGCGAGCACGGCTGGCGGCTGCGCGACTACCGTACGGGCCGCAAGGCCGCCAAGATCGGCATCCCGGCGGCCGCCGGGGTGGGCGCGGTGGCGGGCGGCACGGCGGCCGCCGTGGCCCTGCACCGCCGCCGCCGCTACTGACGCCGCGGAGCGCACGGGCACTACAGAGCGCACGGGCACTACAGAGCGCAGGAGCGCTACAGAGCGCACAGGCACCCAGAGCGCACCTCCACTACGCAGAGCCACAAAAAGCCGCTGAGCGGCCACTGCGCGCCACACAGCCGTCACCCTGCTGCCTCGGCCTTCACCCTTGACCGCCTGCGCCGACGCCTGACCGCTTGCGCCGGACGATGACCGTCCGTGATGGCAGCCGTCACCGCGCGACCCCGCCCCCGGAGCGCGACCGGCTGACCACGGCCGCTCCCGGCCGGTCAATCCCCGTTTCCCAGCCCACAAGGCCCCGACCTGCCCTCTTACCGCCCTCTTTGCACAACACGCCACGAAATCGCGCAGACCATGACACCTAACGGTCAATAGCCCTACTGCACTCGATACTTGATCGGTCATCAACCCATAACGGAGCAGACTCAAACGATGATTTGGACAACTGGGTGTAGCGTTGCCTGTACGAAGCGTTATTCTCCTTAGACGCAAATCGGTACCCACGCGTCCCTACGGCGGGTGAACGGTCCCGTACTGCACGTGATGGAAGCTCTGCCTCTGGGAGTCCCGTGTACCCACACGTCGGGGTTGACGCCTCGGGCCTGGCTACGCTGCGCGCAACGGTCCTCGACTGTCTGCGCGGCTTCGTCCCCACCGCGTATGCCGTCCCCGCCCTCGCCACACCCGTGCCCGCCGGCCCCGCCGGCGGCGCGGCCGGCCCCGCCAGCTCCTGCTATGCCCTGGCCGACGGCGGGGCGGCGGTCGGCAGACGCTCCCGCGGCGGCACGTCCACCGCCCGCCGCCCCGGCGCGGACAGCGACAGCCGCCGCATGATGGACCTCGTCGAGCGCGCCCAGGCGGGCGAGGCCGAGGCCTTCGGCCGGCTGTACGACCAGTACGCCGACACCGTCTACCGCTACATCTACTACCGCGTGGGCGGCCGGGCCACGGCCGAAGACCTCACCAGCGAGACGTTCCTGCGCGCGCTGCGCCGCATCGGCACCTTCACCTGGCAGGGCCGTGACTTCGGCGCCTGGCTGGTGACCATCGCCCGCAATCTGGTCGCCGACCACTTCAAATCCAGCCGCTTCCGGCTCGAGGTCACCACCGGCGAGATGCTCGACGCCAATGAGGTCGAGCGCTCCCCCGAGGACTCCGTCCTGGAATCCCTCTCCAACGCCGCGCTACTGGAGGCGGTGCGCAAGCTCAACCCGCAGCAGCAGGAGTGCGTGACGCTGCGCTTCCTCCAGGGCCTGTCCGTCGCCGAGACCGCCCGCGTCATGGGGAAGAATGAGGGCGCGATCAAGACCCTCCAGTACCGGGCCGTCCGTACCCTGGCCCGGCTTCTCCCCGAGGACGTTCGCTGACCGTCGGTGGCGCCGCCATCACGCCCCGTCCGATCATCGGGAGGGCGTAACCCTGGTGATGCGCCGCTCGTTGTGGAGGATGCAGGCTCCTTGCGGTCACGTCCTATCCATAGACACCCCACTCTTTCGGGTGGAAATGCATGCGGCGTGCAACGTTCCGGGGGTCCTGGGGAGTCGACCGTCACGACGATGAGGAGGTGCCGCCCGTGATCGCGAACGTATCGGCGCACCGGCGGGCTAACGCCTTCGCCAAGGCCCTGGAAGCCCTGGAGGCCCTGGAGAGGGACAGCCACCAGGATGCCCAGGGCGCGGCGGGCGCCGAGCAGCCCGGCTCTTCGGCGGACAGCGTGGAGCACAGACGGCTGCTGGCCCTGACGAGCGGGCTCGGCGAGCTGCCGGCACCGACGCTGGATCCCGAGGTCCG
Source organism: Streptomyces sp. ME19-01-6 (assembly GCF_033793745.1). Taxonomy (NCBI): domain Bacteria; kingdom Bacillati; phylum Actinomycetota; class Actinomycetes; order Kitasatosporales; family Streptomycetaceae; genus Streptomyces; species Streptomyces sp. ME19-01-6. Next base: position 8,244 of record NZ_JARAXF010000062.1, on the reverse strand, counting down.
GACCACCCAGCGGGCGCAGCTGGTCGCCGCCATGGAAGCGGCCTTCGCCGAGGGCGCGCCCCAGGTGCCCGGGCAGCGACCCCCGCGCGCCCGCCGGGCGGCCCCCCTCAGCAGACTGCGCCCCCGCTCCCGCTGGTCCAAGGGCCTGGCGGCCGGAGGGCTCACGGTCGGGGTGGCGGCGGGCGCGTTCGGCGGGGTCGCCGCGGCCAGTTCCGACGCCCTGCCCGGTGACACCCTCTATGGCTTCAAGCGCGGCATAGAGGATCTGAAGCTCGAGATGGCCGACGACGACGCCGACCGCGGTCGGCTGTATCTGGACCAGGCGTCGACCAGGATGAGCGAGGCCCGTCGGCTGATGGAGCGGGGCCGCTCGGGCGACCTGGACCACGAGTCGCTGGGCGAGATCCGCAAGGCCCTCGCCGGCATGCGCCATGACGCCTCCGAGGGCCACCGGCTGCTGCACAAGGTCTATGAGCGGGACGGCTCGCTCGGCCCCATGCGGACGCTGTCGTCCTTCTCCCGCTCCCACCGCGAGGGCTGGTCCCGGCTGCGCGAGAAGCTGCCCGTCCAGCTCATGGACGTCGGGGACGAGGTGAGCTCGGTGTTCGACGCCATAGACCAAGAGGTCGGTCCGCTGCAGTCCCTGCTGCCCGCCTCCCGGGACGGGCGGGACAGCACCGGCCGTACGGTGGTCGAACCACCCGAGCGCGCCCCCACGGGCGGTTCCCACATCCCGGCGCCCACCGCGACCGCGCCGAGCTCCGCCCGCCCCAGCGGGGACGAGCCCCGGCCGCACCCCTCGGCCCCGTCCCACCTCGAGGACGGCGGCCTCATCGGCGGGGCCGGCGATCTGCTGGATCCGCCGACGGGCGAGCCGGCCCCGCTCCCGTCCTCCGGCAAGAGCGATCCGGGCGCCAAGCCGACCCCGCCGGAGATCACCATCCCGCCGCTGCTGCCCGACCTGCTGCCGGGCCTCGGCATCGACGGCGACGGGAAGTAGGGCAGCGCGATACGGAGGCGGCGGCCGGGGTTCCCTGAGGGACCCCGGCCGCCGCCTCCAGCAGTCGCACGCTGCTCAGAAGAAGACCGCCCCGAAGAAGACAGCTCAGAAGAAGACAGAGCGTCGCTGCACCAGCAGCTTGTAGAGGGTGTGCTGGATCGTCTCGCGCACCTGGTCGGTCAGGTTGAACATCAGCATCGGGTCGTCCGCCGCCTCCGGCGGATGCGAGTCCGTCGGGATCGGCTCGCCGAACTGGATCGTCCACTTCGTCGGCAGCGGCACCCCGCCGAGCGGTCCGAGCCAGGGGAAGGTCGGCGTGACCGGGAAGTACGGGAAGCCCAGCAGCCGCGCGAGCGTCTTCGCGTTCCCGATCATCGGGTAGATCTCCTCGGCGCCGACGATCGAGCACGGCACGATCGGCGCCCCGGCGCGCAGCGCCGTCGAGACAAAGCCGCCCCGCCCGAAGCGCTGCAGCTTGTACCGCTCGGAGAACGGCTTGCCGATCCCCTTGAAGCCCTCCGGCATCACCCCGACCACCTCGCCGCGCTCCAGCAGCAGCTGGGCGTCCTCGGAGCACGCCAGGGTGTGCCCGAGCTTGCGCGCCAGCTCGTTGATGACCGGCAGTACGAAGACCAGGTCCGCGGCGAGCAGCCGCAGATGGCGGCCCGCCGGGTGGTGGTCGTGGACCGCGACCTGGAGCATCAGCCCGTCCAGCGGCAGCACCCCGGAGTGGTTGGCGACGACGAGCGCGCCCCCGCTGTCCGGGATGTTCTCGATGCCCTTCACCTCGACCCGGAAGTACTTCTCGTACATCGGGCGCAGCAGTGACATCAGGACCTGGTCGGTGAGGTCCTCGTCATAGCCGAAGTCGTCGACCTCGTACTCCCCCGTGACCCGGCGGCGCAGAAAGCTCAGGCCGTGCGCCAGCCGCCGCTCCCAGCCGCCCCCGAAGGCGCTGACTCCCGGCGGGTCCTGGGGCGGCAGCGGAGGCGTCGCGGCGGCCGTCGCGAGCGTCTCCGGCCGCTGGTCGCGCTCCTCGTCGCGCTGCTGCGGCACGGGCTTGAGCGGGCCCTGGGCCCGGGTACGTCCCGGCCGCTGGCCCTTGCGCCGGGACCGCGGCTCCTCACCGAACGGAATGACCTTGGCATCCGCCATGGTGGTTGCGCTCCTCAATTCTGGGCGGCGCCGCGGGCGGGCAGCAGCCCGGCGAGCCGGTCGATGTTACGGGCGAGGGTCTCGGGCGGGAGCAGCCCGGGCCCGCGGCTGCGGGCGTAGTCGGCGAAGGCGCCGGCCGTGGTGTATCCGGGCTCGAAGCCCAGCGTCTCGCGCATCTGATTGGTGGTGACGACCCGGCCGTGCGTGAGCAGCCGGATCTGCTCGGGCGAGAAGTCGGTGATCCCGACGGAGCGCAGCGCGGTACGGGCCCATCTCAGGGTCGGCAGCAGCAGCGGGAGCGTGGGGCGGCCGAGCCGCCGGGCGGCCTGCGAGAGCAGCAGCACACCGTCGCCCGCGATGTTGAAGGTGCCGCTGTTGAGCGTGCCACGGGACGGCTCGGAGGCGGCGATCCGCAGCACCTCGATGGCGTCCTCCTCGTGGACGAACTGCAGCCGCGGGTCGTAGCCGATGACGGTGGGCAGCACGGGCAGCGCGAAGTACTCGGCGAGGGGAGAGTCCGCGCAGGGCCCCAGGATGTTGGCGAAGCGCAGCACACAGACGGCCACGTCGGGGCGGCGCCGGGCGAAGCCCCGTACATACCCCTCGACCTCGACGGCGTCCTTGGCGAAGCCGCCGCTGGGGAGCGACTTGGGTGGGGTGGTCTCGCTGAAGACGGCGGGGTCGCGGGGTGCGGAGCCGTACACATTGGTGCTGGACTTGATTACGAGCCGCTGCACCGACGGCGCCTTCTGACAGGCACCGAGCAGCTGCATGGTGCCGATGACGTTGGTCTCCTTGACCGAGGTGCGGCTGCCGCGCCCGCCGAGCGGGGTGCCGTTGATGTCCATGTGGACGACGGTGTCGACGCCGGTCTCGGCGAGCAGCTTCCCGATCGCGGGGTGGCGGATGTCGGCGCGTACGAAATCGGCCCCACCGAGGTGGTGTTCGGGGCTGACGGCGTCCACGCCGATCACCCGGGCGACATCGGGCTCGCGCTGTATGCGCCGTACGAAGCGACCCCCCAGGCGGCGTGCGACTCCGGTGACGAGCACGACCTTTCCCAAGATCAGCGCCTTCCTTCCCACCCTCGTGCGAGCTGGGCCGAGGCGAACACCGTAACCGCTGGATGTTGCCTTGTGATGACCACTCGCCGCACGGTACGAGGTTTTAGGACGAGGGTCCGTCGGGCGAGGGGAGCACCCTCTGTGGACGCGCCGCAGCCCTCCCACCGTCGGTGGAAGGGCTGCGGGACGAACACAGCGTCGCTTGCTTACTTCTTGTTGCGACGCTGGACGCGCGTGCGCTTGAGCAGCTTGCGGTGCTTCTTCTTCGCCATCCGCTTGCGCCGCTTCTTGATAACAGAGCCCACGACTACCCTCGCTCACTTCGATTCACTCGGTGCGGGGCGTCCGAGCCCACACGACCTACATCGGGCCAGCCTACCCGGCGCCGAGCGAACCGCGTAATCCGAGGGGCGTCCTGGGCCCTGCCGTCAGGCCCGTCCGGACCTAGGCGGACTCCACCCCCACATAGGACTCGCGGAGATACTCATGAACCGCCTGCTCTGGGACCCGGAAAGACCTGCCCACCCGGATCGCCGGCAGATGACCGCTGTGCACCAAGCGGTACACGGTCATCTTGGACACTCGCATCACCGAGGCGACTTCCGCCACGGTCAGAAACTGAACCTCGTTCAGAGGCCTTTCGCCAGCAGCCATGACACACCTGAACCTTCCGCACATGTCGGGCACCGGCTTCCCCTCCGGTGACTCCTGCTCGCATGCGCGCTCCTCACCAGATTAGGGGCGCGTGATACGAGTGGGGAAGAGGAGTAGCGATCGGACGCCTACTGTGACAGACACGCCCGATTGAGTACATAGCGAGTAATCGGTCGGTAGTAAGCGGACCGCACAGCGTCGTCAAGCGGAACCGCCACCGACACCCGCCCCTCCGCCTGGCCGACGAACGGCGCGGGGTCGTCCGTGTCCGCCAGGCCGATGGCCTCGAACCCCAGCTGACCTGCCCCGCAGACCCATCCGTGGTCCCCGATGACCAAGCCGGGGAGGGGGCCGCCGCGGTCGGCGGCACAGCCGAGAGCCACCCGAACCGGGAGCGGCGAATGACTGTGGCAACCCGGGTTGCGGGCCTCGCTCCGAGCGCCGGGTTCCCGCACCATCGCGACTCCTCGTACGTAGGCGAGGTGGTAGGTACGTACGCCGAATTGGGTCGTTATGTCGATACATCTATTCTGCGCGGGGGTGAGAACAGGGCAGCCGACCGCCGAGAGCGCCGCCGCCAACGAGGCGTAGAACCCGAGGAGGCGGTGTGGATGGCCGGTCCCGAGCAGCACCGGCACCCCCGCGGCGGCCGCCGCGCCCAACCGCTCCGCGAAGGCGTCGAGCGCGGCGAGGGTCAGATCCGGATCGATCACATCCTGACCGGAGGTGAGCGCCGGATTGGCCGAAATCCCGCATTTGTCGCTCATGAGGTGAAGCAATTCCAGGAACGTCCAGTCACGTTCGGGCTCGATGCCGAGCAGCACCCGGGGGTCGCGGGCGGCGAAGAGCCGGTAGCTGCGCAAGCTCCGCTCCCGGCTCGTGGCGACCGGCCCGGCGAGCCGCGCGGCCAGCAGATGCGCACGCAGCGCGGCGGTACTCAACACGCCACCGATGCTGACGGATCACCGCGACCGCAGACCGAAGAACGCCGAGAGTTGCCACGGTTGGCCTAACCGCACCGGAGGGCCGGCCCCTCCCAGTCAGGCCCGGACAGAACCTGGTTGTGTCCGGGCAGGGCCTGGTTGTGCCACGGCAGAGCCTGGTTGCGTCCGGGCGGGGCCTGGTTGTGTGATGACAGGTCCTGGTTGTGTCAGGGCAGCAGCCCGTGATGCGGAAAGGCCGCCCGTCGGGTCGCCAGGATCGCCTGGTCCAGCCGGTCCCCCGGGTCGTACCCCCACTCCGCGAAGTCCCGCCACTGCGGCGACCGCCCGTCGGTCATCCGCCCCGGCGCCGACTGCCGGGTCCGCCGGTACACCTCGTGCCGCCACTCCTCCGGCACCTCCGCCTCCGGCTCCACCGGCCGCCCGGCCGCGATCGCCACCAGATGCGTCCACGACCGGGGCACCACATCCACCACCGCGTATCCACCGCCGCCCAGCGCGATCCACCGGCCGTCCGCGTGCTCATGCGCCAGCTCATGACAGCTCTCCGCGACCGCGCGCTGCGCGTCCACGGTCACCGCCAGGTGCGCCAGCGGATCCTCCACATGCGTATCCGCGCCGTGCTGTGTCACCAGCACCTGCGGCCGGAACGCCGCCAACAGCTCCGGCACCACCGCGTGATACGCCCGCAGCCACCCCGCGTCCCCGGTCCCGGCCGGCAGCGCCACATTCACCGCGCCACCCGGCGCCCGCTCCCCGCCCGTCTCCTCCGGCCATCCGGTCTGCGGGAACAGGGTCCTCGGGTGCTCGTGCAGCGAGATGGTGAGCACCCGGGGGTCGTCCCAGAACGCCGCCTGCACCCCGTCCCCGTGGTGCACATCCACATCCACGTACGCGACCCGCTCCGCACCCATCTCCAGCAGCCGCGCGATCGCCAGCGCCGCGTCGTTGTAGACGCAGAACCCGGCGGCCCCGCCCGGCATCGCGTGATGCAGCCCACCCGAGAAGTTCACAGCGTGGAGCGCCTGTCCACGCCATACGCTCTCCGCCGCGCCGACCGACTGGCCGGCGATCAGCGCCGAGGCCTCATGCATCCCGGCGAAGGCCGGATCGTCAATGGTGCCCAGGCCGTACGAGCTGTCCGCCGAGGCCGGATCGGCCGATGCCCGCCGCACCGCCTCGATGTAATCCCGGCGGTGGACCAGCCGCAGCGTGGACTCCCCGGCCGGCTTGGCCGCGACCACCTCGACGGCACGATCGAGTCCGAACGCCTCCACCAGACGCATGGTCAGCGCCAGACGGACCGGGTCCATCGGATGTCCGGCGCCGAAGTCGTACCCGGTCAGGTCCTCATCCCACATCAACTGTGCGCGACCGCTCATGCCCGCCACCGTATCGGGCAGGAGTGGGCGCAAACGACCTCGCGTACCACAGCGTCGCGAGCACCAGCGCCATCGGCACCAGCATCGCCCCCCGGTAGCTCCATGCGCCGCCCAGTGCGCCGACGAGCGGGGAGCCGATCAGAAAACCGACGTAATTGAAGATGTTGAGGCGTGCGATGGCGGCGTCGGACGCCCCCGGGAACAGCCGCCCGGCGGCCGCGAAGGTCTGCGGCACCAGCACACACAACCCCAGCCCCAGCAGCGTGAACCCCAGCATCCCCACCCATGCGCCGGGCGCCGCCGCGACGACCGCGAAGCCGCCCGAGGCGAGCAGGGTGCCGACCCGCACCACGGCGACCGCGCCGAAGCGGCGCACCCCCAGGTCGCCGAAGGTGCGGCCGAGGAGGGCGGTGACCATGTAGACGTTGTACGGGACGGTGGCCAGTTGCTCGGAGCTGTGCAGTACGTCCTCGAGGTACTTGGCGCTCCAGTTGGAGACCGTCGAGTCACCGATATAGGCGAACGCCATCACAAGACAGAGTGGCAGCAGCAGCTTCATGCTGACGGCTGCGGGCGCCTGCTTGTCCTCCTGATCTCTCGCTTGCTCCCTCTCCTGATCCCTCGCTTGATCCACGTACCAGCGGCTGGCGAGCAGCGCGACCGGCACAAGCGTCGCGACAAGGGGCGCATACAGCACGGGCAGGGACACATCCCAGTGCGCACCCGCCCAGGCGAGCGACGCACCGCCGATCCCGCCCAGGCTGTACGCGGCATGGAAGCCGAGCATGATGCTCCGCCCGTACGCGTGCTGCAGGGTGACGCCGAGCATGTTCATCGACGCGTCGAGAGCCCCGACGGAGAGCCCGAAAACCGCGAGCGCGAGAGCGAGCTGCCACAGCGCCGTGCCCGACCCGGCCGCGAGCAACGCGACAGAGACCACCGGCTGGACCCAGCGGAGCACCAGCCCCGGCCGCACCCGCTTGACCAGGTGCTCGGTCCCGACGCTGCCCACACCCGCGAGGACCGGAACCGCGGCGAGGAACGCGGGCAGCAGCCCGTCGGACACCCCGTATCGGTCCTGCAGCGCGGGTATTCGGGTCACCAGCAGAGCAAAGATCGCGCCTTGGACGAAGAAACTGACGGCCAGCGAGGCCCGGCCGTGCCGCAGCCGCGGCGTCGGGCGCGTATCTGTCATGGCCGAGGAGCGTACGGCCCCCCGCCGTATTAGGCGAGCAATTGCGGCAGTTCTGCCATCTCCGGGAAACGGGCATGAGCGCGGGCGAGCTTGGCGGCCGGCGTCATCGCCGTGTATCCGTACACATCCATCCCGGCGGCGATGGCGGCCTGCACGCCGAGCGGGCTGTCCTCGACAACCGCACACCGCTGCGGCGGCACCCCCATCGTCCGCGCCGCATGCAGAAACAGATCCGGCGCGGGCTTGCCCCTCCCCACATCCTCGGAGCTGAAGATGCGCTGCTCGCCGAAGAGTCCGTACAGCCCAGTCTTCCGCAGCGCGACACGTATGCGCTCATGGCTTCCGGAGGAGGCGACACAGTACGGAACACCGTCCGCGCTCAGCTTCTCCAGGACATCGGCGACACCGGTCACGGGCTCCAGTTCCCGTCGGAAGGCGTCGAACACGCGGCTGTGAAAGGTCGCGTCGAAGTCAGCCGGCAATTGGCGGCCGGTGCTCTCGAGGACCAGCTCGTGGATCCGGTGCATGGCCGACCCCATGTAATCGCGTATGGAGTCCTCGTATGTGGTGGGGTGGCCCAACTCCGTGAGATAGGCGGCGAGGAGCCGGTTGGAGATCGGCTCGCTGTCGACGAGCACGCCGTCGTTGTCGAAGATGACCAGGTCGTAGCGCATGCCGCTCAGACTACTCAGACCGCGGGTCGGGAAAAAGAAAAAAGCCTGGTTGGGAGCCGAAGCTCCCAACCAGGCTTTTATCAAAGATTGTTCGGCGGCGTCCTACTCTCCCACAGGGTCCCCCCTGCAGTACCATCGGCGCTGAAAGGCTTAGCTTCCGGGTTCGGAATGTAACCGGG
>NZ_JARAXF010000061.1:0-22739 GCF_033793745.1 Streptomyces sp. ME19-01-6 | reverse complement strand
GCCAAGGCCATCACCGCCTGGGCCGCGACCTCCGGGGTGGCGGTCGCCGTCGGCCCGCTGGTCTCCGGCTGGCTGCTGGAGGACCACGCCTGGGGCTCGGCCTTCCTGATCAACGTGCCGATCGCCCTCCTCGCCGTGTTCGGCGCGCTCGCCCTGGTACCGCCGTCCAAGGCGGAGGGCATGGGCAGGATCGACTACGTCGGTGGTCTGCTGTCGATCGTCACCGTCGGCTCCCTGATCTACGCCGCCATCGAGGGCCCGCACTCCGGCTGGGGCGTCGGCCCCGTCACGGCGGCGGTGGTCGCCGGTGTCGGTCTGGTCGCCTTCGTCGCCTGGGAGCTGCGGCACCCGCACCCGATGCTGGACGTCCGAAAGTTCGCGCTGCGGCCCTTCACCGGCTCGATGCTCGCAGTGATGTTCTTCTTCTTCGGTATGTTCGCCGTGCTCTACTACTCGACGCAGTTCCTGCAGTTCGTCCTCGGCTACGGCCCTCTGGACACGGGTGTACGGCTGCTGCCGCTGGGCGGTGCGGTGTTCCTCGGGTCCGCGGTGACCGGGGTGCTCGCCCCGAAGCTGGGGGTGAGGGTGATGGCCGTGACCGGCATGGCCGTCGGCACGGCGGGCATGTTCCTGCTCACCCAGATCGACAAGGGGTCGACGTACGGGGACTTCCTGGTGCCGCTGATGATGCTGGGCCTCGCGCTCGGACTGGCCATCTCCCCGGCGACCGACACGATCATGGGCTCCTTCCCCGAGTCCGAGCTGGGCGTCGGCGGCGGTGTCAACGACACCGCGCTGGAGCTTGGCGGGGCGCTGGGCATCGCGGTGCTGGGCTCGCTGCTGGGCACGGCCTACCGGGACGAGCTGACCGACCTGGTGGGCAACCGGCTCCCGGCGGAGGCGATGGAGACCGCCAAGGACTCGGTCGGCGCCGGCCTGGCCGTCGCGGAGCGGGTCGCGCAGGATCCCTCCGCCGGGCCCCAGCAGGCCCAGGCCGCCGTGGACGCCGTCCACCAGGCCTTCGCCCACGGAGTCGCCCAGACCAGCCTCATCGGCGGGATCATCATGGCCGCCGGAACACTGATCGTCCTCGCGGTCCTGCCGGGCCGGCGCGGGTTCGCGAAGCAGAGCGCCGAGCCGGGGGCCGGGACGGCGGCGAGCGAGGCGGCGACTGTGCGGGAGCACACCGGGGCCACCCGCTAGATCGCCGGCGGGGCGTCCACCGGATCGCCGGGGACGCGTCCGACGGGGCGCCGGGCACCGCCTCCGCCGGATCGCCCGCCAGGCGCGCCGGGCAGGAGCCCGGCGGCGCGAGACACGCAGGGCGCGGGCATGCTCCACGGTCCACGGCCACGCCAATCCTCTGCCGGAACACACACCGTCCTCGGCCTCCGGGCCGCCCCGGGGCTCTCCTCCGGGGCGGCCCGGAGGCCAAGGGCCGTGATATGCCTGGTCGGCGAAGCCCGGGTGCGGCGCGGGAGCGGGGTTACATCGGCCGGGCCGTCGCGGTCGCGCGGGCGGCCCGGGGCCCGTCATACATCAGCGCTTGCATGATCATGCGAGGTCATGCATACTTCTGCCGTGTCCAAAGTTCTCACCTCCCTGCCTGTCGGCGAGCGTGTCGGGATCGCCTTCTCCGGTGGCCTCGACACCTCGGTAGCCGTCGCGTGGATGCGCGACAAGGGTGCGGTGCCATGCACCTACACCGCTGACATCGGCCAGTACGACGAGCCCGATATCGCCTCGGTACCCGGGCGCGCCTCGGCATACGGCGCGGAGGTCGCCCGGCTGGTCGACTGCCGGGCGGCCCTCGTGGAGGAGGGTCTCGCGGCCCTGGCCTGCGGGGCGTTCCACATCCGGTCCGGTGGCCGCGCCTACTTCAACACGACCCCGCTCGGGCGGGCGGTCACCGGCACCCTGCTGGTGCGCGCGATGCTCGAGGACGATGTACAGATCTGGGGCGACGGCTCCACCTTCAAGGGCAATGACATCGAGCGGTTCTACCGCTACGGTCTGCTGGCCAACCCCTCCCTGCGGATCTACAAGCCGTGGCTGGACGCCGACTTCGTCAGCGAGCTCGGCGGCCGCAAGGAGATGTCGGAGTGGCTGGTCGCTCACGGCCTGCCCTACCGGGACAGCACGGAGAAGGCCTATTCCACCGACGCGAACATCTGGGGCGCGACGCACGAGGCAAAGGCGCTCGAGCACCTCGACGCGGGCATCGAGCTCGTTGATCCGATCATGGGCGTGCGGTTCTGGGACCCGGCCGTCGAGATAGCGGCCGAGGACGTCACGATCGGCTTCGAGCAGGGCCGGCCGGTGACGATCAACGGCAAGGAGTTCGCCTCCGCCGTCGATCTGGTTCTGGAGGCCAACGCCATCGGCGGCCGGCACGGCCTGGGCATGTCCGACCAGATCGAGAACCGCGTCATCGAGGCCAAGAGCCGGGGCATCTACGAGGCGCCGGGCATGGCGCTGCTGCACGCGGCGTACGAGCGGCTGGTCAACGCGATCCACAACGAGGACACCCTCGCCAGCTACCACAACGAGGGGCGGCGGCTCGGCAGGCTGATGTACGAGGGCCGCTGGCTGGACCCGCAGGCGCTGATGGTGCGCGAGTCGCTGCAGCGCTGGGTCGGTGCGGCGGTCACCGGCGAGGTGACGCTGCGGCTGCGGCGCGGTGAGGACTACTCCATCCTGGACACCTCCGGGCCGGCGTTCAGCTACCACCCGGACAAGCTCTCCATGGAGCGGACCGAGAACTCCGCCTTCGGGCCGGTGGACCGGATCGGCCAGCTGACCATGCGCAACCTCGACATTGCGGACTCCCGCGCCAAGCTCGAGCAGTACGCCGGGCTCGGCATGGTCGGCAGCTCCCACCCGGCGCTGATCGGCGCCGCGCAGGCCGCCTCGACCGGGCTGATCGGCGCGATGCCCAAGGGCGCGTCCGAGGCGATCGCCTCGGACGGCCAGGTCTCCGCCGACGACCAGCTGCTCGACCGCGCCGCGATGGAATTCGGCGCCGACTGACCGGCCCCTGGTCACTCATGTACGACGCGGCGGCCCTCACCCGGTCCTGATCCGGGCGAGGGCCGCCGCGTTTCTCGTTCCGCGGGCAAGGGTGGTCAGAGGAAGCCGCGGTCAGAGGAAGCTGACGTTCTGGGCCAGGGACAGCCGGCTGGAGTAGTTGACGGTGTTGGTGGCGCGGCGCATATACGCCCGCCAGGCGTCGGAGCCCGACTCACGGCCGCCCCCGGTCTCCTTCTCGCCGCCGAAGGCGCCGCTGATCTCCGCGCCGGAGGTGCCGATGTTGACATTGGCGATGCCGCAGTCGGAGCCCTCGGCGGACAGGAAGATCTCGGCTTCCCGCTGGTCGCGGGTGAAATTGCTGGACGACAGGCCCTGCGGGACATCGTTGTGCAGCGCGATGGCCTCGTCGAGGGTGTCGTAGGTCAGCACGTACAGGATCGGGGCGAACGTCTCCTCCTGTACCACATCGGTCTGTTCGGCGACGCGGACGACGGCCGGCTCGACGTAGGCGGCCCGGGGCGCGGCGTCGGCCAGGCGCCGGTCGCCGCCCGCCAGAATCTCGCCGCCCTGGGCCCGGAAAGTCGCCGCCGTCCGGGACGGTGACGCCGATGCGCTCGAGGGCGGTCAGCGCGCGTGCGCGCAGGTGGTCGGTGGTGGGCGGTGCGGTGCTGGTCATGGGAGTCCCCGAGGGTGTGAGGGGTCAGCGGGGGGTGCGGTCGAGTTCCAGCTCGTCGGCGACCTGTGCCAGGGAGCGGTTCTGCTGCTCCTCGTAGAGGGCGAAGGGGTCCAGGACGTCGCGTCCGATGGCTCCGGAGAGCCATGCGGCGTCATACGCGGTGCCTTCGTGGTCGTTGTTGCGCATGCCCTCGCCGCTGAGGTTGGACTGGAAGATCCCGGCCGCGGAGCGGGGCAGGAAGTCCTCGTAGACGATGGGCTCGGCGCGCACCCAGCCCTGTTCCGCCAGACCGCCGAGGTCGGCGGGCGGGCGGCTGCCGTCCCGTGGCCGGTCGGGGACCACCCGGTGGGTGAAGTAGGCCAGGCCTCGGGCGGCGAGGTCCTGCTCGCTGCCGGGCATGTGCTGGTCCCATACGGCGCGCGCGAGTTCGCCACGGTCTGCCTCGGGGTGGTGGGCCGCCCGCTGGTCGACCAGGGTGAGAAGCCGGTCGTAGAGAGCGCGGCCTTCCCGGGTGAGGGCGATGCCCCGGGCCTCGACCTCGCCGAACCGCACCCGCAGGGCGCCGCTGACGACGCTGCCGTCGGGGGTGCGCAGGGCGCGGGGTTCGGCGAGGGCGCGGAAGGAGGTCTGGCGCAGCAGGACGTCGGGGCCCTGCCACTTCGGCGGGCCCTGGATGGTGTCGATCATCTCGATGCCGCGTTCGGTCATCCGCCGGTAGAGCCCGTCGATGTCCAGCACGCGCGGGGTGAGGTGGTTGATGTGGGTGCTGCGGACCCCGCCGATGTCCGCGGCGACGGCGGAGATCCGCTCCAGGGTCTCGTACCACACCTTGTCGATGGGCTCGGGTGACAGCTCGAAGGCCCGCACGGCGAGTTGCAGAAAGCGCTCGGCGTCCACGTCGGGCAGCTCCCGCTCCGCCGCCGCACGGTCGGCGAGGGCGAGCAGCTCCACAGGGAACAGTTCACGGCCCGCGAGGAACGTTTCCAGGCGGGAGCGCAGATCGGCGTCGAAGAACCGCGGATCGGCCGGGGTGAGCATGGAGGTGAAGACCCGGAAGGGATTGCGGGCCAGTTCCACGCCGTCGATGGGCCGGAAGGCGGTCGAGACGACGGGAACGGCGCTGGCGGCGGCCTCACGCAGATCGTAGAAGCCGACCGGGTACATGCCCAGGGCGGCGAAGACGAGGGCGACCTGCCGCAACTCCCGTGGGGTTCCGACCCGGATGGCTCCATGGCGCTCGGCGGTCACCCGGCTGATGGATCCCAGGCGCTCGGCGTCGGCGCCCCGGTCGCGCAGGACGTCCTCGTTGACCTCCCGTGAGACATCCACCAGCGTGGTGTAAGCGGGGACCTCCTGCCCGTACATCTCCGAGAGCCGCGCGGCGAAAGCGGCCCGCAGCCGCCATTGGCTGATCATCGAATTCCCGGCCTTTCGATCGGCAGTTCACCACGCTCGGGGTTTCACACCATGGTTCACACCACGAAGCTCAGCCGTCGAGCAGGGCGCGCGCCCACTGGTCCTCGCGCCGCTCGATGTATTCGGCGTCGCTTCGCCAGGCGTCCCCGTGGCCCTCGGCCCACAGGGTGGCCCACGGCTGGTTGCCCCGGGCGGCCTGGTCGCGCAGGAAGTCGTGCATGGCACGCGTACGGCGCCCCAGCAACGGCACCAACTGGCGGCGCTCGGCTTCGTCCAGGCCGTACGCGTCGGCGAAGACCCGCAGCCGGTGCGCGGCATCCGGGCGTTGCCAGTCCGGGTGCGCGGACAGCGGGATGAAACCGTGCATGGCATACGCGACATCCCACAGGCGGGACCCGGGGCCGGCGGTGTCCCAGTCGATGAAGGCCCACTGGTCCTCGGCGCCGACCACGAGATTCCACGGCGCGAGGTCCTGATGGGCGATGATGTCACTGCCCTCGGCCGGCATCAACACCTGCCAGTGCGCGTCGGGCGGCGGCGTGAAGCCCCGCACGGCCTCGTGGTAGTCCCTGATCAGCCGTGCCACGCGGGCCAGTCGCCGAGCGGGCTCCAGCAGGGAGAACCGGTCGGGCCAGACCACCTGTCCCGGCATGAAGGTCAGGACCTCGCGCCCCTGATCGTCGATGCCCAGCGGACGGGGAGCCGCCCGGAACCCCACCTCGTGCAGATGGGACAGCAGGGCATGCACCGCGGGAGTCCACGGCCCGACCGGGCGGCGGACGGTGTCTTTGACACGGACAACGCCATCGCTGACGTTCCCGCCGGACAACGGGTGTTCTTCATCGTGCTGCATGGAGACAGTGTGCCCAGTAGTGCCCCACTTGACGTTCCATGCCGAACCGGCCACATGAACGTCGGTGTACGAGGCAGCGGTGACCTCGCGCGCACCCGGCGGCGAGCGCAGCAGAACACGGGCCCGAGCGTGCTGACCGGCGGTCGGCCCGCGCGGCCGACGCGCCAGGCCGTCGTGCTCGCGTACGAGACGGGGCTGGTCAAGCCGGGAGACCCGCCGGTCACCGGTGGATCAGCGCCCTGAAGCCGGCGCGCACGTCCGCTGTGGACGCCTTGACGTACACGTCCGACGGCGGGCCGAGATCGGTGGGGCCGTAGGTGGTGTACCGGAGCTTCCTGGGGCAGCTCGCGCCGCTGATCTCCACCTCGCGGTCGGTCACGCGCTTTCCGGTCCGCAGCTCGTAGACCTTCACCGGAATCGCGATCTTGTGGAATGTCACATCCCTGGGGAAATTGGGGAAGGTCTTGTTCTCGTAGGGACACGTCCGGACGGAGGTCCCGTGCTCCTCCTCGTCCGCGCAGACCACCAGCACGGCGTGGGCGGCGTCGGTGGTCCGCCACGCGGCCGGGAGCTTGCTCGTGTACGTGTCGTTTCCGTAGAACAGCGCGCGGTTGGTTCCCTTGCCGTAGTGGGCGGCGCCGCTGTACTTGGCCGGTTTGGAGCAGTACGCGGGCTGCGTGTCGCTCGCCCCCTCGAGAAGGTCGCGGACGTGTGCCAGCTCGAGGGTCAGATTGGCCCGCCTGACCCCGCCGCGGGCCTTGGCCGCGAGCCGGTCACCGGGGTACTGGTCGAGCAGCTGCCGGTAACGCGTCCGTGCCTTCTGCCAGTCCTTGCCCGCCATGAGGGCGTCACCGCATCCGACCAGCGCCGCGGGCGCGGTCCGCTTGGCGGTGTCGGCGGACCGGTCCAGCGCGTTGTGGCTGGGCCGGCGGTGGCGGAGCCAGTCGGTGACCGTGACCGTGCGACAGGGGTTCTCGGTGGGCAGGCCGCTGAGGAATCCGTCCAGGACCACGTCGACGGTCTTCCCGTTGCCGGGTTCCGCGAGGACCGAGGAGAGCGTGTCGAAGCCCGCCTTCAGCGCACTGGTGTCCCCGGTCAACCCGGTGGCCAGGTCGGCCTTGGCGGCCCGCAGCCGGTGGCACGCCTTGACGGTCTCGTCGCCGCGGGCGGCCAGCGGGGCGTCGGCTATGCGGTGGCCGATCCACACCCTGTCCTGGGCGGCCAACACTCGTGCGCAGTCGCCGCTTTGGCGGGCTTCGGTCACGCTCCGCGCGATCCTGGAGGCGTCGAACCGCAGGAGCCCCACGGCCAGCAGCACCGGCACCGTGACACCGAGCGCGACCAGACGCCGCGTACGCACCGCCGTCCGGCTCGTACGCCCACCGAGCCCGCCGCGCCCACCGCCTCCACCGCCTCCACCGCCTCCACCGCCTCCACGCGCCAGGAACCACCCATGCGCGATGGCAGCCGCCCACCATATGACCACCACGGCCTCGCACCACGGCCGGGCGACCGAAACCAGGACGGAGACGAGTACGACGGTCACCAATACGGCGGCGACGGCGAGCTTGCGCCACCCCAGGATCAGGTAACCGACGCCGAGCAGTGACGCGTTGCCGAGGGCGACGGCCAGGGGGTCATGTGCCCGGGCCCCGGGCGGCGCGGGCTCCGGCACGGCGGGGTGCGTCGGGTCGTCCATCTCCTGGTCTCTTCCTGTCGCGGAACGGGCGTGGGTCTCCGCATGGTGCGCCCCCGCTCCCGGGACCGGTCCCCGCGGACACGGCGACGCCCCCGGCGCCCTGGCGGCCGACGGCAGCGTGTCCGGCCTGCACCGCAGCTGCTTGGCACACTTTTTTTCACCCGTTCGGCGGGCCGTTGGCTGCTGCGCGGCGCGGGTGGCTACCGTCTGGAGGTCGACGCCGACTCCCTGGACCTGCTGCGCTTCCGGTGCCTGCGGGACGCGGCCCGGAAGGCCGCGGAGGAGGGGGCGGCCGGGCGGGCCGTGGCCCTGAGCGTCGAGGCGCTGGCGCTGTGGCAGGGGCCCGCCGCCTCCGGGATCGCCGCCGCGGTGCGCGGCCACCCACTGCTCGCGGCGCTGGACCGTGAGCACCTGGCGGCGGTCAAGGAGTCGGCCGACCTGGCCCTGGGCGCAGAGGCGGCCGACCTGGTGCTGCCCAAGTTGCGGGCGGCCGCCGCCGCGAGCCCGCTGGACGAACCGCTGTTGTCCCGGCTGGTGCTCGCCCTGACGGCGACCGGGCACCGGTCCGAGGCGCTGGAGGTGTACGCGAGGGCCCGCACCCGCCTCGCCGACGAGCTGGGCATCTCGCCCGGCGCGGAGTTGCTGGCGGCCCAGGCGGTGGCGACCGGGCAAGAGCCCCGGAAGGCGGCGCGTCCGGCGGGGCGGCCCCGCCTCTGACGGTCCGTCCGGGCGCACCGGTTACACCCGGCCCTGGGGACCAACGGAACAGCCAGTAACGCTAAGCACTTGATCTTGCCGCGTTCGCCTACAGCTCGAATGTCAGCTGCCCGCCGGTTTCGAGTGCGGTACGACGGCCCTGGGCCCGGGCGCGGGCGTTCGGATCGGCACGGGTCACCGCTCCGTGGCATCGAGCTGATGCGGGACGGCACCGGCACGCAGTTCACGCAGGTCGGGGATGTGGTTGTAGAGGGTGCCCGGAGAGACGCCCAGCAGCTTGGCGATCGAGGTGATGGAGCGGCCGGGGTCGGGCAGCAGATCCCGGGCGGCGCGGATGACTTCTTCGGTGGCGACTGTCGGGCGTCCACCGACCCGGCCGCGGGCGCGGGCGGCGGCCAGGCCCTCGCGGGTTCCCTGGACGATGAGTTCGCGGATGAACTCCGCCAGGGCGGCGAAGACGTGGAAGACGAGTCGGCCGCCGGGGGTAGTGGTGTCGAGGCTCTCGTGGAGCGAGGTGAAGCCGATGCCGCGCTCGCGCAGTTCGGCGACCATGTTGATGAGGTCCTGGAGGCTGCGGCCGTAGCGGTCGAGCGAAGGGACCACGAGGGTGTCGCCGGCATCGAGGAACGCATGGCACGCCTTCAGTTCCGGGCGCAGGTCGGTCTTGCCGGACTTCTTGTCGGAGAAGATCTTCCAGCACCCGGCGGCGGTCAGCGCGTCGATCTGCCGTTCGAGCTTCTGCCCGCCCGTCGACACCCGCGCGTACCCGATCTTGATTTCGGTGCGGACGAGCGGTTCGGCGACGAGGAGTTCGGGATGGTCGGACGGCTCCGGGAGGTCACTCATGACTCCGGATCATGTCAGAAAACGGTGGTTCGAGGTTCTTGAATGGTCCAGGTTTTTGAAGGGTTTTTTGAAGGCCCTGCGGGGGCGCCGGGAGCCTCGTCCGGTGATCTTCAGAAAACGTTCGTTTCTTGAAGACCGCGTTACTCCGTAACGAGGGTGACGGGGTGATCTCTCGCAGCGAAGGTTGAGTGGCTGTTGGTGCCCCGTCTCGCGCAAGATTCGCTGCTGGTCTCGCCTGACGTTGTCTGTGTCGACGGGCGTGAAGCGGTGGGTCTCACTGAATCGTGCCCATCGGCCTGATCTGTCTCCGGCGTCCGTGTACGCGGTGCCGACAAGGCCGGCGCTCACGATGAGCTGAGTCGCCGCGCGGACTGCACAGAGAAAACGGGAGCGTGAAACGATCAGGGTGCGCGAGACTTCCCCGATGACCACAGACTCCTATGTGCGCCAGGCCCGCGTCGCTGACGCTCCCGCTCTGGCCCAACTGCGCTGGGCTTTCAAGCAAGAGGACTACGAAGGAGATCTCCCCTCACGGGCTCGGTCCATGGACCAGGCCGAGCAGTGGATCCGGGAGCGGCTCGACGACGGACGATGGCTGGCCTGGGTCCTCGAAATCGAGGAAGAGATCTGCGGCCACGTCTTCCTCCACCTCGTCGAGCGAGTCCCGGAGCCTTACGAGGAGAACACCCCCGTCGGCTACGTCACGAACTTCTATGTCGTCCCCTCCCAGCGCAACCGTGGGTTCGGGACCGCCCTGCTTGAGGCTCTGAAACTGCACGCCCGGAGCCTAGGGATGGACGTCCTCATCGTCTGGCCGTCCGAGCGCAGCGACCCTCTCTACCGACGGGCCGGGTTTCGACCGTCGACCGAGCTGCTGGAAACACGATGAACTGAGACGACCACTCCGATCCGATACCCAGGAACTGAACATCGTGAGACACCCGCCTGCCCCCGTCTCACCGGACCTCGCATCCTTGCTGGTCAGGGAACGTCACGAAGCAAGATTCATTGAGACGGGACAGTTGGGACGTGGGGGCCTGTCCGGCGGATCATGTGACTACTAGGCTGCGACGATGCAGTCTGCAGATCAGGACCAAGCGAACGACTACGACAGCTTCGCCGCAACGTACTCAGCGGAAAACGAGAATAGCCTCGTAAACGCGTACTACGAGCGGCCCGCAATGTTGGCCCTGGCCGGAGACGTGACTGGCCGTCGGATCCTGGACGCTGGCTGCGGCTCAGGCCCCCTGTCCTCTGCACTACGCGACCGCGGTGCCGTCGTCACCGGCATCGACGCCAGCGCCGGGATGCTGGCGCTGGCGAGGCGGCGGCTCGGCGACGATGTAGCCCTCCACGTGGTCGACCTATGCGACCCTCTGCCGTTCGACGACGGGACGTTCGACGACGTGGTCGCGTCGCTGGTGCTGCACTACCTGGAAGACTGGGGACCGACGCTGGCCGAGTTGCGGCGGGTACTCCGGCCCGGCGGCCGGCTGATCGCGTCGGTGAGCCACCCTTTCACGGCCTACGCGCACCGGGATCCCCGACCCGACTACCACGCGACCAGCAGCTATACCTTCGACTGGACTCTCAACGGGCATTCCGTCCCGATGGAGTTGTGGCGCAGGCCGTTGCACGCGATGACCGATGCCTTCACCACGGCCGGCTTCCGTCTTTCCGTCATCAGCGAGCCGCAGCCCGAACCGGCCGCCCGCGAACTGTTCCCGGACGGCTTCCAGGACCTGTCGACCAACCCCAACTTCCTGTTCTTCGTCGTCGAGGTACCGCCGTCGGCCACGGCTCAGGCAGCTAGCCAATCGCGGATCACGAGCGAAGCCAGAATCCTGCCCCAGTAGTGTGGCTTCGCATGACCGACTCCGAGATCGAGATCACCGCAGACCTGGTCCATGACCTGCTGCAGGAGCAGCATCCGGACCTCGCAGGACTGGCCATCCGCGAAGTAGCGGGCGGGTGGGGCAACCAAATGTGGCGCCTTGGGGACGACCTGGCTGTGCGCATGCCGCGTACAGAGGGTGCCCCGGAACTCCTGCGCAAGGAGTGCCGGTGGCTGCCCGTCCTGGCCCCACGCCTGCCGCTTCCGGTCCCCAACCCCGTACGGATCGGTGAACCGTCCGCGCGATTCCCGAAGCCCTGGACCATCATGACGTGGGTCCCTGGCGAGCCGCTGGACTACACCTCCATCAGCCGCGGCGACCACGCGGCCGACACTCTGGCGGGCTTCCTCAAGGCACTCCACGTGGAGGCGCCCGAAGACGCGCCGATCAGTGAGGACCGCGGCGACCACCCCAAGAAGTGCACGGACGGATTCGACCACTTCTTCCACGCCGTCGTCCCCGACGACCTCGCCGACAATGTCCGGGCCGTCTGGGACGACGCCGTCGCGGCGCCCGAGTGGGAGGGCCCGCCGCTCTGGGTGCACGGCGACCTTCATCCCGCGAACGTCGTCGTCTCGGACGGGACCCTCTCAGGCGTGATCGACTTCGATGCCATGTTCGCCGGCGATCCGGCCTGGGACCTCGCGGCCGCATGGGTCGTCCTTCCCGCTGGCGCCGCGGCACCCTTCTTCGACGCATACGCGCAGGCAGACGAGGGGACGATCCGGCGCGCCCGCGGGCTGGCCGCCCTGAAGAGCCTGTTCCTCATGCTCATGGGCCAGAACGGCGACCGGGGACTTCCTGGCGGCAAGCCGACCTGGGGACCCGCAGGCCGGTCAGCACTTGATCGTGTTCTGAGAGACGGTTCGATGTAGGCACGGAGCGACGAGCCTCATCCGATACTCGCTACCGGAGCTGCCGCAACCTCTGTGTCCCGTCCCCACCGGTCGGCGGCGGGCTTCCCGGAGCACAACGACCCGCCCCGGACGGCGGATGCGGCGCTCACTCCTCCTGGCCGTCGTCGTCCTCGTCGAGGTCGACGGCATCCGGGTCGCGCAGAGGCCGCAGCCCCTTCACCGGCTGGGATGCGGTGAAGCTGTAGCGGCCCAGGCAGTTGAGGTTCTTGTGCTTGAGCGGGGACAGCCGCGCGATGTCCTCGTCCCTGATCTCGTGGCCCTCGGCGCGGAGCTGGGCGACAGCGGCGTCGATGTAGCGCGTCGTCCACAGCACCACGGCGTTCAGCACGAGCCCCAGTGCCCCGAGCTGGTCCTCCATCCCGTCCCGGTACGCCTGGTGGATGGTGCCCTTCCTGCCGTGGCAGATGTCGCGGGCGAGCTTGTGGCGGGATTCCTGCACAGTGAGCTGCTTGTGCATCTGGCGGCGGTAGGTGTCGTCGACCGGGTCGACGACGGCGAGCAGGTGCAGGGTCTTGGCGATGCGCCCGTACTCGGCGAACGCCTGTCCCAGCGGGGTGGGATGGCCCTCGCGGCCGAACATCCGCAGCAGGTCGTAGGCGCGGACCTGGTTGGTGACCAGGGAGCCGGCGACCCGCAACATGTCCGGCCAGTGCGTGATCACCTTCTTCACGTTCACCTTATTCCGCACGATTGCCTCCAGCGGTCCGTACCCGCCCGCCGTCTCGGCGCCGGGCATCTCTTGGAGAGATCAGCGCACGGCTCGATCAGCGCACGACGAGATCAGCTGCGCCCTGCCGGCCGCGACGACGCCGCCGCCGGTGCACTGTCGGGCAAGGCCCCGTGCGCTGTGCGCTCACCCGCGCCCCCGCCACCGCCCCGCGGGTTAGGTTGACACCGGGCATGAGCCCCGCACCGCCGACGCCGAACGGAAACACGATGACACAGCCAGCCGCAGCTCCCGTGGTCAGCCGAGAAGACCACAAGCAGCGCTACGAGATCCTGGTCGATGGGCAGCTCGCCGGCTTCACGGAATACCGTGACCGCGGCGAACAGCGCGTTTTCTACCACACCGAGATCGACGACGCCTTCGCCGGGCAGGGCCTCGCTTCCCTCCTCGTCCAGCAGGCGTTGACCGACGTACGCGACAGCGGGCGCCGCGCCGTGCCCATCTGCCCCTACGTGGCGAAGTTCCTGAAGAAGCACACCGAGTTCAGCGACATCACCGACCCTGTCACCCCCGAGGCCCTGCAGTGGCTCCGGACGACGCTGCACTGACCGGATGGCCTCCACCGCGCGCCTGTTCTAGGCTCCTTCCGCACGACCGAGCACGATTTACGGGGGGACCTGTGCACAGTCAGGACACGACCACGCCGGGCGCTCAGAGCGCGCCCGACACGCAGCCGGCGGGGCCGGACGAACGCCCGGCGCCGCCCGCCCGGTCCAGGGGCGCCGCCGCCCTCGGCTGGGCCCTCACCATCGCCCTCAACGTCGTCGCGCCGATCATCACGTACAACGCGCTCCACGACCACGGATGGAGCGAATTCGCCGCGCTTCTGGCCAGCGGCGCCTGGCCGGTGCTCGACAGCGCCGTCCATCTCGCGTGGCGCCGCCGCCTCGACGAATTCGCCGTCGTCACCCTCGTCTTCCTTGTGATCACGGCCGTGGTGTCGCTCGTCGGCGCCCACTCGGCCCGCGCGCTGCTGGTCAAGGACTCGGGTGTGACGGGCCTGTTCGGGCTGCTGTGCCTGGTGACGCTGCTGGCTCCGCGCCCGCTGATGTTCTACTTCGGGCGCAAGTTCGCCACCGACGGCACCGAGGCGAGCACCGCCTGGTGGAACGGCCTGTGGCAGTTCGAGGGCTTCCGCAGGACCATGATGACGATGACGACGGTCTGGGGCGTGGCGTACCTGCTGGAGGCCGGGGTCCGGGTCGTGCTGGCCTACGCGCTGCCCACCGACACCATGGTGGTGCTCAGCCCGGTCCTGATCTACAGCGTGCTCGGTGCCCTCGCCCTGTGGACGGGCTGGTACGCCAAGCGGTCGCAGCGCAAGGGCGAGGAGCGCGCCGCGGCGGCCGAGGCAGCGGCCGCCGCTCAGGCCTGACCGGACCCGGCCTGACCGGACCCGGGCCTGACCGGACCCGGGCCCGCGTGGCGGCGGTGTCCCATGGGCGCCCCATGCCGCCACGCGGTCGGGTTCAGCAGATGCTCTGGCTGCTGTTCACCAGCCGGTTGTTGCGGAACACGGTGTTCTCGCCGCAGGGGCTCTCCCTGATGGCCGAGTTGGTCACGGTGAGGTTCTGGACGGTGATATCCCGGTTGTTGGCGAACTCCGTGCGCGCGGCGAGCCGGATCTCGCCCCCGCCCGTGACGGTGCCGCTCTGCGCGGCGAGGTTCACGTTGTAGCAGTTCTCCACGAGGATCGCGTTGTTGCCGGTGTTGGAGATCGTCACCTTGTCGATGACCGCGCCTCCGCTCTCGGAGACACAGAACACTCCGCGCCCACCGCCGCGCGCGATGACCTCGCCGACCCGGATGTTGGTGGGATAACTACTTCCGACACGGCCATTGCGGTTGGCCATGCGGAAGGCCGCATAGCCGGTGCCGGCGCCCGCGTTGTCCGCGTCGACCTTGGTGACGGTGGCGTTGATGGTCTGATTGAGCAGCAGGCCCGACTCGCCCACGTTGCGAGCGGTGACGGTGCCGATGGTGATGCCGTCCACACCGTAGGTCTCCACCGCGTGGCTGGAGGCTCCGGAGACGTAGACGTTGTCGATCCTGACGTTCTTCGTCCACTGGCTGGTGTCACCGCGGTTGTCGATCCTGACCCCGAGGCCGGCCGACAGACGCATGTCGATCTGGCCGAGCACCACGTTCTGGACGTTGCGCAGGAAGATCCCGTACAGCGGGCTGCCGGTGACCTTGAGGTTCTGGATCTCGATGTCCCGTGCGCCACGGGCGTAGACCGGCGCCTGGTCCCCGGAGCCGCTGCCGGTGACGTTGATCGTGCCGCAGACGTCCAGCGCGGTGTAGCTGGGCAGTGAGATGCGGGAGTTGGCACTGACGGAGCCGGAGCCGCGGACGACGACGCGCTCCTTGGACGTGCGGCCGGCCGTAAGGCTGTTGATCGCCGCCTGCGCCGCGGCACGCATATCGGTGCCCGTGTAGACGACGCTGCTCCCGTGCCGCGCGGTCCAGGTACTGCCGCTCAGCACGGCTTCCGCCTGGTACGAACCATCGCCGCAGGCCGCGAGCCGCGGCGAGGTCTCGGCGGTGGCCGGCTCCGCGGAGCCTTGGAGCGCCGCGGCGACGGCCGACGGACTCGGCCCGGCGGCGAGCGCGAGGAGGGCCACGGCGCCGGTCATGGCAGCCCGCGTCCGGCGAACCACATGAGCGTGTCTTGGCGCGCTGCGCGGGCTGGACCGAGGAGCCGCGCAGCGACGGAGGAGCGAGCAGTGACGAGGGAAGCCCGCGCGTAGGAGCGCGCCAAGACTGAGCGGGAAGAGGGGCGCGCGTTGAAGCGCGCCAAGACTGAGCGGCAAGGAGGGAGGTGCGGCTCTGCGTCCCATCTCGTCATCTCCTGTGTGGGGGTCGGCTCCCCGCCCTGGGCCCGCGCATCGCTGGAGTGACGCATCCTCACACACCGTTCTGCGGCAGGGCGGAGCAAGCGCTTTCTGGAGTGTGGCCGCGAGTCTGGCAGCGCCCGGCCCGAGCGTCAAGGCACGGCGTCACCCGTGGAACCAACAGATGCGTCAGAAGTGTTGACCCCAGACTGAAAACGTTTTAACTTCCCCTCACTCCATACCCACAGCCGAGGAGGCTCCGTGGCAGCGTTGCTACGCGAGCGCCCTGGGAAATCGACGGTGAGCCGCCCCTCCCGTCACCCGTCAGGCGCTTCGATCAAGCGAAAAGGTTTTCAAAGGCGCCGCAGCCGGACGCTGTTCCTGCTGATGGTGCCCGGGCTCGCGTACTTCCTGGTGTTCCACTACGGCGCGCTGGTCGGCAACGTCATCGCCTTCAAGGAGTACGTGCCCTTCGACGGCATTTGGGGCAGCCCCTGGACCGGTCTCGGCAACTTCCAACGGATGCTGGAAGACGGCGCTTTCTGGGACGCGGTGCTCAACACCTTCTGGATCGCGGTCCTCCAGCTGGTCTTCTACTTCCCCGTCCCGCTCGCCCTCGCGCTGCTGCTGCACAGCCTCACCTGGTCCACCGTGCGCCGCTTCGTGCAGTCGGTGGTGTATCTGCCGCACTTCATCTCGTGGGTAATCGTCGTCGCCCTGTTCCAGCAGGTCCTGGGGGACACGGGCATGCTGAACGGCTACCTTGGCGACGCCGGTCTGCACACCGTGGACATCATCGGCAACCCGGACGCCTTCAAGCCGCTGGTGGTAGCGCAGGTGATCTGGAAGGACGCCGGCTGGGGCACCATCATCTTCCTGGCCGCACTGTCGCAGGTCGACGAGCAGCAGTACGAGGCCGCCGCGATCGACGGGGCGGGGCCCTGGCGGCGCTTCTGGCATGTCACACTGCCCGCGATCCGCCCGGTGATTGTGCTGCTGCTCATCATGCGGCTGGGCGACATCCTCTCCGTCGGCTTCGAGCAGATGCTGCTCCAGCGCGACGCGGTCGGCCCGCAGGCCGCCGAGATCATCGACACCTTCGTCTACTACCAGGGCATCGTCGGCGGCGACTACGGATTCGCGGCGGCAGCGGGCCTGTTCAAGGGCCTGGTCGGCGCCCTGCTCGTGTACGCGGCCAACAAGGTCGCCCACCGGCTCGGGGAACAGGGGGTCTACAAGTGAGCGCCCAGGTGCGGCCCGGCTGGATGGAGAAGCCGGGGCCCGTCACTCAGGTCGCCAAGGCGGTCGCCCTCGTCGTGGTCGTGCTGCTGATCTGTGTGCCGTTCCTCGTGATCCTGTCGACCTCGCTCGCCTCTCAGCGCGAGGTGGTGGCGGGCGGCGGCTGGGTGCTGTGGCCCGAGAACCCGACCCTCAAGGCCTACCGGGACATCCTCGACGGCGGCATCGTCACCCACGCGCTCGGCGTCAGCGCGGGCGTCACCATCGTCGGCACGCTGCTCAGCCTCATCTGCACGGTCACCCTCGCCTACGCCCTGTCCCGCCCCGGCGTGTTCGGCGGCAGGCCCGTCCTCCTGCTCGTCCTGTTCACCTTCCTCTTCCCGCCCGGCATGATCCCGAACTTCCTGCTCGTCAAGGAACTCGGGCTGCTCGACTCCTACGCCTCGCTGATCCTCCCGGTGCTGATCAGCGTGTTCAACCTCGTCGTCCTGCGCGGCTTCTTCCAGGCCATCCCCGAGGAGCTGTACGAGGCGGCCCGTCTGGACGGCGCGGGAGACCTGCGCGTCCTGTGGTCGGTCGTGCTGCCCCTGTCGAAGGCCGCGCTGGCCGTCGTCGGCCTGTTCTACGCCGTGGCCTACTGGAACTCCTGGTTCTACGCCTCGCTCTACCTCGAGAGCGACCACTGGCCCCTCCAGCAGGTGCTGCGCACCTATGTCGTGACCGGCTCCGGGCTCACGGACACCACCACCGGCGAGGCCACGGTGAACGCACCGCAGACGATCCAGATGGCGATTCTGGTGATCGCCACCGTGCCGATCCTGCTCGTCTACCCCTTCCTTCAGAAGTACTTCACCAAGGGCGTGCTCACCGGCGCCATCAAGAGCTGAGAACCAGCAAGAGCTGAAAAGCACCAGCAAGAGCCGCACCCAGAAAGGTCACTCGCCCATGCCCAGCATGTCCCGACGCACTCTGCTGCGTTCCATGGCCACCGGTGGCGCCGCGGTCTGCGTCCCCGGTCTGCTGACCGCGTGCTCCACCGGTTCGGACGACGGCGACGTCACCAACGCCGGCAAGAAGCTCGCCGCGTGGCCCGCCTACCGGGCGGCCTCGGGCGCCAAGCCGGACCTCGCCGCCACCGAGACGGGGGTCCAGGCCGGCTACACCTCCTACCCCTCCGACCTGGCCACCTCGGTCGCGCGCACACCGGGCGACGGCTCCACGGTCAAGGTCATGTCCGTCACCTTCGGCACACCGCCGAAGGGACGCGGGCAGAACCAGTACTGGCGGGCCGTCGAGAAGGCCCTCGGCGTCAAGATCGAGTACACCATCGTCTCGCAGGCCGACTACCAGAAGAAGATGGCCACGGTGATGGCCGGCGACCCCGAGTCGCTGCCGGACATCATCAACATCTTCTCCGGCTTTGTCCTGCCCCGCGAGGCGCAGTTCGTGCAGCGCAGGGCCCAGGACCTGACCCCGTTCCTGTCGGGCGACGCCATCAAGGACTACCCCAACCTGGCGGGCATCCCCATCCACGCCTGGCGCGACATGGGCCGCATCGGGGGCCGCCTCTACGGCATCCCCCTCGAACGCCCGCTGCCCGGCTCCACGCTGTGGACCAACCAGGGCATGTTCACCGACGCCGGAATGAAGCAGGGCTGGACCTCGCAGGACTTCGCCGACGTCGCCAAGAAGGCCACCCACGGCAAGACATACGCGCTGGGCGCCGCCACCGGCTCGCTGTTCGGCAACGGGGTGCACTCCGCCGCCCACAACGCCCCGCAGGGCTGGGCCGTGGACAAGAAGGGCGCCTTCCACCCGAACTACACCGACGAGCGCTACAAGGCGGCGATCGCCTTCCAGGCCCAGCTGCGCAAGAACGGCTCCTACCACCCCGACGCCACCTCGCTGTCGTCGGTGGACCTGAACACACTGTTCCTCAACGGCACCGTCGGCTCCCAGCAGAACGGCTTCGGCTCCTACCAGACCCTCTACCCCGACTCCAAGGGCCTGCTCACCCCCGCACCCGCCACCCCCTACAGCGTGGACGGCGCCCCCGGCGGCCTCGTCGCTGCCCGCCGCTCCTTCGGCTACACCATCCTGAAGAAGGCCAAGAAGGAACGCGTCGAACTGCTGCTGCGCCTCCTCGACTACCTGGCCGCGCCGTTCGGCACCAAGGAATGGGAGCTGGTGCACTACGGCCTGGAGGGCGTGCACTTCACCCGGGACAAGGACGGCGCGCCGAAAACCAGCAAGCTCGGTCAGGTGGAGAACGTCAACAACCTCCCCTTCAGGTATCTGGCCGAGGGTCCGCAGGTGCTGTTCGTGCCGGGCAGGCCGGAGGTCGTGCGCGCCCTGCACGCCTGGCAGCAGAAGGTGGTCCCGGTCGCCATCCGCAACGCCTCGTGGGGGCTGCAGTCCCGCACCTACACCACTCAGGGCACCACCCTCAGGGCCCTGATGGACGACACGATCACCGCGGTCATCGCCGGACGTTCCCCGATGTCCGCATACGACGACGCCGTCAAGACGTGGCGCTCCCGCGGTGGCGACAGGATGGCCGAGGAGTACGCCAAGGAACACGCCGCCAACAGCTGAGACGGCGCCAATCGCTGTGCCGGCCCGACGACCAGGTGACACGAGGAGAAAAGGAAACGGCATGGCGGCGATGGGGCGGGGGCGGGTCACGATCCGCGATGTGGCGCAGCGGGCGGGCGTGTCCCCCGCCACCGTCTCCCGTGTGCTGAGCGGGAAGTACCCGGTGCCGCCGGCCACTCGTACCCGAGTACTGCGTGCCGCGCGGGCCCTGGACTATGTCGCCAACGCCCATGCCCGCGCCCTGGTCGGCGGCGGCCGCAAGATGGTCGCCGTCGTCCTGCGCCAGGTCACCAACCCGTTCTACGCGCAGGTCGCCGAGGGCGTCGAAGCGGAGGCGACGGCCCATGGCCGGCTGTGCCTGGTCGGCAGCACGGGCGGCGACCCGCAGCGGGAGATGGAGTTCGTGCAGCTGATGCGGGAGGAGGGCGCCGGCGTGGTCATCCTGGCGGGCGGCGTGGTCGAGGACGCCGCCTACCGGGAACGGGTGGCTCACTATGCCCACGCCCTGGACGCCTCCGGCTCCCGGCTGGTGCTGTGCGGCCGTCCCTCGCCCGACCCCGACCTGCCGGCGCTGGTCGTCGTCTTCGACAACGAGGCCGGCGCCAAGGCCATCACCAGCCACCTGATCTCGGCGGGACACCGGCGGATCGTGTTCCTGGGCGGACTGCCCGGCAACACGGCCCTGGACGCCCGCGTCCTGGGCTACCGTGCCGCGCTCGCCACGCACGGCCTGCCGGCCGAGTCCGCGCACATCGTCGACTGCGGCCTGGGCCGCGCCGCCGGACACCGCGCCATGGTCGAACTCCTCAAGCAAACACGGGAGTTCACCGCCGTCTTCGCCGGGGACGACATGGTCGCCGCGGGCGCCCTGCGCGCCATCGCCGACGCGGGCCTGCGCGTCCCCGACGACATCTCCCTCGTCGGCTACAACGACATCCCCCTCGCCCAGGACTTCGACCCCCCGCTCACCACCGTCCATACCCCCGCCGAGGAGCTGGGGCGGGCCGCGGTGCGCCTGGCCCTGCGCGATCCCGAAGAGACCGCCGAGACCCACCATGTGCTCGGCACCCACATCGTCGTACGCGACAGCGTGAGCCCGCCCTCGTCCGCACGCGCACAGTGACACACGGAGGACCCGACCCGGCATGACCGCGCCGCATCTTTCGGTCGACACCAACCACCTGCCGCCCCCCGACCCCCGACGGTCGCCGTACACGGGCTACACCCGTGCCCACTGGGAGGCCACCGCTGACCGCCTGCTGACCGCACTCGTCCCGTACGCCTCACCCGGCCTGGCCCAGTACCGGCTTCCCGGCCCGGCCAGCCACTCCGGCGCATGGTCGGACGGTCTTGAGGGCTACGCCCGCTCCTTCCTGCTCGCCGCCTTCCGCATCGCCGGCGCCGGGGGAACCGGCAGCACCGACAGCACCGACATTCAGGCGCTCATCGAGCGCTATGCCACCGGCCTCGCCGCCGGTACCGATCCCCGCCACCCGGAGCGGTGGCCCCCCATCACCGACCGCGGCCAGCCCATGGTGGAGGCCGCGTCCATCGCGATCGCCCTGCACGAGACGCGCCCGTGGCTCTGGGACCGGCTGCCCGACGCCGTACGCCAACGGGCCGCCGCATGGCTCGGCGGTTTCGTGGGGGCCACGGCCAACGACTCCAACTGGCGTCTCTTCCAGGTCATCACCGAAGAGTTCCTCGCCTCGGTCAACGCGCCCCACAGCCGCGCCGAGATCGACGCGGGCCTGGCGCGTCTGGACGACTGGTACCGGGGCGGCGGCTGGTACACGGACGGCGACGGACGGAAATTCGACTACTACAACGCCTGGGCCCTCCATCTGTACCCCGTCCTGTGGGCGCGCATCGCCGGCCCCCGTGCCGACGCCGCCCTGGTCGCCGAACACCGGGCCCGTCTGCACACTTTTCTGGGCACTCACCAGTACTTCTTCGGCTCCGACGGCGCACCCGTCCACCAGGGCCGCTCCCTCACCTACCGCTATGCCACCACCGCGCCCCTGTGGGCGGGCGCCCTCACCGACGCCACGCCGCTGCCGCCCGGCCGCACCCGCCGCCTGGCCTCCGGCGCCCTGAAACACTTCGCCGACCACGGCATCCCCGACGCGAACGGCCTGCTGAGCCTGGGCTGGTACCGCCCCTTCCGCCCGGCCACCCAGCCCTACTCCGGACCCGCCTCGCCCTACTGGGCGAGCAAGGCCTTCCTCGGCCTGCTGCTCCCCGCCGAACACCCGGTGTGGACGGCGACCGAGGAACCCGGCCCCGTGGAGACCGCCGACCACTGCCTGGCCCTGCCCGCCCCGGGCTGGCTGCTGCACTCCACCGCGGCCGACGGGATCGTACGCCTGGTCAACCACGGCAGCGACCGGCTGCCGCCCCCGCCCGCCACCCCCCAGGACAGCCCGCACTACACCCGGCTCGCCTACTCCACCGCCACCGCGCCGGAGACCCCGCCCGGCGACGAACCGCCCAGCCCCGACAACCACATCGCGCTGCTGTACCCCTCGGGCCCCTCCCGCCGGGGCCGCATCCATCCGCTGTACGCCGAAGACCGCCGCGCCGCCTCCTGGCATACCCCGCTCGGCCCGGAGGGCGAGGAGCCCTCGCGCTCCGCCTCGCGCATCGCCACGGCCGGCCTCGTGCACGGCCCCTGGGAGGTGCGTGTGCACCAGGTCCAGGCCCCGCCCGGCACCGCCGTACGCGAGGGCGGCTGGGCCGTGGCCTGCGACACCGCCCCACCCGCCGCGGACACCGGCCCCGGCTGGGCGCTGGCCCGCCGCCGCGACGGCCTGACCACCGCACTCGTGGCCCTGCTCGGCTGGGAGGACGAGGACGGGCCGCCCCATGGGGCGGTGGCGCAGGCGCGGGACCACAACGCCTGCGGCCACTACTCGGCGACTCCCCTGCTCACCTTGGACCGGCACCCAGGCGGCACCCGTTTACTGGTCACGCTGGTCCTCCTCACGGCCGACCCGGAGGTCTGCCGCGACATCCACGCCGTGCGCTCCGCCGCCCGGGCCGGTGTGACACCGGACGGATCGGTCGAGATCCGCTTCCCGGACGGGGTGATCGAGCGGGTACGGGCGACCGCCTGGGCCTGAGTGCTAGCTAGGAGCGTGTCTCAGTAACCGGCAATCAGGCCACGCCTGGAGCCTGACACCATGCGACGCTGGCCGGCGTGCCGCCGCCGGTACACCGGCGGCGCGCCAGTCGGCGCCGTTGTGGCTACGCGGCCCCGGCGGGCTCTGAGAAGGGCTCGGTCATCGCAAGGCGT
>NZ_JARAXF010000060.1:0-25802 GCF_033793745.1 Streptomyces sp. ME19-01-6 | reverse complement strand
CTGGGGCTGTCGCCGCGCACCACCGGTCAATGGCGCACATAGATCGGCCGTAGCCGACCCGCCCGTCCGCAACGAAGAAACGAAAAGAAAAGGAAAGAATATGAAACCGGAAATTGTGCACGAGCGCTTCGCCCAGTACCTCAAGGACCGGGACCTCGACGGGCTGGGTTCCCTGTTCGACGAAGACGCCATGTTCGTACCGGGACCGGGACAGGAGCCGGTCTACGGCAGGGAAAGCATCAAGGAAGCGCTGAAGCCTTACCTCGCCTCGCCCAGCACCATGGAGGTGGTGGCCACGTCGGTCCATCAGAACGGCGACCTGGCGATGGTCCAGCCGTCCTGGCGGATCACGAGCGAGGGCGGCACCGTGGAAGGAAAGGCGGTCGAGGTGATGAGGAGGACGAGCGAGGGGGACTGGGTCTACATCATCGACAACCCCTACGGCGTCTGATTCTCGTCGTCCCGGCATCACCGTCGGGCGACGGAACCTCGTCACGGCAGCGGCGGCCGTATCGACGTTCTCGATGCGGCCACCGCTTGCTTTCCGGCGTCGGTGACACGGTCATGATCCGCTGTGATCCGGGCGCGGTTGGCCGGTGAGGGTGAGCAGGTCTTCGACGTGGCGTTGTGCGGTGAAGGCTCCGCTGCCGGCGGCGGACAGGTCGGTGCCGGCGAAGTCCACGCGGGCACCGGCCGTCACGGCGCCGAGGAAGGCGGTGCCGGTGAACCGCCGGTACAGCAGTGCTTCGTCGGTGCCGACGGGGGTGAGTCGTTCGATGGTGTGCCGGCCGTCGGGAAACGCCGTGGCCAGTGCGGTCAGCGGCATGACAAGGACGTCGCGGTCGCTGGCTTCGTCGCCGAAGCCTGCGGGGCGGTTGTGGTCGTGGAAGTCCTCAGCCGGTGAGCTCTTCCCAGTAACCGTCGGATACCGTCCGTGAGCGCGAGGCGCGTCGCGCAGTCCGCGGCATCCCCAAGTCCGGGCAGGCCTAAGGCCCCTGGTAGGAACGATCTTGCGAACAGAAAGATCCGACCGAGGGGGCTCACGTGCCGACCAGTGTCACATACACCGCCGTGCTCGATGTGAAGCGGTCCACCGCCGAGCACCTGGCCAGCCTCCTGCGCGACCACCGGATCGCGGCCAGAACCCGCAAGGGACGACGCGCGCTGGGCTGCTTCAAGCAGGCCGTGCTCGTGCTGCGCTGGTTCCTCGACGGCGCCCGACTGGCCCAACTCGCCTGTGCAATGGCCTGTCGGTTTCCACCTCCTACCGATACCTCCACGAAGGACTGGCCGTCCTGGCCGCCGGTGCACCGGACCTGTCCACCGCGCTGGAGCGTGCGAAGGCAGCAGGGCTCACGCACGTGAACCTCGACGGCACCGTCATCCGCACCGACCACGTCGCCGCCCCCGGCCCCAACGGCGCAGACCTCTGGTGGTCCGGAAGCACCACGGCGGGAACATCCAGGTCATCGCCACCCCGGACGGCTGGCCGATCTGAGTCTCACCGGTCCGCCCGGGCCGGGAACACGACACCACCGGCGCCCGCCACCACGGCCTGATCGACGCCCTCAACCGGATCGCCGCCGAGCTGGACATGCCGACCCTCGTCGACCTCGGCTACGAGAACGCCGGCGCCGGCTTCCGCCACCCGCACAAGAAGCCCGCCGGAGGCGAACTGACCGAGGCCCAGCAGACGTACAACAAGGTCATCCGCGGCATCCACGGTGTGTGCGAACGCGCCAACTCCCTGCTTAAAACCACCTTCAAGGCCCTGCGCAGGGTCAGCCTCGACCCCAGCCGCATCACGCAGATCGCCGCCGCAGCCCTCGTCCTACTCCAACTCGAGTACGACCGCACCATCTGAACGATCACACAGCGTCGCGATCCATTACTGGGAAAGGCTCAGTCAACCGACCGCGCCCACCCCCATCGCGGTTCGCGACGGGCACCGCGAGGTCTTCAGCCTGAGCGCCGCTTTCCCGAAAGTGAAGAAAAAGTCATGTCGCGCCCAAGCCGTAACCGCTGGTGAGTAAAATCCGCAAGATCACGCTGACGTGCCCCTGACGTCTCTCCGTGAGGCGCACTCATTCGTTGACACCCTGGCCGGGCGGGGAAAGAATAGGTTATTCTCTCGGGCTAGCTGACGCGGTCTCCAACGCGAACTCAGCACACAGTAAAAGGTGATCGAGAAAATGCAGTCACAGACATCCGCAACCATCGATACCCGTCAGCAGTATGTCCGTGCGCTGCAGTCGGCCCTTAGTGTGGACGAGGTTACCGACGCGTTCATGCGTGCCGGAGCACCGATGATCCCTTCAGATGCCCACGCGGCGTACCGGCTCCACGCAGATGCCGACCGGGTCGGCATCATGGGAGTTTCGGCGCAACAACGCTTTCTTGACGATTACGAGGACTACGGCAGACGAGATGACCCGGTCCTCGAATTCGCGCTACGCGAACTAAGAGCCATCGATTCGTCTCGTGTCCCCGTTCCCGAGGTATGGGAGTCGAGCGGCGCGTACGCGGCGCTGGGCGTGGCTGGATTCGTCCACTCGCTGGAGGCGCCGGTGATAGTGGGCGGGGCTGTCTTCGGTACTCTGAACTTCGCGCGGGCGCAGAGCCGTCCCAGGTTCAGCCGGAGGGACCTTGCGGCCGCCGGGTTCATGGGTGAGCAGCTTGGCCTGGCCATGGAACGGGCCTTGCGCTTCGAGGCCACCGGCCGCCGTGTCGGCTTCCTCGAGCAGGCGCTGGACTCGCTTGCGCAGCCTGTCGTCGTCACCGACCTGGACTGCCGGACGTTGTTCCGGAACCGGGCCGCACGCAAACTGGAGGCGGGCGGCGCCGACGGGTTGGGCGGTCCTCTCGACGTACCCATCGCCGAGGCGATGGAAGAATTCCGCACGAACGGCCGGCGCGTTTACACCGGGAGCGTCCACGACCCCGGATCCGGCGAGCATCTGATCACGAGATCCCTTCACGTGTCGCAGACGCAGGACGTCGCGGTCACCTTGGTGTTCAAGGCCGATAGTGAAAGGACGCGAACCCTGCCGGCGTGGAACGTGCTGTCCCGCCGAGAGCAGGAGATCGCCGAATTGGTCGCTCAGGGTCTCAGCACCAGACAGATCGCGGAACAGGCCTTCATCACCGAGAACACGGTGAAGCAGCATCTCAAGCGCATGTTCGCCAAAGTTGACGCGCGCAATAGGGCGGAACTCATCCAGCGCGTTTGGGCGCATGGCGGTAACGCGGGCGCGACGGGCTGACCCCCTTCTGTGGCCCCGCGGCCGCACTCTCGCCGTACGCCGCGTACGAGAAGCGGCCGCGGGGCCACACGTGCCTCGTCAGCCCTGGGCATGCCCGCCGTCGCTGTTGATGACGACTCCCGTGACGATCCGTGCGGCAACCGGGTCGGCCAGGTAGACAAAGGCACCGGCGTGGTCCTCGGGAGTCGGCTTCACCTGGAGAGCGGTGCCGGCTCTGATGCGCTCGTCGCGGCCGCCCCTGGCGTCGACGGTGGACTCGCCCTGCCCAAGAGCGTCCAGGCCGGAGAACCTGGTGCCCGTGGTACCTCCCGGTGCGACCCCGTTCACCCGCACATAGGGGGCAAGATCCACTGAGAGGTGCTGTACCACGCCGCGCAGAGCCCACTTGGAGCTCCCGTAGAGGACACCTCCACCGGCAGGGCGGAAGGCCGATTCCGAGAGAGTGAGGGTCACGGAACCGCGGGTGTCGCGCAACGCCGGCCACGCCGTGGCGACCGCGACCAGAGTGCTGAGGACATTGAGCCGCCACGTCTCCTCGGCGGCACCGACGAGCTTGTCCACGGAAAGCTCGCGGAGCGAGGCGTAATGATCGAACACGCCGACGCAGCAGGTGAGCTGATGGAGTCCTCCGCCGGCCAGGACTGCCTCTTCCACTGCTTTCGCAAGGGCGTCGGCACGGGTTGCGTCTCCTTCGACCACGTGCAGGGGCGAGCCCTTGCCATCGCGGCGCAGTGCGGCAGCGTGCTCGGTGGACCGCTCGATCGCGGTGACCGTCGCGCCCTCGTGCAGGTAGGCCAGGGTGGCAGCCCTGCCGATGCCGGAACCGGCACCGGCGACGAGCATGCTCAGACCACCGAGGCGCCCGCTCACGGTGCCGGCCGCCTCTCCAGCAGCTCCGAGATCAGTTCCGGCTCTTGGAAGGTGAGGCAGTCGAGGGCGACCGCGTCCAGAAGGATCCTGCTGCCCCGGCGAGGCGACCAGATGTCCAGCCGCATGCCGTTGCGCGTCTCGACCTTGCGGATCACGACGTCGGCGAACTCGTTCGCGATGACGATCGGCCCCTCGGCCGACTGCTCCGGGTACTGCGAGACGTCACCGACCGGCGGACGCTCGATGGTGGGTTGCTTGCTGATCTCGTCCACGTCGTGCCTCGCTAGATCAGGATGGACAGGTTGTGCGCGTTGATCAGCGCCTGGTCGAAGGCCGCCCATCTGCGGGCCAGGCGCCATCCGTCCTCCGTGCGACGGACGACGTCCTTGCGGGACAGCGAGTAGAGACTCGGTGTCGGACTGGTGCCGCGGCTGCGGTAGATGAAGCAGTTGGAGTGAACCTTGTACTCGTCCGGGTTGTCGCCCGGGTCGGCCAGAACGTTGGTGACGAAGTGCCGCGTCTGGGAGGGCGGTTGCTCCGCCCAGGCGAAGTCGGTCTCCAACCGCTGGATCCGCACCTCGAGGGTCTGCCGGTCGTCGTCGAAAATCCGCGACGTCGGCGAGAGATCCCAGACTGCGAGGCCTTCCCGGATCACTCGCAGTGGCGCTTCGTAGCGGATGTCGTCGGTCAGCATAGCCAGCCAGTCCCGGAAGCGGCGTTCGTCGAGCGCCAGCGCCTCACGGAACATGAACTCCTGGATCTCGGAGGCGGTGTCGCGGTCGACGGGTTGCTCGCCCATCACGCCTCCCCTGCCAGGTAGTCCGCCCACCGGCTCCACAGGTTCCGGAAGTTGGTGTCGTTGACGTAGGGGACGACCGCGTGGCCCGGGCCCGGGAACTCCGGGTCCGGCGGGCTGTCCATGCCCATGATGTAGGGGAAGTCGACATCGCGGACCATCGTCATCCCTGCTGCCTGGGTGACCTTCGTCCAGTTCTCGAAGTCGTCCTGTTCGAAGGTGCCCGCCTGGCCGAACGCCAAGGTGTAGGCGCGGTAGGCCTCCTTCTTGTACTCCTCCGAGGCGTTCTTGGGCACCAGGCACCAGGAGTACATCTCCATCCGGCCCGGGCCGACGGGGTGGTAGAGCCTCATGGTGACGAATCGGACCCCGATCTCGCCGGGTTCCAGGCTGAACGGCTGCATCAGGAAGGAGAGGTTGGGGAAGACCGACCCGACCGCCGTCCGGGTGCGGGAGAACACCTCCACCTGCTCCGGGCTGAGCGACTGCTTCATCTCCGCCACCAGATCGTCGGGGAAACCTCCGAAAGGCGGGAAGTTCGGACCGTGTCCCAGACCGATGCCGTGGCCCTTTCCGGGAATGCTGACGGCCCAGCCCTGGCTGTGCGTCGAGCCCGAGGAAGGGAAGTAGCCGAGGTGGAATCCCCATTGGTGGGCCACCGGGGTGTGGTAGCCGTCGCCTGCGAAGTTCTCGGTACAGATCTTCCAGTCGGTGTCGGCTATCCAGTGGTCCGGCGGCCCGTGGACCTCGACCCCGCCGAGCCCGTGCTTGAGGTAGAGGTCCAGGTAGAACTGGAACCCTCCCAGGTATTCGTCCAGGGGCGGCGCCTCCGGGTCCAGGCAGCCGAAGACAAGCCCCTCGTAGGAGTCCACCCTGACCCGGACCAGACCCCAGTCCTTGCGCTTGAGCCTGCCTTCGTAGCCCTCCTTCATGTAGGGCACGCCCACCAGTTCGCCGGAGTTCTTGTAGGTCCAGCCGTGGTACGAGCAGCGGAAGTGGGAGGCGTTGCCCATCTCCGCCTTGCACATCACGTTGCCGCGATGCCGGCACATGTTCAGGTTGGCGTGGATCTCGCCGTGCTCGTCCCTGGCGACGATGAGGTTGTTGTTCCCGATGTACCGGGTCACGTAGTCGCCGGGATGGGGGATCTCGCTCTCGTGGGCGAGGAAGCACCACGTCTTGGAGAAGAGCCGTTCCTGCTCCAGGTCGTAAACGGCCTGGTCGTTGAAGGCGCGGGCGGGGAACCGGCCGCTGTCGATACCCTCGCGGGTCTCCTCGACCCACGCGGCGAGGGACTGGGATTCCGGTTTCGTGTTCATCCCGTCACACCTGGCTCAGAGCCTGCTTCGGGGTGCGCTTGCCGAACCGCTGCTCGATCTCGGTCCGGATCTGCAGGTAGCGCTTCACATGCTCGTCGGTCGTGGTCACATGCTCCTGCGGGACGAGGTCCTCGGTGTACGGCGGGCGGCACTTGCCGACGTTGAGGTAACCGGCGCCGTTCACCCGGATCTTCTCCAGCGGGATGTTGTACTTGGCGAACTCCATGAAGTCCTGGCCCACCAGGAAGGGTTCGTGGGCCCAGCGCAGCCGCTCGGTGAGCCAGCGGGCGTCCTCCATCCGTCCCTGCTGGAGCGCGTCACGCAGTTCCAGGACCGGGCCGGGACCCATCGCGGTCGTGGACGACCAGGCCATGCCGACGAGCTCCTCGCCGTACATCTCCCAGGCCGGGTACCAGTCGGTCTCGATGGACATCAGCGGGAAACTCGTCCCGGTGTGCGCCATGTCGTTGTGGTAGCGGAAGCCGACCGACGCACCGCCGGCGTACTTGACCGCCACCACCTGCGGCAGCTCCACGAGCGTCTTGTACACCCGCCGGGGGATGATGCCGCGGAAGGCCGCGGTGTTGTCGTAGACGACGATCGCCAGCTCCGGTACGGCGGTGGCGACGTCGCGGTAGAAGCGCTCCATCACCGGGGCGACCATCTCTCCCCACATCGGCCGGCCGAGCAGCGTGCCGGTGATCCCGAGATCGGCCAGGTACTTCATCCGGGAGACGGTGTCACGGGTGTTGAGGGTGGTGGCGCCGATGAAGACCGGGAAGTCCTCGTCGACGCTCCGGACGGTCTCCGCGACACAGGCCGCGTACGCCTTCCACTCCTCCAGGGTGAGGGTGGCCATCTCGCCGAGGGTGCCGTTGAGCGCGATCGCGTCGACGCCGTCGTTGATCAGGTTGCGGATCATGCGCTCGGTCTCGTCCAGGTCGACCGTGTCGACCGCGTCGACGCGCTCGGCGCCGGGCAGGGCCGGGGTCGGGGGGTAGGCCATCACACCGCGCATGTCGCGTCCGGTGATCTTGGGAAGCTTGCTCACGGTAACTCCTTCTGTAATTCCTGAATTCCTGGAGGCAGTGCGTTTTCTTGTGGGGCCTATGCGGTGGTCACAGCCGGGCTGCGGCGACCGCGGTGCCGGTGAGCCAGGCGGGTACCGGCGCGTAGGCGAGGACGTCGAAGCCGACCCCGGCCGCACCCGCGGCGACAAGCCAGGTGCGGATCTCGTGGGCCCCGTTGCCGGCCCGGTCGATCTCCTCGTTGGTGTACTCCGTCAGGCGCTGCGGATCGCCCGACTCCAGCCGCGCGATGAAAGCGCGGTCGAACTCCTCGTTGATGTCGCCGGATTCCGGGAGTCCGACCCAGTGCGACAGACCACCGGTGGCGAGGACCACTACCCTCTCGGCTCCGGACTGGCTCTCCACGGCCTCGCGGATCATGCGCCCGAAGTCGTAGCAGCGCTTCGGCGTGGGCCACGGAGGGTTCACCCCGTTGACGATCACGGGGACCAGCGGGTACCTGGAGCCGGGGTCCAGGTGCTTCAGTGGGACGCAGAAGTTCTCGTCGAACTCCAGTCCCCCTTCGACCAGGGCGGGATCGAACTCCGCTCCGAGCGCGAAGGCGTACAAGTGGCTGCCCAAGGCGGCCGCACCCGGGTACTGGTGCTGCTCGACGTTCAGGAAGCCGGCCATCTCCGCGGTCGCGGGCCCGAGGTAGGAATCCCCGGTGGCGATCGCGAAGGCGGGCAGGGTGCCGAGGTGGAAGTTGGTGAAGTGCTCGACCGACACCGCGATCACGGCGTCCGGTTCGAGGTCCTCGATACGACGACGCACCTCGGCGTACGCCTGCTCCACCGTGGCGCGGGCGTCGGACGCGGCGCGCTCCGGCCACCCGGTGATGCCGGGCGAGTGGGATGTAGCGAAGGCGCCGACGATCCGGCCGTACGTGCTCATCAGGACTTCTCCCCTCGGATCTGCGCGTAGTACGCGGCGCGGTCGACCTCCAGCTGGATCGCGCAGAAATACAGCAGGTACGGGTTGACCCCGTGCTCGTACATCGACTTGAAGTCGAGGTCCTTCATCCAGGTGCGGAACTCCCCGGTGATGCCGTAGGCGTCGAGAACCTCGTCGGGGCTCGACCGATAACGGGCCGCCACATCGGGATGCCGGCGGATGTCCCACAGGAGTCGGTGGATTGAGTACACGGCGGTCTCCGTGCCTCAGCCGAGCCGCTGGACGAACCAGTCGGCAAGGCGCGCGGTCGCGACGGAGAAGTAGTCGTAGCTGCAGTGCAGCGAGCCGGCGCCGTCGTAGATGTCGGCGGTCACGTCGTCGGTGGTGAGGGCGTCGATGAAGCGCCGGGCACCCGCGATGTCCATGATGATGTCGTCGGTGCCGTGCATCACGTAGACGGGGACGCTGAGCTTCTCGGCCACGCCGTCCAGCGTGAAAGCGGCCAGCTTGCGGCGCGCCTCGGCGTCGTCCTTGGACCCGGTCAGCCACTGCAGCTGCTGCTGCAGGGGCGGGTAGAACTCGTAGAAGTCGGTGAGGATGCTCCACGTGCCGCACCAGGCCGCGACCGCCTTCACCCGCGGCTCGAAGGCCGCCGCCCGGGGAGCGTAGTAGCCGCCGAAGCTCACTCCGGCGAGTCCGATGCGGTCGGCGTCGACGTCGGGGCGCTGCTCCAGGAAGTCCAGGACGGCCGCGACGGGGACTTCGTAGTCGGGACGGCTGTAGAGCTGCTTGAAGCGCAGGGAGCTGCCGCGGCCGGGAGTGTCCACCAAGACGACGTTGATGCCGCGGGCCGGGAACTCGGAGCCGCCCAGGAAGTGGAGTTCCTCGGCCCAGGAGTCCGCGCCACCGAGGAAGAGGACCGTGGGCCGGGGCGTGTCCGAGGTGTCGGGCCGGACGAAGTAGCCGTCCATCGTCGTGCCCTCGAAGGGGACCTGGATGCGCTCGATCAGTCCGCCGGTGAGCTCGGCGGCCTTCTGGAAGTTCGCTGTCCCCTTCCTGTACGCCTGCTCCCGGCGCGGGTCGGAGGATGCGAGGAAGAACTCCGAGTGCCGGTAGTAGCTGCACGACCTCTGCAGGGCCCGTTGCGCGGTGGTGATGTCACCGCGTTCCAGAGCCGCCTCGCCGGCAGCCGCGACCTCTTCGGCGGTACGGCTCCATTCCCGCTGCCAGACCTCGCCGTCGGTCGTCGTGCGGCCGATGCGGGCGGCGGTGCGCGCACACTCGAAGAGGTCGGCGCCGCCTACGGCGACCTGCGCGAGCAGGCGCATCGTCTGCAGCGACCAGTCCTCGTCCTGCGGGAACAGTTCGATGATCGACAGGGCGTCACGGTTCTCGGTTATGGCTGTGCTGGTCATCTGTGTCCTTGGGTAGTGAGGCGTGGTGCTGTGGCGGTCAGGAGGGGACCAGGCCGGACCCGGCCACCTCTGCAAAGGGTGTGCGGGCGGCGACCGCCTGGCGCAGCGTGGCGAGTTGGCGTGGAGCATTGACGCACACGGCGCCGCTCAGGAGTCCTCGGCGGCCGTAGACCGCGACGAGGGTGGTGTCGTTCTCGGTGAGGATCTCGACGTCGTCCGCTGCCCCCGGCCGGCCGACGCAGCGCAGCTTCGCGTTGAACTGGTCGGTCCAGAAGAAGGGGACGGACTCGAAGGGGCGTCGCTCGCCGAGCAGGGTCGCGGCGGCGTGACGGCCCTGCTCGACGGCGTTGGTCCAGTGCTCGACGCGCATCGACTCGTCGAATGTCCGGTTGTGCCATCGGGCCACGTCCCCGGCGGCCACGACGTCGGGGACACTTGTCGCGAGGTCCGGTTCGCAGAGGATTCCGTCTCCGACCGACACCAGGGACCCGGTCAGCCAGGACGTGGCGGGTGCGGCTCCGACGGCGACGAGCAGGGCGTCGGCTGCGAGGGTCTCGCCGTCGGCCAGCCGGACCAGGGTTCGAGGGC
The DNA here is from genome assembly GCF_033793745.1 of Streptomyces sp. ME19-01-6. Lineage (NCBI taxonomy): Bacteria > Bacillati > Actinomycetota > Actinomycetes > Kitasatosporales > Streptomycetaceae > Streptomyces > Streptomyces sp. ME19-01-6. The sequence continues at coordinate 15,590 of NZ_JARAXF010000060.1, read as the reverse complement.
CCTGCTCCTCGATCTGTGCGACACCCGTGGCACACAGGATCCGGACCCCGCGTTCCTCGTGCCGACGCCGGAACCAATCGCCCACCTCGGGGCCGAAGGCCCGGTGCATCGGCGACGCGGCGATGTCCACGACCGTCACGTCGAGCCCCAGTCCTCGCGCGGTGGCAGCTGCCTCCAATCCGATGAAGCCCGCGCCGATCACGACGAGATGGCTGGAGTTCCGCAGGGCACGGAACAGCCGTTCGGCGTCATCGACGCCGCGGAGCTCGTGGGCACGAGTGATCCCGGCCGTCAGGGCGGATCTGCGTGAGGACGAGCCGGTCGCGATGACCAGGCCGTCGTACGCGATCGTCGTCCCGTCGTCCAGTACGACGACTCGACCGCGGGGGTCGAGGCCCGAGGCGGCATGTCCGAGACGGAGGGTGACGCCGTGCTCCGTATACCAGCCGGGGGGCCGCAACGCCAGTTGCTCGTAGTTGATTCCGTCGGCCAGCGCCTCTTTGGACAGCGGCGGTCTGGTGTACGGAAGGCGCGGCTCGGCGCCTACGAGGACGAGGTCGCCGGAGAAGCCGCGTTCCCTGATCTCCTCCAGCGCGTTGACGCCGGCCAGCGAACCGCCGACCACCACGATGCGCTTCACGGGTTCAGCTCCTCGACGCGTATGGCCTGGGCCGGGCAACACCTGGCGGACGCCTCGGCCTTGGCTCGCAGCGCGTCGCCGGGGTCGCTCAGGCGCAGCACCGCCCTGTTGTCGTCCTCGTCGAAGTCCCAGATCTCGGGGGCTTCGATGAGGCAGTTGGCGTACCCCTGGCACTTGGCCCGTTCGAAGATCACCTGGACGGACATGGCACTCTTCCTGTTCACGCGGGGCGCGTTCCTCTGGTGGCCCCAGCTCGGGATTGCTCTAGTGACCGGTGGCGGCGAGGTGTGGCATGGCCGGCTCGACGTGCACGAGGCGCGCCGCCCTGGGGGTGTTGCGGCTGGTCAGGTTGCGCAGGACACCGGCGGTGATCACGGCGGTGATGCCGGGGATGTCCCCGATGGCCAGGGCTCCGAGCGCGTCGTCGGCGGTCGATCCCCAGGGCGCGTCCATCACGACGATGTCCGCGGCCGCCCCGGCTGCGATGAAGCCGGCGGGCAGGCTCCAGGTGCGGGCGTTGTTCCCGGTGGCGGCAGCCCACACCTGGGCCGGGTCGATACCGGACAGGGAGGAGAGCTCCGCGACCGTCTTGATGACGCCGAGCGGCATCACCCCGGTGCCGGTCGGGGTGTCCGAGCCGATCACCACACGGTCGAAGCGGTCCTCCGCGTGGCATTTCTCGATGATTCGGACCGCGGACCGGAGGTTGCCGGCCTGTACCAGCTGCAGGGCCATCCCGGTCTGCTCGATGATCGTGTCCACCCCCGTAGCCGGCAGCGACGTGGGGCCGCCGTTGATGTGTCCGCACACGTCGGGCGCGAGGTGGAGCAGGTGTTCCGGGGTGATCGGCTTGCTGCCGGGGATACTGGCACCGCCGGAGTGGCACATGACCGTGATGCCGTGCTTCTGCGCGGAGCGGACCTGGTCGTATCCGTCGGCCGGATCCTCGTACAGCCCGAACCCGAACTTGGCGAGGCGGACACCGGCGGCCTGGAGGTCCGCGAAGTCCTGGTCGGTCAGGCACGGTTCCAGGACGACGGACCCTGCGTGCACGGTCATGCCCCCGGGGCTGAAGCCCGCGAAGCAGGACCTGGCGGCGATGGCCAGCGCCTTGACGCCTGCGGCGTCGTGCGGTCGTCCGGGGGCGTGGATCTCGCCGGGCGAAACCACGCTGGTGATGCCGCCGTGCACGTAACTGGCCAGGAAGTCGACGGTTTTCTGACGAGGTGTGTAGTCGCCAAGTACGACGTGGCAGTGCGAGTCGATCAACCCTGGGGCGATCGTCGCGCCCTGGGCGTCGACGACGACCTCGCTGGCCTCCACCTGTGCGGCCAGTTCCGCCCTCCGGCCGATCGCTGTGATCGTGCCGTCGACGGCGATCACGGTGTCGGCGTCGGCGATGACGGGTTGCCGGTGGTCGCCGGACAGGATCGCGCCAGCGCTGGTGACGGCGATGCTGCTCACGACGCCGCCTTGGAAGTGTCCTTGGAGTTCGCCTCGGCGGCGCTCATTCCACCGACCCGGGCGTTGATCCGGCCCCGGTTGGCGACCGCCGCGATGATGACCAGTTCATCGGGGTGGGGGGCGTCGGGGAGGTGCACGGTGATCGCGTCGTAGTGGCTACGGACCCAGATCTCGTCCTTGAAGGCGAGGGGTACGTCGATGGTCGTGCCGGCGGCCCCCGCCTTTGTGACGGATGTGATCCATGCTTTGCCGCCGCCGATCGCGTCCCGCAGGGCGTTGCCGAAGGTGGAGGTGAGCGCGGCGTTGATGTGCTCCTGTTCACCGCCGGTGCCGACGACGCCTGCCTTGCCGTAGCTCTGCGGTGCCTCACCGAGCAGACGCACGGCCTCTTCACCGAGCCGGGTGCCGATCTCGTGGGAAGCGTCCACGAGCTCGGAGAGATCGGCGACGTAGCCGCGGTCGGCGAACGGGTTGGTGACCACGGCGCAGACCGCGACCTTCCTCAGCGGCCCCTGGCCGTCCGTCCGTCCGGCGGCGAGATGGGTTTCCTCAATCTGGGCGAAGGTCTTACGGACAACCAGACTGCTCACGGTGCTTCCTCCATTGCGGCTCCGCCGGCTGCAGACCCTGCAGCGATGGCAAAGACACTAGGAAAGCCATTGCCGCCACACAGTCCCCGTTCGGGTGTATTGGGCCTGCCCAGGGCCGGGGGCCGGGCACGACGACGTCCCGACGGTCACGAGCGCTCGGAAAGGACGATCTTGCAGCCGTGCTGGGTCAGCACACGGCCCAACTCACGTCCAATACACCCGAACGGGGACTGCGTGACGAATCTGACATTCCTAGGGTCTTACTCATCGCTGCTGCATCGGCGGCAGGAAGAACCGCGACGAGGGAAGAGCCGTGAACCGTTTGATTGTCGGCAAAACCTCCGCTCACACAATGAAAAACCATCCTGTCACCGGACAAACAGAAAACCGGGGCCCGACCTCCGGCTCCCTTTCCTCGCTCGTCAATGCCACACGTGACCATGCACTTGGGGACGGCACCAAACAGCAGAGCGGCACATTCTCTGGTGCGTCATACGCTACTCATTACAGTCGCCTTTGCCGCCTTCATCAGCGTAATGGGCCTGGGGACCTCCGCTTTGATAGGAAAGCGAGCGATCTCCGCCACTGATCCCACGGGGGACCAATCCGTCAACCTCCTCACCATCGAGGTGACACGGAGCCTGTCCAGCTCCATTGGCGGCGTCCTGTTCACCGTACTCGCTGCCTCCGCAGCTTTCATCGCGACTTTGGCGGTTGTGGCCGGCCTGTCGCTTGCCGTGGCAACAACGCTCGCGCATGACGTCTACGCCCCGCTCATCACTAAGGGGAAAGCCAGCCAAGCCGACGAGGTCTCCGCAGCGCGTTGGTTTTCGGCCGCAGTAGGCGTCCTATTCTCTCCCGTTACCTCCGGCAATCCTGCCGCGTTCTTCCCCCAGCGTAACTTCTCTAGTTTTCACTGCACACTTGCGACTCTGATTTCGGTCACGTTGGCCTCCTTGCTGGGTGGATCGGAAACATTGCGAGCCGCCGGAGAAATGCGACGTCCGGCTTTTATCCGGACAGCCAACAGCACTTGATGGCCGGCGGGAAACCGCAGCGACCCTGACGTGAATCGAGGCGCATCGACACGACCGCGGAGCTTGCCTTCACCGCGCGCTGACGTCGCGGAGCCCGGGCACTCGTGTACGACTGCCCGGTCCCGCGGATCCCTGCGGCTGTGGGCCGATACTGCGCCGGGTCCTGGCCCCGCGGGTGGGGCGGGACAGCCCAGTCGGCACCGTGGACGTGGCCGTCCTGGTCGTCTCCGAGTTGGTCACCAATGGCCGAGCCTCGGCCATCGTGTGCGCTCTGGCTTGTGATCACGGTGCGTACGACGACGACGCCGGCGGCGTGGTCCGATGGGCAGAGCCGGCCTGCTGACGATCGCCCTCAGCGCGGAGTGCTTTTACCGGATGGAGGCGGCTGCCAGTGCGTCGTCGCGCCCGCTGGAAGTCCGGACAAGGGGTGGAACGCGAGGCTCGCACACGGCCACATGCCGATGAGACCGAGCACCGCCGCCACAACGATAGCCGCATGGCAAGCGGCGAACGCCGGGACGACCGGGCTGCGGTGGGTCACGGTCCGACGGCTCTTCGCCGAGGAGGCGCTGCCGGTCGCAACCGCACCGCTGAGGGCGAGCACCGTTCCGATGATGCCGCCGACGACTCCCCCCTCTGTGCCCACTTCGGATCGGCACTCAGTGCGAGGTCCCGTCGACGCTGTGCGGGCGGCGCTCGGCGTCGGCGGGACTGGTCTCCTCCCATCTGGATGCTGGAGGTCGCAGGAGCTCAGGCAGAGAGGAACCGATTGTCCCCGTCCGGGTGACACTGCCACGGTGTGGACCCCTTACAGTCGTCGTCAACCCGGCCATGAGACGCGAGCAGCCGATGGGTCGCAGACGGTGAAGTAGTAGCCCACCGCGTCACCGGCAGGAGCCTCCCCTACCAGCGCATGCCGGGCCCACGTACCCGCGCTCCTGCTCGGCTGCCAGGCCGTCCAAGGACTGGCCTCGGCGGGCCGTCGGCAACCCCGATCCTCGCCTCCCGGCTCTTCTGGACAAACTACGACCGGCTGCACCGATCGCCAAGGATCGAGGCCTGAGGGGCTTCGCCCGACGGCATCGGCCAGCGAAAGCCGTCCACCCGAGGCGCTGACCCGAGGCTCCTGATCAATGCATCAGCGACCACTGAGCCAGGCCAGTAGATGTGATCGTGAACTTCATTTTCCCACCAAGAGGAGCAGCCGACGATGACCACGCCAAGTACACCGTTGCCGGCCACCAACCGGCCGTCCGCAATGCGCGCCTCGCTGATCAGCGGTCTCATCGGCGGACTGATGGGGGCCGTGGTGAGCGCCCTCATCAACTATGCGCTGATCGGTGTGCCGAGTAGCGCCACGGCCAATGCTTTGAATCATGCTCTGAGCGGCCTCATCAGTGGATTCGCTGCCGGTTTCCTCGGACTCCGGGCACATCAACGCAAGGTCTGCTCCGCGGCCGAGACCGAGAGAGCCGACCAGTGAGGCGGCTTCACACCTTGAGGCGACCGAGCCTCCCCATAGCGGCGGCGCATCGGAAAGCTGAGGGGTGAAGGCCGCCGGTTCCGGCATAACCGTGGCAGAAGGTGCATGGTGCGGCGATGGGCGACCTCTCCAACGTCCTGAGGGTGGCGGCGCGGGGCGCCCCGGCTCCCTGTGGGACGTCAAACCAGGAGGATGCCGTGAAGGCAGGTGAGCCTCACAGTGACGCCCTCGACGTGCGTGTCCTCGGAGCACTGGAGCTCTACGCGGGCGACCGGCGGCTGGAGATCGCGGGAGGGCGGACACGAGGTCTCGTCGGGCTGCTTGCCCGCTCCGTGGGGCGTCCGGTGGCAACCACGGAGATCGTGCGACAGGTATGGGGGCTGGAGGAAAAGGAGGCACGCAAACCCGGGGTCCGTAACGCCGTACAGGCCCGGGTGTCGTCGTTGAGGCGCGTGCTCAACCCGAGCGTGTTGTGTGCGGTGCCTGGCGGCTACCTGCTCGACCTTCCAGGCCAGGCCGTCGACTCGGCGCGGTTCGAGACCGCGTTGTCCGAGGCCAGGGGACTGGGCCAGCTGAGCAGGGTGGAAGGCGTGGCCGAGGCGTATCGGCGTGCGCTGGCGCAGTGGCGGTCCGAGTCCGCCTACACCGACGTACGGCACGTCCCTGCACTCGCGGAGGAGGGCGACCGCCTCGGTGAACTGCGATTGCAGGCACTCAAGGAGTGTCTGGCCGCAGAGGTGGACGCAGGGGCGTACGACACGGCTGCTGTAGAGCTGATGACGCTGACGAGGCGGCATCCGCAGGTCGAGGAGTTCTGGGCGCTGCGGATGCTGACCCTGTCCCGGCTGGAGCGGCAGGCCGATGGCCTGGCTGTTTACCAGGAGGCCCGGCGCGTGCTCGCCGACCGATTCGGGCTCGTACCTGGGGCTCGCCTGCAGGAGATGGAGCGACTCATCCTGCGGGGTACGGGAGGGGCTGTCTCTGGAGCGAAGCCGGCCGGGCCGACGAGCATAGGCCGGCCCGCCACGTCCTTCCTCGGCCGCGAGGGGGAAGTTGATGCCACGCTGAAGCTTCTCGGCCGTACCAGGATCCTCACGTTGATCGGCCTGGGCGGCGTGGGCAAGACACGGCTCGCGCTTGAGGTGTCGCAGGCGTTGATCGACCGCCGGGCACCGGCGGTGGCTCATGACGTCGTCGTGGTCGATCTTGTGCCGTACGCGCCTGGTGATGATCTGGCCTTGGCCGTTCTCGACGCGCTGAGTGCAGCGACCTTGCCGGGCGGGACAGCCGGCCGAGGGCGCAGTCCGGTTCAGATGCTGTGCGATGCGCTCAAGGGTCGTCGGGTGTTGGTGGTCTTGGACAACTGTGAGCACGTCGCGGACGGTGCCGCGGCGCTCTGTGCCGCGCTGAACGCCGGCACCGAGGCGACCACGATCCTTGCCACCAGCAGGCAGCAGCTGGGCGTTCCTGGTGAGGCCGTCTATCCGGTCGCGCCGCTGGCCGTGCCGACGGACCTCGACGACGTCGTGGCTGTGGCCGGACTGCCTGCCGTCCGGCTCTTCCTCGACCGTGCGCAGGCGGTACAGCCGGGTCTGACCGTTGACGCCGCCGGTGTGCGGACGATCAGCCGTGTGTGTCGTCAACTCGACGGCATCCCCTTGGCGATAGAACTGGCGGCGGTGCGTGTCGGCGTGGGGGGCCTGGCCGGCGTGGAGCGTCTGCTGGACGATCGGTTCCGGCAGCTGGACCGAGGCCCGGGGAGCGGACCGGACCGGCACCGCACTCTGGAGTCGGTGGTCGGCTGGAGCTACCAGCTGCTCGACCGCCGGGAACAGCAGGCTCTTGGCCGCCTGTCGGTGTTCCGCGGATCGTTCCTGCCCCAGCAGGTGCGTGGAATGTGGACTCGTCTGGGCGAGGACGACACCGACGTCCCGGCCCTGCTCGGACGGCTGGCGGCCAGGTCGATGGTGCAGGCCGAGGCGGCGGAAGGCTTTCCGGAGCGGTTCAGACTGCTGGAGACCGTCCGTCTCTACGCTGCCCGGAAGCTGGAGGCCATGGGTGGGACCGAACGCGTCGTACGCGCCCAGGTGGACGTCTTCGTGTCGTTGGCGATCTCCTGCAGTTCCCGGCTTGTGGGTGCCGGTCAGGCGCAGGCCGTGCGCACGTTCATGCTGGAAGAGGGCAACATACGCGCGGCCTTCCAACGTGCGCTGGACCGCGGCCTCGGTGACGTCGCCCACCAGTTGGCCGGTGCACTCGGATACACGACCTGGATGCGCGGCGGCCGTACGGCGGACTGGGAGCTGATCACCAGATCGCTTGCATTGCCTGCACAGGACGTGGAGATCCGAGTGCGGGCGCTCGCGTGGGCGGCAAACCTAGGTTCGATTTTCGGTCACCTCCGGGAGGCCGTGCACTTTGGGGAACAGGCCGAACACGCGGCCCGGGGGCATGAAAGCGTCCGGATCGCGGACCTGGCGCTCGCATACGCGGGCAGGGCGCACGCGCTGCACCGTCTCGGCCGCTGGGAACAAGGGGACGCGGTCCTGGAGGAGGCGCGGCGTCTGGCGCTGTCTTCAGGCGACCGGTGGACCATGGCCGCGCCCTCGATGGTGCGTGGCCTGGGTATGCTGGCGCGCGGACGCACCACCGATGCCGAAACGGCCTTCTTGACTGCTGCCGAACACTACAGCCGGTGCGCCGACAACTGGGCCCAGCAGCGAGCGCTGTTGCGACGGGCGATGACCCGCGAGGCCCGGGGCGACCTCCGCAGCGCCGCCGTGCTGCTCGCCGAAGCGGTGCAACTGGTCGAGGAACTCGATCTGCCGGAGGCCGCCGTACCGGCGAAGGCTGCATTGGCACGGGTGACGCTGCTGGCCGGGCACATCGACGCCGGCCGACACATGGTCGATGAGTTGACCCGGTCGAATACCGTGCTGTCGCTGGACGCCCCGGCCGCACAGCTCGCCCAGTGCAAGGCCATCCTCGCCGATGTGGACGGCAGATCGACCGAAGCGATCCGCCGCCACCTGGACGCCGGAGTCGGCCTGGCAGATGTGGGTCTGTTTGCCGAGGCCGCGGAATCATGGGCGCGAGTCGTGCTCCTCGCCGAGCAGGACAGCCCCCAGTTCGCCGCCGCCGTGGGGGCCGCGGAGCAGGTGGCGGCAAGGAGGGAGAGCCCGCGCGTGCTGGCCATCGTGCGTTACATGCGCGGCCTGCGAGCGGGATCGGACTCGGCTGCGGCCGATGAACTCGCCGCAGCCGAGGGACTGTTCGCCCAGAACGGCCTTGGCCTGCCCGCCCTGCTGCGACGCGGCGGCACTGCGGCAGGCTGATCCGAGGGTCGGAAATGTGCGATCCAGAGCCCGGGCCGCCGGGCGAGCAACCTCGCTGCCCCGTGTGCATGGGTCATGAAGCGGCTTGGGATGACGGCCGTGCCTCGGAGCATCGTTGCTGCGGCCGGCCTTGGGCCTGCTGTCGCTGCCCGTCAGGCGTCGCCGGACGTATCGCCGAGTGACGGTTCAGGCGCCGCCGTGCATGGCACGAGTGAGCTCCACACGTGACCGCAGTGACAGCTTGCGGTAGGTGCTCTTCAAGTACTTCTTGACTGTGTGGGGACTGAGGAAGAGCTGCTCGGCGATCTGCCCGTCTCTCAAACCTGAGGCCACGAGGTCCGCGATCTCGTACTCCCTCGGGCTCAGGGTCTCCTGAATCAAAGCCCGTGCATGGGTAGGCGCCTCAGCCGGGGTGTGCATGATGGTGATGAGGATGTCGTCGTCAGGCAGCTGCGTCGACCGTAGCTTCAGACCGGTCTCTGGATCTTCGCAGGGACGCATCGTCCCCTCCGGTGCCTTTGCCGCTCCGTCGCGTGACCGGGCCAGGAGGTCGTCGAACGTCCGGCCACCGGAAAGACCGCCGATAATGCGCTGCGCCGCAACGTTCGCGGTGCGTTCGGCGGTGCGGATGTCGGTCACCACCACCGGCTCGTCGATCAGGTCGAGAGCCGCGGAGGCGCGTGCGAGTCGCCTGCCGAGCTCCTCGGCAATCCTGGCACTCTCCATCGCCAGCCCGGAGAGACGGCCAAGTGCCTCCACGACGGCCAGCTCTCCCACGGCGAAAGCGCCCTGGTCCGACGTACGAGCTACGTTCAAGGTGCCCCGTACCTCCCCCGCCACGATCAGGGGCGCCTGCAACGTATGAGCGATGCTGTGCAAGGCGAGAACCTGTCGGTACAAAGGGAGAAGCATCCACTCGGCCGGCTCGTAGATCTCAGCTTCCGTCACCGCTGAACGACTGGTCAGCACCGCCTCCAGCACCAGGTCCGAGTCACGACCCTGATGTTCATACTTGGCCAGGAAATAGTCGCTCACTCCATAGGCCTGGACGCTCGATGCTGCGTTCCCCACGCTGCCCAAGAGGTACACACCTGCGGCCTTGCCGGGAACGACGCGGCCGAGCTCATCAAGGACCTTCGCCTGCAGGTCCTGCTCCGCGCAGGTCCCCGCCTCGGCAGTGAATCGAAGCAGCCTGCTGCTCACCGAAGAGTTCACGTCTGAAGCCCTTCGCTGGTAAAACGACTGATGCTCGCCTGGCTGGCCACCATCAAGTGCTCGTTTCGGTGCTGCGTCGTCATTCGCTTGTGTCCCGAGAACCTCGTGTCCAGTCGGTCCCCCGGAAGGCCGGCACGTGACGGTCTCACCGCTCACCGCTCGCGCTAATCCGAGGATCAACCCGATGCCGGAGAGCGGTCAAGTGTGCTGACCCCGTAGCAGCCACCGTGGACCGCCGTGTCCGGAAGATTACCCATTCGGGTGACACTCGGGCGCGGACGCGGCAGGGCGCACCAGGCTCGGTGGACCCCAACGAGTACCCGGCAACGGTACTCGCTTGAGGTCTGACCAATCCGGTGGTGGGCAGCCACGGTGGCCCATGAGCACGAGAGGAACCAGCCGTGACGAAGATCCGACCCAGTGACTTCCAGAACCCGTACTCGGCCTACAGTTCGGAGTTCTCGTCGCTGGACGCCGCCGCCGTCATGGCGCAGATCGGCATCCAGTACGACGCAGGAACCGACGTCCAGGACGTGCGCGACCGAGTGCTGCACGCCCTGGAAGCAGACGCCTCTGTGTATCAGGTCGAGGCCGGAAGGCACCTGGACGCGGCCGGCTATGTCAACGACGTGTTCCTGGCGTACTGGGTCTCGAGGGACGACTACCACCGGTGGCGTGCCGAGCACCCGCTGGAATCCTGGGTTCAGAAACCGGGCGAACGAAGCGGGGGGCTCTGGGTCGAGGCGCTGCAGGTACCGGCCTGCCGATTGGAGACGTCGTATTCCACGCAGGATGCACGGTGGGGCATGGCGAAGAACCGGTCGAAGGAGCTCAACCCGTTCCACTCCTACTTCGGGTCGATGCGCGACCGCATCCACGACGCAGAGGACGGTGGACTGCCCGCGACAGTAACGGATGTGTCACCGGCCGCGGTGACGTCCCGTAGCCGCCTCATCTCGTTTGAGGTACCGGAGAACATGTGCTTCATCCGGTCACCTCAAGGGTGGCGGCACTGCCCCGATGCGGAGCGCGACTGGTTCGAGGAGAAGATGCTTCCGGTGTATCAGGCGGGGGTCGACTACTTGTCGGAAAACCCCCTCGACACCGGGTGTCTCAGCATCCGCAAGATCGACGTCCACCACCCTGCTGATGCGCAGGTCCAGACTTCGTCGCTGGCCTGGTGGCAGTCTCTCGCGCACCTCGAGGCCTGGGCGCACGAGCATCCCACCCATCTCGCCATCTTGCAGAGCTTCGGCGAGTTGGCCCGGCACTTCGCACCCGACGTCACCGTGGTTCTCGGTCACGAGGTCTACGTCGTGCCGGCGGGCGGTGCCCGAGCGGAATACCTCAACTGTCACGACCGCACGGGTCTCCTGCCGTTCCTCGGTCACCTGAGCGGCACTGTTTCCGATCTCATTCCTGACCACTGAGTGTCCCGGATCGCCCGGGCGAAGGAGAGGCGCGATGCCGAACCACATCGTCGACTACGAAGTCGACGGCATCCACGTTGCCAGGCGGCGACCCGACTCCGGTTCGACCACCAGGCCGACCCCCGTACTGTTGGTGCACGGCGGACTCCACGGGGCGTGGTGCTGGGAGGATTTCATCAAGTACCTGTCAGCCAGAGGCTGGGACTGCCACGCTCTGAGCTGGCGCGGACACGGAAAGTCACATCCGTTGCCGCCGGAAGAGGCCCTCCGGCGCTCCATCGAAGACGTGGTCCCCGATATCGAAGCGGTGGCTTCCGGGCTCCAGGAACCACCGATCATCATCGCCCACAGCATGGGCGCACTCGCGAGCCTGAAGTACGCCGAACGCAATCGGCACGCGGGCATGGTGCTACTGACACCCGGCCTCCCAAGGGAGGCGACGCCCGACAAACTCGAGGTACCAACCGATCCCACTCAGATGTGGGGTCCGCCGCCATTCGAGCTGACGAAAGAACTGTTCTTCTCCGGAACCGACGAGGAGCTTGCCCGGCGGTACTACGAGCTCCTCGTCCCGGAGTCCCCACGGGCGGTGGCCCAAGTCACCACGGAGTGGAGCGTCACTGTCGATCCGGTGAGGATCTCGGGGCCGCTCCTCGTCCTCGCGGCTGAGCGCGACGCCTTGTCCGATCCGGCCGCTGTGCACCGGCTGGCCCGGTTGCTGGGCGCGGACTACCACTACGCGGCTGGCTTCGGTCATGGCGTCACCCTCGACCGGAACTGGGCGGACATCGCGGAGATGACGCACCGATGGCTCTGCAACATTGCTGGTGAGGGCGAGGGCAAGCCACGAAGGGAGGTGCTGGTCCAATGATCGACTGGGACAGCCACGGTTCCCGCCCTATCGGGATCCCGGATGTCCAGTGCAGTGGAAAATGGCCTGAAATGCCGACGGCCAGGCCTCAAGAGTCCATGGCCAGGGTCGGACAGATGGATACTCCGGGGAGCGTGTCCTCAACCCGCCGCATCGCGGACCCTCGTGCCGTCGGGCCTGTGGCCACTTTCGTTCTGGATGACGAGGGCATCGTGACCGCATGGAGCCCCGCGGCGGAGGAGCTCCTCGGATACAAGACGACCGAGGTCGTGGGACGGCCGGCGGCTGTGCTGTGGCCCGGAACGCCCCCGGACGTCCCCAGTGGAGCGCTTGAACGCGCGAAGTCCGGCGACAGCCCTGGTCGGACGGCGGTCCTCAGGCACCGGGAGGGCCACCGTCTGAAGTTCGAACTTCACGTCTTCCCGCTCACCTCAACAGAGCCAGGCAGTGACCGGACACTGGTCCTTGCCAGTGCCGAAAAGCCGCTGCAACGCCAGGAGGACCAGTCCATCCTTGATGGACTGTTCACCCAGTCACCGATCGGCCTCGCGGTGTTCGACACCGAACTTCGATACATCCGGATGAACGACTCTCTGGTCAAGCTTCAAGGAATCGCCCGGGAAGACGCCCTGGGGCGACGAATCAGCGAAGTGCTTCCAGAACTCGACACCGAAGCGATCGAGCACCGCCTCCGAAAGGTCCTGGACACAGGACTACCCGTGATCAACTCCCTACACCATGGACGAACCCCTTCTGACCCGGAAAGGGAGCATGTCTGGACCGTCTCCTCCTTCGCGTTGACCGGTAGGGATGGCCAGATCATCGGGGTCACGGACGCTGTGATCGACGTCACCGACCGCTACTGGGCCCGCGAGCGCCTGGCTTTCCTCGCCGAGACCGGAGCCCGGGTAGGGACGACGCTCGATGTGGTCACAACCGCTGAGGAACTGGTCGACTTGCTTGTCCCGAGGTTCGCAGACTTCGCCGCGATCGACCTGATGGCAGGTGTGACGGAGGGCGAGGAGCCTCGGCCTCCAGACGCCGGTGACGTCGTGCTGCGGCGTGTGGCGCGCAAAACCGCGAGCACGTCTGCTGAGGGGCCCGGCCAGATGGGAGATCTGCTGACCATCCCCGCTCACTCCGTTCAGTCCGAGAGCTTCCTGAATGATCAACCGGCGCTGTTGTCCGTGCGTGACCTGAACGGCGAGGGGCTCCGCGACATCTTCGGCCCTCAGACGCGATCCCTCCTCGAGGAGGGAGGGAACTCCGGCATGCTGGTGCCGCTGCGCGCAGGCGACGTCACGCTGGGCTTCGCCTACCTGCACCGCAGTGCCCGTGCTGGGCCCTTCGAACGGGATGATCTCGTCCTCGCCCAAGAACTTGCCGGCCGCGCCGCAGTCTGCATCGACAATGCCCGGCGTTACATCCGAGAACACACAGCCGCTGTGACGCTGCACAGGAGCATGCTTCCCCACAGCGTGCCGGACCAGACGGCTCTCGACGTTGCGCACTGCTTCATCCCCGCCAAGGCACACGCCGGCGTGAGCGGCGATTGGTTTGACATCATTCCGCTGTCGGCAGCGCGCGTCGCCCTTGTGGTCGGAGACGTACCAGGCAAAGGGATCTCGGCGGCGGCATGTATGGGCCAGATCTGCTCTGCGGTACGCACTCTGGCGCAACTGGACCTTGCTCCTGACGAGCTGCTGGGACGGCTCGACGACATGGTGCCGCGTTTGGTGGAGCGCGAGCATGTCAAGGGAGCCGCACCCATCGTAGAGGGACTGATTGGTGCAACCTGCCTCTTTGCGATCTACGACCCCATATCTCGCCGCTGTGTGATGGCAAGTGCTGGACACCCCGCGCCCATCATCGCCGATCCGACGGGGCAGGTCCGCTTTCCTGACCTGCCGCCGAGTAAGCCCCTGGGGCTGGGGGACCCTGTGTTCGAGGCTGCGGAGGTTGAACTCGCCGAGGGCAGCACCCTCCTCTTCCACACCAAGAGCCTGGCTCACGCCTGGCCCACGGACGCCGTCATGCGCGGCCGACTCCATTCGACTATCGGGCTGAGCGACCAGACTCTCGAAGACAATTGCCAGGCGATAGCCGACGCTGTGGTCCCACGTCTGCCGGCCGACGACGATCTCGCATTCTTGCTCGTGAAGACACGAGCACTCGGTTGCGAGCGCCACGTCACGTGGGACCTGCCGCGAGACCCCGCCGTCGTTGCCAACGCACGCTCTCTTGTCCTGCGGCAACTCAAGCGGTGGAATCTGGAGGACTCCGCATTCACCACTGAACTGATCATCAGTGAACTGGTCACCAATGCCATCCGCTACGGCAATGACCCCATCAAACTGCGGCTGATCCTCGATCGGACCCTCATCTGCGAGGTCAGCGACGCCAGCAGCACATCCCCGCACATCCGCCGAGCGGCGACCACCGACGAGGGCGGGCGCGGGCTCTACCTCATCGCGCAGTTTTCCCATCGCTGGGGCACCCGCTACTCCGCCACCGGCAAGACCATTTGGGCCGAACAACTCCTCAGCCCGCCCGAGGATGCTCCGACCGGAGTAGATCAAATGCTGTCTGTATTTGCGGACTTTGAGCTCCCATCCGGCGCATGAAACGGATCATCGGCCTGCTGAAAGCCCTGCGCTTGCCGAGATTTTCATCCGCCCTGGTCGGAAGCCTGCACCTGGACTGGCGGTCGTCGGCCTCGTCGCTCGAGTCGGTGCTCTCGCGTAGCCGGCAGTCGACGCGTCATGATGATCGACCGTGCTGCTGCGACTGGCCTACCTGGGAGTGATCAACGCGTTCGCGCTGCTGCGTCTGCTGCCGACGAGCGACCGGAACAAGGATGCGGAGATCTTGGCTCTCCGCCATCAGATCACGGTGCTCGAACGCCAACTCGGTGGTGCCCGAGTACGGTTCACTCCGGGCGACCGGGCGTTCCTGGCGGCGCTGCTGCACCGGCTACCGTTGCCGGTTCTGCGGCGTGTGCGGCGCGTCTGGCCAGGGAGAATCCAAGCTGGGGCTACAGGTGCCTTCATGGCGAGCTGCTCGTGCTGGGAGTGAAGGTGGCCGCGTCGACCGTCTGGAAGATCCTGAAGGATGCCGGCGTCGATCCGGCGCCCGGCCGGAGCTCCAGCACGTGGGCCGGCTTCCTGCGTTCCCAAGCGGACGCCCTCCTGGCGTGTGACTTCTTTGAGGCGGTCACCTTGTCCGGCGTGCGGATGTACGTACTCGCGGTGATCGAACACAGCAGTCGCCGCATCCGGGTCCTGGGCGCCACCGCGCATCCGACCACGTCCTGGGTAACCCAAGCGGCGAAGAACCTGGTCATGGATCTCGAGGACGTCGGCTGCCGGGCACGATTCATGAACCGTCCTCAAGGACACGGGGATCGAGATCGTCCTCACCGGCATAGAGAGGAACGCGACCGTCACGATCTGCCACTCACGCACCCGCGACCTGGCCGCCGTGTGCCGCCGCGCCGACGTCCTGGTCGTGGCGGCCGGCATCCCG
>NZ_JARAXF010000006.1:296352-510376 GCF_033793745.1 Streptomyces sp. ME19-01-6 | reverse complement strand
CGACGGCGAGCCGATCGGCTACGACGACCCCCCGGTGCGCGGCCACTCCTTCGAGTTCCGCATCAACGGCGAGGATCCCGGCCGCGGCTTCCTGCCCGCACCCGGCACCGTCACCACCTTCACACCCCCCACCGGCCCCGGCGTCCGCCTGGACGCCGGCGTCGAGTCCGGCAGCGTGATCGGCCCCGCCTGGGACTCCCTGCTCGCCAAACTCATCGTCACCGGCGCCACCCGCACCCAGGCCCTCCAACGCGCCGCCCGCGCACTCGCCGAGTTCCAGGTCGAGGGCATGGCCACCGCCATCCCCTTCCACCAGGCCGTGGTCACCGACCCCGCCTTCACCAGCGACCCCTTCACCATCCACACCCGCTGGATCGAAACCGAGTTCACCAACACCATCACCCCCTACACCCCCACGGGTACGGAGGAGACAGAGGAAACCGCCCCACGGGAAACGGTGGTCGTCGAGGTCGGCGGCAAGCGACTGGAGGTCTCCCTCCCCGCCTCGCTGGGCGTGGCCACAGCCCCCGCAGGCGGTGGTAGCGGTGCGAAGAAGCCCAAGCGCAAGGCGGTCAAGAAGTCCGGCTCCGCCGCCTCCGGCGACGCGCTGGCCTCGCCGATGCAGGGCACCATCGTCAAGGTCGCCGTCGCGGAGGGGGACCAGGTCGCCGAGGGCGACCTGGTCGTGGTCCTGGAAGCCATGAAGATGGAACAGCCGCTGAACGCCCACCGCGCCGGCACCATCAAGGGCCTGGCAGCCGACGTCGGCGCCTCCATCACCGCAGGCGCCGTCATCTGCGAAATCAAAGACTGACAGCCAAGGCTGCCCCCCGGGCCCCGGTCGATCCCTCGACCGGGGCCCGGGTGCATCCAGTGGCGGCCGGAGCCGCCCACCCGGCAGGATGTGAACCCGGCTGAACAGGGGGGAGCCCATGGCACAGGGGGATCTGGAAGCGCTGCTCACGCGGATCCGGGCGGCCGCGCAGGGCGGGGACCCGACGGCGCGGCGGGCGTGGGATGCGCTGGTGGCGCTGGTGCTGCGGCGGGATGCCACCGCGGAGGACCTTGTGGTGGCTCCGCACCGGCTCGTCGTACTGATCGAGGAACGCGTCGGCGAGGACCAGCAGTTCGACCGCGGGCTCCGGGAGCTCCGGGAGTGGATGAGCCAATACGGCACGGCCGCCGGAAGCGGCGAGGTCCACAACGAGATCAGCGGATCCAACGAATCCATCAGCGGCACTTTGGCCATCCAAGGACGGAATGTCCAGGGAAACATCACGTTCGACGACGCCATGGCCGCCCGGCCCCCCGGCCCCCCGTTCGGCGACGACGACTGGGACGACGAGACGACGGACGACGACGCGTGACCTGTCCGCCCAACACCCGCCCGGTGAACGCCCGCCCGCAGGAGGCCCGCCCCCGTGGGTGACATCGCCAAGGGCGTGCTCGGCGGCGCCTGGACCCTGCTCGTCGGCTGGATCCTGCCCACCGCCCTCAACCTGTCCGTCTTCTTCTTCGCCGTCGCGCCCAGCCTCCACCACATCGACCTGGCGCAGCGCCTGTGGCCCTCGTCGAAGGTCAACACCGCCGTCCTCCTGCTGACCGTCTCCCTCCTCCTCGGGCTCGTCGTCTCGGCGGTGCAGACCCTGCTGTACCGCCTCCTGGAGGGCTATGTCCTCTGGCCCGCCACCGCCTACGACGCCCGCTGCCGCAGCCACCGGCAGACCAAGCGGGACCTCCGCGACCGCCTGGCGCTGCTGCGTCTTGAGGGCCGCGAGCGCGAGGGCGGGCTGCCGCCCGAGGCCGCCCGGCAACTGGCCGATCTGCGCGCCAGCCCCCGTATCGCCCGCGCCGCCCGCCGGGACCGCCTCCGTACGTCGGCTCAGCGTGCCCTGCTTCAGGAGCGGTTGATCCGCTACCCCATCGACGACGACCAGGTCGCCCCCACCCGCCTGGGCAACGCCATCCGCCGGCTGGAGGAGTACGGCTATGACCGCTTCCGCCTCGACACCCAGGTGTTGTGGGGCGAACTGACCGGCACCGCGCCCGAACAGGTCCGCCGCCACGAGGAACTGGCCCGCGCCAGCGTCGATTTCTTCATCGCCCTGCTCTACGGCCACGCCGCGGTGGCGGCGGCCGCCCTCGCGGCCCTGGCCTCCGGGGACGCGGACCGCCCCGCCCTGCTGACCACCGCCGCCGTCCTCGTCGCGCTGATTCCGCTGTGGTACCGGTCCGCCGTGACCGCCACCGACGAGTGGGCCGCCGCCGTACGGGCGCTGGTCAACGTGGGCCGCAAGCCGCTGGCCGAGTCGCTGGGCCTGGCGCTGCCGTCCGAGCTCGCCGCCGAGCGCACGATGTGGACGCTGGTCTCCCGGCTGTCCCGGCTCCCGTACCACGAGCGCGCGGCCGCCCTCGACCCGTACCGCGCCGATCCCCAGCCGCCGCTGGTCTGGCCCCCGGTCCCGCCGCCGACGCCGCCCCGACCCGGCTCGTAATGGCATGCTTGACCCACGGACCCGTACGACCGACCCCGTACGACCGACCCCGTACGACCAACGGCGCAGGGAGGACCGCGATGGCGACCGAGACAGCCACGGCGCACACCCCACCGCGCGCCATGCGCGCCGACGCGCGCCGCAATTACGAGCGGCTGCTGACCGAGGCCAGGACCACGTTCGTCGAGCACGGCACCGACGCGTCGCTGGAGGACATCGCGCGCCGCGCGGGCGTCGGAATCGGCACGCTCTACCGGCACTTCCCCAACCGCACCGCGCTCATGGGGGCCGTCTTCCAGAAAGAGGTGTGCGCGCTGCTGGCGCGCGCCCGTGAGCTGGCGAAGGCGCCGCAGCCGTGCCATGCGCTGGTCGACTGGCTGCGCGAGATCATCGATCACGCGAGCACCTACCGCGGGCTGTCGCACGCCCTGATGGCGGCCTCCGGGGACGAGAGCTCATCGCTGTCCCAGGGGTGCGGTCTGCCGATGCGCGAGGCGGGCAGCGCGCTGCTCGCCCGCGCCCAGCAGTCCGGGAACGTACGGTCCGACGTCGGCATAGACGATCTGATGCAGCTGACCAACGCCATCGCGCTGGCCGTGGAACAGTCGCCGGACGACCCGGAGTTGGCCGACCGGCTGCTGACCCTGACCTTCACCGGCCTCAAGCCCCGCTGAGCCGACGCGGCTTCACCGGCCTCAAGCCCCGCTGAGCCGACGCGGCTTCACCGGCCTCAAGCCCCGCTGAGCCGGCCAGGGCTTCACCTCTCCCTCAGCGCCGCCGTGGCGCCAGGTCCGCGACCCGGCCTCCCGGCTGCTCCGCCAGCGGCGCCGCGCCGCGCAGCGTGGCGCCGGGCCCGGACCCCGGCGGGTGCGGGTGGTTGCGGCGCGGTCCGGGAAGCGGTAGCCCCTCCTCCGCGCCGCGCGCGGGGGGCGGGCCGCCGAGCCGGGGCTGCTGGCGCCCCGGCCCTGCCGGGCCGCCCTCGCCGCCGCCCGGGCCCGAGCCCGCGCCCGGGCCGGCCACCGCGATCTGCACACCTTGGTCGGCGAGGGCCTGCAGCTCGGTCAGGGCGCGGTCGTCGTGCGGGGGCGGCTCATCCGTCACCAGCCGGGTGATCACATCCGTCGGCACCGTCTGGAACATGGTGTCGGTGCCCAGCTTGGTGTGGTCCGCGAGGATCACCACCTCCGCCGCCGCCTGCACCAGCGCCCGGTCGACGCTGGCCGACAGCATGTTGGAGGTGGACAGGCCGCGCTCGGCGGTCAGCCCGCTGCCGGACAGGAAGGCCCGGCTGACCCGCAGCCCCTGCAGGGACTGCTCGGCACCGCTGCCGACCAGCGCGTAGTTGGAGCCGCGCAGGGTGCCGCCGGTCATGACGACCTCCACCCGGTTGGCGTGCGCCAACGCCTGTGCGACAAGCAGGGAGTTGGTGACCACGGTCAGGCCGGGGACGCGCGCGAGCCGGCGGGCCAGCTCCTGCGTGGTGGTCCCGGCGCCGACCACGACGGCCTCGCCCTCGTCGACGAGACCGGCCGCGAGATCGGCGATGGCCGTCTTCTCCGCGGTCGCTAGATGGGATTTCTGCGGGAAGCCGGACTCCCTGGTGAATCCGCCCGGCAGCACCGCACCGCCGTGCCGGCGGTCGAGCAGTCCTTCTGCCTCCAGCGCCCGCACATCCCGCCGTACGGTCACTTCGGAGGTCTGGACGACGCGGGCGAGCTCGCGGAGCGATACCGCTCCGTTCGCACGCACCATTTCAAGGATCAATTGGCGACGTTCTGCAGCGAACACGAAACTGACAGTAACGCCAACGACCGTCTGCTTTCAGCAGCTTGCACCAATTAACAGATATTGTTCGTCTGCGACCCCGCGAGATGGTATGGGAGAGGACTACAGGTCTTCCCTGCGCCTTCCCTACGCCTCGCCCCTACGCCTCGCCCCTCCACCTCGCCGCTACGCCTCTTCCTGCGTCTTCCGCGTGTGCAGCTGCCGCGCCACCTCGGCGATCGAGCCGGACAGCGACGGGTACACCGTGAAGGCGCTGGCGATCTGTTCCACCGTCAGGTTGTTGTCGACCGCGAGGGACATCGGGTGGATCAGCTCGCTGGCGCGCGGCGCGACCACCACACCGCCGACCACGATGCCGGTGCCCGGACGGCAGAAGATCTTCACAAAGCCGTCCCGGATGCCCTGCATCTTCGCGCGCGGGTTGCGCAGCAGCGGCAGCTTCACCACCCGGGCGTCGATCTTCCCGCCGTCCACATCGGCCTGGGAGTAGCCGACCGTGGCGATCTCCGGGTCCGTGAAGACGTTCGCCGAGACGGTCTTCAGGTTCAGCGGGGCGACCGCGTCGCCGAGGAAGTGGTACATCGCGATCCGGCCCTGCATGGCCGCCACCGACGCCAGCGCCAGCACCCCGGTGACATCCCCCGCCGCGTACACGCCCGGCGCGCTGGTCCGCGAGACCTTGTCGGTCCAGATGTGCCCGGACTCCTTGAGCCGGACCCCGGCCTCCTCCAGGCCCATCTCGGCCGTGTTCGGGATCGAGCCGACGGCCATCAGACAGTGGGTGCCGGTGATCACCCGCCCGTCCGCGAGGGTCACCTCCACCCGGTCCCCGACCCGCTTGGCGGCCTGCGCCCGCGAGCGCCCCATCACATTCATCCCGCGCCGGCGGAAGACGTCCTCCAGCACGGCCGCCGCGTCCGGGTCCTCGCCCGGCAGCACCCGGTCCCGGCTCGAGACGAGGGTGACCTTCGACCCCAGCGCCTGGTACGCGCCGGCGAACTCGGCACCCGTGACACCGGAGCCGACCACGATGAGCTCCTCCGGGAGCTCGTCCAGGTCGTAGACCTGCGTCCAGTTCAGAATGCGCTCCCCGTCCGGCAGCGCGTCCGGGATCTCCCTGGGGTGCGCCCCGGTCGACACCAGCACGGCGTCCGCGACCAGCGTCTGCTCGGTCCCGTCCGCGGCCCGGACGATCACCTTCCGTGACCCGTCGGGCGCCTGCGACGGCTCCAGCCGCCCGCGCCCACGCAACACCCGCGCGCCCGCGCGGGTGACCGAAGCGGTGATGTCATGCGACTGGGCCAGCGCCAGGCGCTTCACCCGTCGATTGACTTTGCCCAGGTCAACGCCCACGACCCGGGCCGCCTGCTCCAGCGGCGGGGTGTCATCGGCCACGATGATCCCCAACTCCTCGTACGAAGAGTCGAAGTTCGTCATCACCTCAGCGGTGGCGATCAACGTCTTCGAGGGCACACAGTCAGTGAGCACCGACGCCCCGCCCAGACCGTCGCAGTCGACGACGGTCACCTCCGCACCGAGCTGGGCGGCGACCAGCGCCGCCTCGTATCCGCCGGGTCCGCCACCAATGATCACGATCCGAGTCACATGCTCCATTGTCCCGCACCCGTTCGACATCACTCCTCCGGGGGGTGAAAGGGCCGCGATCGGTGGTATTTGATCGCGTTCTGACACATATGAGCGAGTCTCCGAGCGGTGGCACGCACACTTCCCGGGTGGGGAACGAGAGTTCACGTCTCGAATGTGTGACCTTCGCCAGTGGTGGTCGTTGGGTGTGCCGCCGGGGACGAGAAGGTGCTGCGCCTGGTCGGTGACCACCTTGGTTCGCTCGCCTGCCGTGATCTGAAGGCCCGGGTGCGCAGCCGGGCGGAAGCACGACAGCAAGCAGTGGGCGCAGCGTAAGCGTGTCCTGACCGAGGACTCCTCCTCGCGCTGGGCAGGCAGCATCACGAAAGCCACCCACGACCAGTGGGCGCTCGCCCGGCGCGGCCGGCTCGCGCACATCCAGAGCCTTCAGGCTGGGATCGAGACGATCACCCACCGACTGTCTGTGCCCATGAGCGAAAGGGGCGCCAAGCGGGCGCCGGGCGGCTACCGCACACGGCAGGAGTGGTTCGCCAAGTCCCGCCGTCTGCGCGTGCTCGAAGACCGGCTTCAGGCGGTGCGGGCCGACCGTGAGGCTGGGCGGATGCATGTGGTGCGTGGTGGCAAACGGCTGCTGAACACCCGGCACCACCTGCAGGAAGCGCAGTTCGCAGAGGCCGGGTGGCGCAAGCGGTGGGAGGCCGGGCGCCGGTTCCCGCAGGCCGACGGCGAGTCCGGCAAAAGGTTTGACAACGAAACCATCCGCGTCACACCCGGCGGCGAAATCTCGATCAGGCTCCCGGCACCGCCGGCGCACCTGGCGAACGCTCCGCACGGCCAGTACGTACTCACCGCCCGTGTGGCGTTTGCGCACCGGGGCGAGCAGTGGGCCGACCGCGTCACCACCCACCGGGCCGTCGCCTACCGCGTCCACGAGGACACCGCCCGCGGACGCTGGTATCTGACCGCGTCGTGGACGAGGCCACCGGTCCAGACCGTGCCACTGGAGGCGGCCCGCGCGAACGGTCTGATCGGGGTGGACACCAACGCCGACCACCTCGCCGCCTGGCGCCTCGACCAGCACGGCAACCCCACCGGCGAACCACTCCGGTTCGGATACGACCTGTCCGGCACCGCCGACCACCGCGACGCACAGGTCCGCCACGCCCTGATCCGCCTGCTGCACTGGGCCAAGCGCCACGGTCTCACGGTCGCGATCGAAGATCTCGACTTCCAAGCAGAGGCCACCCGCGAGAAGCACGGCCGCCGCAAGCACTTCCGCAACCTCATCTCCGGCATGCCCGTCAGCAAGCTGCGGGCCCGGCTCGTGTCGATGGCAGCCGAACTCGGCATCACCATCGTCGCCGTCGACCCGGCCTACACCTCCAAGTGGGGCGCCCAGCACTGGCAGAAGCCCCTCACCACCAAGACCAGGAAGACCACTCGCCACGATGCTGCCGCCGTGGCAATCGGCAGGCGCGCCCTGGGGCACCCGATCCGGCGACGGACGGCACCGCCCCGCACCCACCGGAGCGATGAGTGCGGGCATCGGACCGTCCAGGCCCGACCGGGCACCCCGGGGCGCGAGGCTCTGTCCATCAGCGGCCTCCGGCCGCGGGCCGCCCTCCGCATCCCCGGACCAGGGACACGATCCGTGCACGCCGGACGCGGAGCGAACGCGGTGGACCAGAACGCCCAACACCGTTCGGGGCGTCCGGCTGAGCATGAGCCCTTGCAACAGGGGCTCACTCCCGCCCAGTCTTCGGGAACGGTTCCCGGCGCCCCCGAAACCTTCACCTCCCACTCCCGTACCCTCTGAGCCATGTCGCTCTACGCCGCGTACGCCGGCAACCTCGACGCGCGGCTGATGTCCCGCCGCGCACCGCACTCCCCGCTGCGCGGCACGGGGTGGATCAACGGCTGGCGCCTGACCTTCGGCGGCGAACAGATGGGCTGGGAGGGCGCCCTCGCCACCATCGTCGAGGCGCCGCGCTCCCAGGTCTTCGTCGCCCTGTACGACATCGCCCCCATGGACGAGGAGTCCATGGACCGCTGGGAGGGGGTCGGCCTGGACGTCTACCGCCGGATGCGGGTCCGCGTCCACACCCTGGACGGCGACGAGGCGGCCTGGCTGTACGTGCTGAACGGCTACGAGGGCGGCCTGCCCTCCGCCCGCTACCTCGGCGAGATCGCGGACGCCGCGGAGTCCGCGGGGGCCCCGCACGACTACGTCATGGAACTGCGCAAGCGCCCCTGCTGAGACCGCGGCCCAGGCCCGCCTCCTCCGCTTCATCCCCACGCCTCTTCCGCGTCTCTTCCGCGTCTCTTCCGCGCGGTTCGATCGCGCCTTGGCAACGAATCGAACACCGCTGCAGATACTTCTACGCGCGTAGGCAATCACCGGCTAGTCTCATGCGCGTGAACGCATCAGTTACCCATCTGGGGGACCCCCACGCCGCCGCCGACGCCGCGGCCGCACGCCTGCGCGAACTCACCGGCGAAGAGACTCACGACGTCGCCCTGGTCCTCGGCTCCGGCTGGGTACCCGCCACCGACGCCCTCGGCGCACCGGAGCACGAGTTCCCGGTCACCGATCTCCCCTCCTTCCCGCCGCCCGCCGTCGAGGGCCACGCGGGCAAGATCCGCTCGTACAAGATCAACGACAAGCGAGCGCTGGTCTTCCTCGGCCGCACGCACTACTACGAGGGCCTCGGTGTCGCCGCCGTCGCGCACGGCGTACGGACCGCCGTCGCCGCCGGCTGCAAGACCGTAGTCCTCACCAATGGCTGCGGCGGCCTCCGCGAGGGCATGCGCCCCGGCCAGCCGGTGCTGATCAGCGACCACATCAACCTCACCGCCGCCTCCCCGATCGCCGGTGCGCACTTCGTCGACCTCACCGATCTCTACTCGCCCCGGCTGCGCGCGCTCTGCCGGCAGATCGACCCCACCCTGGAGGAGGGCGTCTACGCGCAGTTCCCCGGCCCGCACTACGAGACGCCCGCCGAGATCACCATGACCCGCACTCTCGGCGCCGACCTCGTCGGCATGTCCACCGCCCTGGAGGCGATCGCCGCCCGCGAGGCGGGCGCCGAGATCCTCGGCATCTCCCTGGTCACCAACCTCGCTGCGGGCATGACAGGCGAACCCCTCAACCACGAGGAGGTCCTCCAGGCGGGCCGCGACTCCGCCGCACGGATGGGAAGCCTCCTGGCGCAGGTCCTCGACCGCATCTGACCCCGACCGCCGACGACGACGCTCCGGGGCGGCGGAGCCGACCGGCCGACCCGCGCCGCGGACCCGCGCAACCGGCTGCCGACGACCGCACGGCGCGGACCCGCCGCCGCGTCCGGGCCCCGGGGGACCCGGACGGTCCCGGGCGTCACGCCCGGTTGCCGGGGTACTCACTGGTCAGTCACTGGTCAGCCCCCTCGGCGGCTGTGCTCGGCAGCGCCGGGGCAGCGGGCGCGGGGGCGCGACAGCGCGGCTCGGGCCCGCCCGGAACCCATACACGCCCCCCGAGACCCCCACAGCCACCCCAGGAGGCCGCCCATGGCGCCCACCCCCGAGTCCGAGCTCATCTCCAAGGCCAGCGCCTGGATGGCCGAGGACCCCGACCCCGAGACCCGTAAAGAGCTGGCCAAGCTGCTGGAGGCGGCCGAGACGGGCGAGGCGGGCAAGTCCAGGGACCTCGACCAGCTCGCCGACCGCTTCTCCGGCACCCTGCAGTTCGGCACCGCCGGCCTCCGCGGCGAGCTGGGTGCCGGGCCCATGCGCATGAACCGCGCCGTGGTCATCCGCGCCGCCGCCGGCCTCGCGGCGTACCTCACCAAGCAGGCGGGCGTCACCGCGCAGCCCGCCCCCACCGCGCAGCCCGCCCCCACCGCGCAGCAGCCCGGCCTCGTCGTCATCGGCTACGACGCCCGCTACAAGAGCGCCGACTTCGCCCGCGACACCGCCGCCGTCATGACCGGCGCGGGCTTCCGGGCCGCCCTGCTGCCGCGGCCCCTCCCCACCCCTGTCCTCGCGTTCGCCGTCCGCCACCTCGGCGCGGTCGCCGGGGTCGAGGTCACCGCCAGCCACAACCCGCCCCGTGACAACGGCTACAAGGTCTATCTCGGCGACGGCTCCCAGATCGTGCCGCCCGCCGATCTCGACATCGCCGCCGAGATCGCCTCGATCGGCGGTCTCGACGAGGTTCCCCGCCCGGACTCCGGCTGGGAGACGCTCGACGACGACGTCCTGGGCGCCTATTTCGCCCGTACCGACGCCGTCCTCACCCCGGGCTCCCCGCGGGACGTACGCGTCGTCTACACCCCCCTGCACGGCGTCGGCGGCGAGACCGTCACCGCCGCCTTCGCCCGGGCGGGCTTCCCGGCCCCTACGGTGGTGGCCGAGCAGGCCGAGCCGGATCCGGCCTTCCCGACCGTCGCGTTCCCCAACCCGGAGGAGCCGGGCGCGATGGACCTGGCGTTCGCCACCGCCCGCGGCCTGGGGCCGGGGGGCGCCGACATCATCGTCGCGAACGACCCGGACGCGGACCGCTGCGCGGTGGCCGTACCGGCCGCCACCGCCACGCAGTGGCGGATGCTCCGGGGCGACGAGGTCGGCGCCCTCCTCGCCACCCACCTCATCCACAAGAGCGCCCGCGGCACCTTCGCGACCTCGATCGTCTCGTCCTCCCTCCTGTCCCGCATCGCCCACGCCGCGGGCCTCCCGTACGCCGAGACGCTGACCGGCTTCAAGTGGCTGGCCCGGGTCGACGGGCTGCGCTACGCCTACGAGGAGGCGCTCGGCTACTGCGTCGACCCCGAGGGCGTACGCGACAAGGACGGCATCACGGCCGCCCTCCTCGTCGCCGAGCTGACGGCCGAGCTCAAGGAGCAGGGCCGCACCCTCGCCGACCTGCTCGACGACATCGCGCTGGAGCACGGGCTGCACGCCACCGACCAGCTGTCCGTACGGGTCGAGGACCTGTCCCTGATCGCGCAGGCCATGAAGCGGCTGCGCGAACAGCCGCCCAGCGAGCTCGCGGGCCTCGCCGTGTCCGCCGGCGAGGACCTCTCACGCGGTACGGCGACGCTGCCCCCGACGGACGGCCTGCGCTACCGCCTCTCCGGCCGTATCGGCGTCAGCCCGGGGAGCACGATCCAGTCGGCCCGGGTGATCGTCCGCCCGAGCGGCACCGAGCCGAAGCTGAAGTGCTACCTGGAGGTGGTGGTCGACGTCCCCGGGGCGGACGCCCTCGCGGCGGCGCGCGCGACGGCGGAGCAGGTCCTGTCGGCGCTCAAGGCGGATCTCGCGACGGCGGCGGGTATCTGAACGCTCCGGGTCAGGCCATGGTCATGCAGGCCCCATGGCCGACCCGGTCCGGGAGCGGAAGGTGCGGCGGTAGGCGTCGGGGGGCACGCCGACCGTGCGGTTGAAGTGTCGGCGCAGCGTCGTCGCGGTGCCCATGCCAGTGGCCGCCGCGATGGCGTCGACCGTGTCGTCGGTGGTCTCCAGCAACTCCTGGGCGTGACGGATCCGCTGGGTCAGCAGCCACTGCAGCGGGGTGGTGCCTGTCACGGCCCTGAAGTGGCGGCCCAGGTTGCGCGAGCTCATCCTCGCTCGGCGGGCCAGGTCGTCCACGGTCAGCGGATGGTCCAGCCGCTCCATCACCCAGGGGAACAGTTCGCCCAGCGGGTGGTTGCCCGGGGCGGGCACCGGGGTGGTGACGAACTGGGCCTGGCCGCCGTCCCGGTGCGGCGGCACGACCAGATTGCGGGCGACCGTGTTGGCGATCGACGAGCCGTGGTCGAGGCGGACGAGGTGCAGGCACAGGTCCATCGCGGCGGCCTTGCCGGCGGAGGTGAGCACGCTGCCGTCGTCCACGTAGAGCACGTCCGGGTCCACCTCCACCCGGGGGTAGCGGGCGGCCAGGACCTCGGTGTGCGCCCAGTGCGTGGTCGCGCGCCGCCCGTCCAGCAGGCCGGCGGCGGCCAGCACGAACGCGCCCGTGCAGAGGGAGGCCACGCGTGCGCCCGCCTCGTGGGCCGCGCGCACCGCGTCGACCAGGTCGGCGGGCGGGTCCTGGTCGACGTCGGCCCAGCCCGGGACGATCACGGTGTCGGCCCGCGCGAGCCGGTCGAGGCCGTGGTCGGGCTCCAGCCGGAACCGGCCGACCCGCACGGCGTCCGGCCCGCAGACCTCGACGCCGTACCAGGGGTCGGCCACGCCGGCCGGGGCGGCTCCGAAGACCTCGTGCGCCAAGGACAGTTCGAAGTGCAGCATCCCGTCGGTGACGGCCAGGGCAACAGTGTCCACGTCCGGAATTGTACGCGTCATGGCGTTCCGGACACTCGTGTGGGGCGCGCGTCCTCGCCAGGATGGTCCGTGACAGATCGCAGCGGATCATTTGAGTACGGGGGAGAAACCCATGGAATCGGGACTCGCGGTGGCGGTGTTCGGCGCGTACGGGCACACCGGGCGCTTTGTGGTGGCACAGCTGCGGGAGCGCGGGTTCGTCCCGGTTCTCTCCGGGCGCGACGCCGACAAGCTGAAGGTGCTGGCGGAGTCCGAATCCGGGCTGGAGGCCCGCCCGGCGTCGGTCGATGACCCGGCCTCGCTCGACCGCGCACTGGCCGGCGCGGCGGCCGTGATCAACTGCGCCGGGCCCTTCGCCACGACGGCCGCCCCCGTGATCGAGGCGGCGCTGCGCGCCGGGATCCCGTATGTGGATGTGGCGGCCGAGATCGAGGCCAACGTCGATACGTTCGCGCACTTCACGGACCGCGCCCGCGCCGCGGGAACGGTGATCGTCCCCGCGATGGCCTTCTACGGCGGCCTCGGCGACCTGTTGGCCACCGCCGCGATGGGCGACTGGACGGCGGCCGACGAGGCGCACATCGCGTACGGGCTGAACAGTTGGCACCCCACCGCCGGGACGCGCATCGCGGGCGCGGTCTCCCGGCAGCGGCGGGACGGCAGCCGCGTCCGTTACGCGAACGGGCGGCTGGAGTACCGCGATGATGCCCCGCCGACCCTGGAGTGGTCCTTTCCCGACCCGATGGGCCCCCGGGCCGTCATCGGGGAGTTCACGATGGCCGATGTCGTCACCATCCCCAGCCACCTGTCCATCCCGGAAGTGTGCACCTACATGACGACCGAGGCGGCCAGGGACCTGTCGGCCCCGGACACACCGACACCGGCGGCGGTCGACGAGCGCGGGCGGTCCGCGCAGACCTTCCTCGTCGATGTCGTCGTGCGCTCCGGCGACACTGAACGGCGCGCTGTGGCAAGGGGGCAGGACATCTACGCCGTCACCGCGCCGCTCGCGGTGGAAGCGGTTGACCGCATCCTCACGGGACGGACCAGGACGGTCGGTGTCGCCTCCGCGGGCGAGATCTTCGACGCGCCCGACTTCCTCCGCGCGCTGTCCCCGCACCTGTCCCTGGATGTGCGCCAGTAGCGCGCAGCCACTCAGCGGGCTGCGCCCGTCCGCCGGCGCGGCTCGGCGGCATAGTCGGGCAGGGCCACACCGCTGCTGACCTTCTCCCCCAGCCTGAGCATCCAGTTCAGGAAGAGGGGCCTGGACAGCAGGCCATTGCGGAAACGTAGGCCGGTCGCGGTGCCGGGCGCGAGGAACTTCCCGGTGCGGTCGCCGCCGTTCTGGCAGCCCTTGGCGTACTTCCGGAGCCTGCTCTCGTAGCGCGCGAAGGCCGCTCGGTGGTCCCCTTCGGCCCGCGCGAGCTCGCCTGCCAGCACATAGGCGGCCACCACGGCGGTTCCTGTCCCCATCCCCCCGATGGTGGCCCCGCACGCGGCGTCGCCCACCAGGCACACCCGGCCCCTGGACCAGGTGTCCACGTCCGCCCGGCTGATCGAGTCGAAGTACAGCTCGGGGGCCCGGCGCAGCGAGTCGAGCAGGCGTGGCACCTCCCAGCCGAGGCCGGAGAAGGCGTCGGTGATCAGACGCTTCTGTTGCTCGGGATCGTGGCGGTCGTACGCCAGCTCGGGCGCGGCGAAGACGAAGAACGCCCCGGCCCGCGTCGGGTCCCGGTGGTCGGCCCCGACGGAGGCCAGCCGCCCCGGCGCGTTGTAGCCGACCGAGCCCTTCCCCCACCCCAGGTCGTTGGCGAGCTGCCAGGTGGCGGCGTAGTAGCCGAGGTGGCTCACGTAGTCCTCCTCGGGTCCGAAGGCGAGGCGTCGGACGTTGGAGTGCAGCCCGTCCGCGCCGATCACCAGGTCGAACTCGCGCGAGGCCGCGTGCCGGAAGTCGACCCGCACGCCGGAGGGGGTCTCGGTGAGGCCGGTGATCGAGTCACCGAAGAGGTACTCGGTGTGGTCCAGGCCGCGCTCGTACAGCAGCTGGGCCAGGTCGCCGCGGAGCACCTCGATGGCGCCCCCGGCGAACTCCGCGGGCAGGTGCAGCAGGGTCCGGCCGCTTTCGTCGACGAAGCTCATCGGGCTGCCGCCGGTCTGCATCCCGCGCAGTTCGGGCAGCAGGCCCATGCGCTCCAGCACGGTCAGGTGCGTATCGCCCCGGAAGTCGACGGCCCGGCCGCCGCCGCGCAGGGCCGGAGCCAGCTCGACGACCGTCGGGCTGAAGCCGTGGCGCCCCAGCCAATAGGCCAGCGCCGGACCGGCGATGCTCGCGCCGGAGACAAGGACGTTCCGGTTCATGGTTCCTCCACCCCTGAGAATTGTGTCCGACGGACACGATTAATTACTGTGTACCATAGACGCAGTTATTTGGCCAAGACGCCGAGCCGCTGAGGGCGTCGAGACACCGAGGCAAGAGGGGCGACGGACATGGGCGACAACCACGCCGAAACGGTGCGGCTGCTGTGGGGCCCTCACGCCAAGCCGTCGCGCGGCCCCCGGCCGACCCTCGACCTGGACCGCATCGCGCGGGCCGGGATCGAGATCGCCGACTCGGAAGGGCTGGCCGGTGTCTCCATGCAGCGGGTCGCCGCACAACTGGGCGTCACCAAAATGGCGCTGTACCGATACGTCCCGGGCAAAGCCGAGCTGGTCGCGCTGATGGTCGAGGCCGCGATCGGCCCGTACCCGGCGGCGGACGCACAGCACGACGGCTGGCGGGGGCAGTTGGAGGACTGGGCCCGCTGTCTGCTCTCCGTCTTCCTCCGGCACCCATGGACGCTGGACGCCACCATCGGACCGCGGGTCATGGGCCCCGCGGAGCTGGGCTGGATGGAGCGCGCCGTCTCCGCGCTGGACGGTACGGGGCTCAGCGGCGCCGAGCGGATGGACGCGGTCGTCCTGCTGGTCGGCCATGTGCGCGGCATCACCCAGCAGGCCCGGGCGGCGGGCCCGGCGGGCACCCCCGAGGCGGAACTGAGCCGCGTCCTCGCCGACCTGATGCGGGCTCAGGGCGAGCGATTCCCCGCCCTGGCCGCCGCGCTCGCCTCGGCGGAGCAGTCCGGCGGGCAGGACCAGGCGTGGGAGTTCGGCCTGCAGCGCATCATGGACGGTCTGGCCGTGCTCATCGACCAGCGCGGCCATTGAGCGGGACGAGGAGGAGACGGGCGCGGAGCCCGACGACACCGGTCATGCGCAAAGCGTGGCGGACTTTCGACAGCACTTGTCGATTTACCGAAAGCGGCATGATCCCCGCCGGGCCGATCATCGGGAGGTGACGACGCCGTCGTGGGCTCACGGCACCGCGTCCCCGTACAGACTTCAAGGAGCTACCTCATGGGCCTGGGCAATCTCTCGATCGACCCGCTTGCGGAGCTGAGGAAGCGCCAAAGCGCGAAATGGCGGACCTTCCCGGACGACGTCCTGCCCCTTCCCGTCGCGGAGATGGACTTCCCCCTGGCAACGCCGATCGCCAAGGTCCTCCATGAGGCGATCGACCGGTCGGACACCGGCTACGCGGCACCGACCCGCGACCTCGCGGACGCGGTCAGCGGCTACGCCCTGCGCACCTGGGGCTGGGAGATCGACACCGACCATGTGCGTACCGTCGCCGACGTGGGAATGGGGATGGTCGAAATCCTGCGGCGCGTTGTCAGCCCCGGAGATCACGTGGTGATCAGCCCGCCGGTGTACGAACCTTTCTCCTGGTGGATACGCGAGGTCGGGGCCCATACCGTCGAGGTACCGCTGGCCGACGGACCGCTGGGGTGGCGACTCGACCTGGATGCCCTGGAGCGGGCCTTCGCCACCAACGCCACGGCGTACGTGCTGTGCAACCCGCACAACCCCGTCGGCCTCGTGCACCGGCGCGAGGACCTGGTCGCGCTCGCCGAACTGGCCGACACATACGGCGTCTACGTGCTGTCCGACGAGATCCACGCCCCGCTCGTCCTGCCGGGAGCCGATTTCGTCCCCTTCCTGTCGGTTTCGGATGCGGCGAGGCGCTGGGGATTCTCGTTCCTGTCGGCCAGCAAGGGCTGGAACCTGGCCGGACTCAAGGCCGCCACCGTCGTCACCGCGGACCGGGCACCCAAGCGGTACGTCGACCGTCTCTCGCCGCATTCGCTCTACCGCACCGGACACCTCGGAGTGATCGCCACGGTCGCCGCGTTCAACGAGGGTGATCAGTGGCTTGCCGATGTCCTGGACATGCTCGACCACAACAGCAGACTGCTGGACGACCTGCTGAGGAAGCTGCTCCCCGCGGCTCACTACAGACAGCCGCAAGCCGGCTTTCTGGCCTGGATCGACTTCGGCGCTCTCGGCTGGGGCGACGACCCCACCGAACACATCCTCAACACCGCGCGCGTCGCTCTGAACGCCGGCCACCGTTACGGCCCTCTCGGCGTCGGATTCGCCAGGCTGAACTTCGGCTGCTCACCGGAGACGCTCACCGAGGCCATCACGCGTATCGCCACAACCGCCTGAAAGGCCGCCCAGCACGGCCACTGACCGGGGTCGCGGCGCGCGGCCGGGCGCCGTCGTACAGAATCGCGGCCATGGATCTGAACGACGTACTGCGCTGCCTCAAGGAGGCCGAAGCCGACCATCATCGGCCCGAACTCCGCGGAAAGCGCTATGTGCCCGTGGTCAACCGCTACGCCTATGACGACGCCACCCCGCTGCCCCTCGACCTCTTCGACGGGATCGACGACGAGGAAGGCGAGGAGTGCTCGATCCTCGCCGGGCTGGGCGAGGCCACCTCCGTGTACGACGCGTTGGACATCCTGGCGTCCGCCGTGTCGGACGAGGTGGGGGATCCGCCCGACGAGCAAGATATGAAGGAGGCGGACCTCCAACGGCTCGACGGTATCCACTCGCCGGAGCACCGCGCTCTCGCGTGCCTGCTCATGGGCTACGAAGGCGCCATAGAGGTGGACACGAGCGAGGGCCCGGGCTGGCTCGCCGGTGCCCGCATGGTCTTCCTCAGCACCGCGGTCCCGCCCAACCAGGAAGCCGACTACGGCATCCTCGAACTGCAGCCCACCGGCGAGCCCTCGGACGCCGACCGCGCGCTCATGGACGCCGCCGAGGACGGTGACACCGACGCCCTCTCCGAGGCCCTGAGCGAGGGCGCGCACGTCAACGCGCTGGACGAGCGCGGCATGAGCGCACTCCACATCGCCGTGGCCCACCGCCGCCTGTCCGCCGTGACAGCACTGCTCGCGGCAGGAGCCGATCCCGCGCTCCAGTTCGCGTACAACAACGCCCCCCAATTCGCGTCACTCGACGACAGCGAGCGGGTCTCAGCCGGCGCGGAGCGGCTCGAGGACGACGAGCACCTGGCCATCCTGCACGCACTCATCGAGGCCGGCGCCCCGGTCAACGCGCAGAACCGCGACGGCTCGACGCTCCTCGACATGGCGATTGCCACCCAGCCCTACCCCGAGGAGACGATCCGCTTCCTCGTCGGCAAGGGCACGCGAAGCGTCCGGCTCACGGATCCGGATTTCGGCCGCCTCCTGGCTGTCCTGCCGTACAGCGACGGCCGACAAGCCCTCGAAACACGCGTCAACGAGGTGCGGTTCCTCCTCGAGTCGGGAGCCCGTCCCGAGGACGCCGAGGTGGCGGCCCAGCAGACATGGCTACGTCATGGGGATGGCCCGGCCTTGCATGCGCTGCTCGCCTTCACCGGCTACTACGAGCGCGAGGTGCCCGGAGACATACTCGTCGAACTCGTCGATGTGCTCCTCCGCCACGGTGTCCGCGACACGTCGTACCAGGGCAGCACCGCGCTGGAGCGTGCCGAGGAACAGGTGAAGAACGGCCACGCCAATTACGAGCCGGTGGTACGAAGGCTGCGCGAGGCCGCCGCCCAGGGCGGCGCCTGATCGAGGGCGAACGGTTCGGCGGTACTCCGCAGAGAGCGCCGGGCAGTGCGACGGCCCCCGCCGGACGGCGAGGGCCGCGCTGTGGTGCCGGTGCCGGTGACCGAATCAGGCAGCGGGGAACCCATCGCCCCTGACGGCCGAGACGAACGACGACCACGCCGCCGCCGGGAAGACCAGGGCGGGGCCGTGGGGGTCCTTGCTGTCACGGACGGGGACCCGGCCGGTGGACGCGTACGCGGGCGCCCACTCGACGCAATCACCACCATCACCGTTGCTGTAACTGGACTTGACCCACTCCGCGCGGGAGAGATCAGGGGTGCCACTCATGGCGTCAATGCCTCCATGACGGAACGGATGAATGCCGCCGTCTGGGTCGGCGACAAGGCGTATGCCCTGAGCAGATCGTACGACCGGCTGCGCCTGACCACCCTCTCCCTATCCTCCAGGAGTTCACCCGTAGCGATGCTCTCCTCATAGGCGACGGTCGTACCGTCGTCCAGCGTCAGCAGATTCAGCGTGCCGCCCATCAGCGCATGCCCACCGTGCTCGAACGGCAGCAGCTGAATCACGCTGGTGGGAGTGTCCACCAACGCGGCCAGGCGGGCCAGTTGGGCGCGCATGACCACCGGCTCGCCGATCGGCCGCCGTACGGACGCCTCGTCCAGGACCACCGACAGATGAGGCGCCGGGGTGCCCCGGAGCAGAGCCTGCCGACTCATGCGAGCCGCCACCTTCTCCTCTATTTCCTCCGCCGTCGCCTCGGGGTTGCTGACTCGGAAAAGCTCCCGTGCGTAGTCCTCCGTCTGCAACAGACCGGGCACGAGCTGCCCGGCGTAACATGCGATGGCCTGCGCACGCGTCTCCAGCTCCATGCGTCGCCGGTACTTGTCCGGGTGCACCTCGCGCCGAGCCAGCGCGTACAGCTTCCCGAAGATCCCGTCCGTGCCGAACGCCGCGTCCAGCTGAGCGGGGAGTTCGGGAGGGATCATGTACTCCGCGAGCTCGATCCGACCCAGGTGACTGCGGCTCGAGTTCACCACTTCGGCGAGCTGATCCAGGCTCATCCCCGCCTGTTCGCGGTGTCGGCGCAGCTCGGCGCCGAAGAGATGGCGGACGCTTCGTTCGGGTGTCAGTTCGCGTTTCCGCGCGGCCATGTGCGCAACTCCTGCCTCCCAAGGTGCGGTCGGGAGTCCAACCACTGCCGAGCGTACGCGCCGACAGTCACCCTTGCACTACAAAGAGTCAACAAGGCCCGCCACGCGCAAGACCCCCGCGACGCGCGCCGCCCCTACGTCGCGGAGGCGACCGGATGAACGCGACGACCGACCTGCGCCTGCTGCCCTGGACCAGCCCGGACGGCAAACCGTGCTACCTGGCAGCGGACCACGGCGACAGCCGCTTGAACCGACGTGCGGACGAGATCGAGGCCCTCCAGCTGTCCATGGGCACACAGCTTCTCGGCCACGCCCGCGCACTGCTCGGCGACCGCAAGGCGGACGCCGGAGAGCTCCGGTTCCTGGCGAACCGTCTGTGCGAGGCGCTGCGCGATGTGCTGCGCGTGGCGGAGAGCAGGGGCATGCGCCTGCCCGCCGCGCATGACGATGACGGCCCCGCCGCGGACGCCGGGGAGTCGTCGTGACCGGATGGCGAATCACGGCCGTCCCGGGGCGAGGCTTGCGCCGCACGGTCGAGGACGGGCTCGCCCTGCCACTTCAGATCAGCAGGGGTGGACAGCCCAGCGCCATCGCCGAGCTGGAACTGACCCCCGCCGAGGCGGAACAGCTGCACGCGGCACTCTGTTACGCACTCGGTCAGCAGCACCCATCCGCCGACGAGTGCGGGCGGCTCTGGACAGAGGTCCAGCCGCGGATCGCTCGGCGCGGTGTTTCATAGGCGGTCGCCTATGAAACACCGACCCCTCCCTGCCGAGTCGGACCGCTGTCGCCCTCGACATCTGACGAGCCGCTCACGGGGCCCAACTCATCCCCGCGGAAGGACAGCACGACCACCAGGGCGCCCCCGCACGTGATCGCCCAGTCGGCGAGGTTCATCACGCTGAAGTCGCGGACCGCGATGAAGTCGACCACCGCGCCCCGCATGCTGCCAGGGGACCGGAAGAGACGGTCCGTCAGGTTCCCGAGCGCCCCGCCCAGCAGCAGCCCCAGCGCGATCGCCCACGGCGTGCTGGTCAGCCGGCGCGACATCCGGACGATGGCGACGGCAACGGCCGCTGCGATCAGCGTGAACACGATGGTCGTCGCCTCACCGAGGCCGAACGCCGCGCCGGGGTTGCGGTGCACCCGCAACTCCATCCAGGTCCCGATCACCGGGACAGGATCGCGCCCCTCCAGCCTCGCGACCACCGCCAGTTTGCTCCCCAGGTCGATGGCGTACGCGATACCGGCCACCACCCACAGCACCCACACCCGCCGCCGTGCGGCGGGTATGTCGCTCTTAGGCGCATCGCTTGTCGTCACGCTCGGTCTCCTCCCCGTCCCGATCTCGCTCCGGCCGCTCAGGTGATCGCCAGGACCACCGCGAGCAGCACCAGCCCCGCCACCGCCGGGGCGATGACCTCGAACGCCCAGCGCACCTCGGGCTCACCCTGCGCGCCCTCGCGCGCGGCGTGCGTCTCCGCGAGCCCGCGCAGCTCGTCGATGGTCCGGTCGGCCTGGGCCCGCCGCTCCTCGTCCGCGTCCGCGGCGGCCTGGACGGACGTACGCCGGAACGGGTCCTCGGTCGCCGCCCGCGCCTGCCGCCGCGCGGCCCGCTTGCGCTGCCGCAGCGACACCGGGATGGCCCACATCTGGTACTTCGCGCCGCCCGCGAGCACCTCGCTCGAGTAGCCCGCGCGCACGGCCGCCACCGAGCCCCACGGCAGGGTGACCGTACGGAACGGGTTGCGCACCCGCAGCCGGTCCCGGCCGGCGTACACCGCCGGCCGCACCGTGAAGGCGATCACCAGCGGCACCGCGCACAGCAGCCCGGCGAGCGCCAGCCAGGGCGTCCGCCCCTCGCCCCGGATGATCGCGTCGATCCCCAGCCAGGCGCCGATCGCGAGCAGCAGTGCGCCGCCCGCGATGCCGCCCGGGGAGCGGTAGACGCGGTCCGCGTACTCGGCCTCCTGGTCGGCGGTCTCCTGGTCGGGCCCGCGCGGGGCGGAGGAGTCGTTCGAGGAGTCGTCCGGGCTCGTCATGGGGCCGATTCTGCCGCACGGGCGCGGCGGCCCGGCCCTCCGGGATCGGCCGCTCCCGGGGGTGACATTCGGCTACGCGCGTAGATATGCTCCCCTGGTGACCATGCCCACCACAGTTCCCGCATACGGCGCGGAGGCGGCCGAGCGACTGGCGTCGATGGCGGATGTGACCGCCACCGACGGCGCGCTGCGCCGCTTCCTGCACGGCCTGCCGGGCGTCGACGCGGTCGGCCTGCAGGCCCGTGCCGCCGCGCTCGGCACCCGCTCGATCAAGACCACGGCGAAGGCGTACGCCATCGACCTGGCCATCTCCATGATCGACCTGACGACCCTGGAGGGGGCGGACACCCCGGGCAAGGTCCGGGCGCTGTGCGCCAAGGGGGTCAGCCCCGACCCGACCGACCGCTCCGTCCCCAAGGTCGCGGCGATCTGCGTCTACTCCGACATGGTGGCCACCGCCAAGCAGGCCCTGGCCGAGGCCGGCGGGTCCGAGGTCCATGTGGCCTCCGTCGCGACCGCCTTCCCCTCCGGCCGGGCGGCGCTCGCCGTCAAGCTCGCCGACACCCGGGAAGCCGTGGCCGCCGGTGCCGACGAGATCGACATGGTGATCGACCGCGGTGCCTTCCTGTCCGGGCGCTATCTCCAGGTCTTCGAGGAGATCAAGCAGGTCAAGGAGGCGTGCCGGCGCGAGGACGGCAGCGGCACCGCCGCCCACCTCAAGGTCATCTTCGAGACCGGCGAGCTGCAGACGTACGACAATGTGCGCCGCGCCTCCTGGCTGGCGATGCTCGCGGGTGCCGACTTCATCAAGACCTCCACCGGCAAGGTCGCGGTCAACGCGACGCCTCCCGTCACCCTCCTCATGCTGGAGGCGGTCCGCGACTTCCGGGACACGACCGGGGTGCAGGTCGGGGTGAAGCCCGCGGGTGGCATCCGCACCTCCAAGGACGCCATCAAGTACCTGGTGCTGGTCAATGAGACGCTGGGCGCGGACTGGCTGACGGCCGACTGGTTCCGCTTCGGCGCCTCCAGCCTCCTCAACGACCTGCTGATGCAGCGCCAGAAGCTGAGCACCGGACGGTACTCCGGTCCCGACTACGTGACGGTGGACTGAGCTGCCATGACCAATCCAGCCATGACAAACCCCTTCGAGTACGCGCCCGCGCCCGAGTCCCGCTCCATCGTCGAGATCGCCCCCTCCTACGGTCTCTTCATCGACGGCGAGTTCGCCGAGGCCGCCGACGGCAAGGTCTTCAAGACCGTCTCCCCCTCCTCCGAGGAGACTCTGTCCGAGGTCGCCCACGCGGGCGCCGAGGACGTGGAGCGCGCGGTCAAGGCGGCCCGCAAGGCCTTCGGCAAGTGGTCCGCGCTGCCCGGCGCCGAGCGCGCCAAGTACCTCTTCCGCATCGCCCGCATCGTCCAGGAGCGCTCGCGCGAGCTGGCCGTCCTGGAGTCGCTGGACAACGGCAAGCCGATCCGCGAGTCGCGTGACGTCGACCTCCCCCTGGTCGCCGCGCACTTCTTCTACTACGCGGGCTGGGCCGACAAGCTCGACTACGCGGGCTACGGCTCCAACCCCCGCCCGCTGGGCGTCGCGGGCCAGATCATCCCCTGGAACTTCCCGCTCCTGATGCTCGCGTGGAAGATCGCCCCTGCCCTCGCCGCGGGCAACACGGTCGTCCTCAAGCCCGCCGAGACCACCCCCCTGTCCGCCCTCTTCTTCGCGGACGTCTGCCGCCAGGCCGGGCTCCCCAAGGGCGTCGTCAACATCATCACCGGCGACGGCTCCACGGGCGCCGAGCTGGTGGCCCACCCCGGCATCGACAAGGTCGCCTTCACCGGCTCCACCGAGGTCGGCAAGG
Organism: Streptomyces sp. ME19-01-6; assembly: GCF_033793745.1. Lineage (NCBI taxonomy): Bacteria > Bacillati > Actinomycetota > Actinomycetes > Kitasatosporales > Streptomycetaceae > Streptomyces > Streptomyces sp. ME19-01-6. Next base: position 487,185 of record NZ_JARAXF010000006.1, on the reverse strand, counting down.
CCATCGCCCGTACGGTCGCCGGTACGGACAAGAAGGTCACCCTCGAACTGGGCGGCAAGGCGGCCAACATCGTCTTCGACGACGCGCCGATCGACCAGGCCGTCGAGGGCATCGTGGGCGGCATCTTCTTCAACCAGGGCCACGTCTGCTGCGCGGGCTCCCGCCTTCTCGTCCAGGAGTCTGTCCAGGACGAGCTGCTGGACGCGCTCAAGCGCCGGATGCGCACGCTCCGGGTCGGTGACCCGCTGGACAAGAACACCGATATCGGCGCGATCAACTCCGCCGAGCAGCTGGCCCGGATCCGTACCCTCGCGGACGCGGGCGAGGCGGAGGGTGCCGAGCGCTGGGCGCCGGAGTGCCCGCTGCCCTCCGCCGGCTACTGGTTCGCCCCCACACTGTTCACGGGCGTCACCCAGGCGCACCGCATCGCGCGCGAGGAGATCTTCGGCCCGGTGCTCTCCGTCCTCACCTTCCGCACCCCGGAAGAGGCGGTCGCGAAGGCGAACAACACCCCGTACGGCCTGTCCGCCGGCATCTGGACCGAGAAGGGCTCGCGCATTCTGTGGATGGCGAGCAAGCTCCGCGCGGGTGTGGTGTGGTCCAACACCTTCAACAAGTTCGACCCGGCCTCTCCCTTCGGCGGCTACAAGGAGTCCGGATACGGTCGCGAGGGCGGCCGCCACGGCCTGGAGGCGTACCTCGATGTCTGAGAAGTCCGAGAAGACAGACAAGTCTGAGAAGACAGACAAGTCCGCTGAGCGCCTGGGCGTTCTCAAGACCTACAAGCTGTTCGTCGGGGGCAAGTTCCCCCGGTCCGAGAGCGGGCGGGTGTACGAGGTGGCCGACCCAAAGGGCACGTGGCTCGCCAACGCGCCGCTCTCTTCCCGCAAGGACGCCCGCGACGCGGTCGTCGCCGCCCGCAAGGCGTTCGGCGGCTGGTCGGGGGCCACGGCCTACAACCGCGGCCAGATCCTCTACCGCGTCGCGGAGATGCTGGAGGGCCGCCGCGAGCAGTTCGCGCGGGAGGTCGGCGACGCGGAGGGGCTCGGCAAGTCCAAGGCCGCCGCCGTCGTGGACGCCGCGATCGACCGCTGGGTCTGGTACGCGGGCTGGTCCGACAAGGTCGCCCAGATCGCCGGGGCCGCCAACCCGGTCGCGGGCCCGTACTTCAACCTCTCCACGCCCGAGCCGACCGGCGTGGTGGCCGTTCTGGCGCCCCAGGAGTCGTCGTTCCTCGGCCTGGTCTCGGTGATCGCCCCGGCGATCGTGACCGGCAACACGGCCGTGGTCGTGGCGAGCGAGCGGGCCCCGCTCCCGGCCCTCTCCCTCGGCGAGGTCCTGGCCACCTCCGACCTCCCGGGCGGCGTGGTCAACATCCTCTCCGGCCGCACCACCGAGATCGCCACCCCGCTCGCCGCCCACCAGGACGTCAACGCGATCGACCTCGCGGGCGCGGACGCGGAGTTGGCCCGCTCGCTGGAGGAGGCCGCCGCGGACAACCTGAAGCGCGTCGTCCGTCCACAGCCTGTGGACTGGTCCGCCGACCCGGGCACGGCCCGGCTGCTGGCCTTCCTGGAGACGAAGACGGTGTGGCACCCGATGGGGGTGTGACCACTTCAGCCCGGCAGAGAAGACCCGACCGCGGGGTGCCCGCCGAGGCACCCCGCCGCCGCGGCGCAATGCGACAGGGCTATGACACAGCTCACTGGGAAACGGTGACAGGGTGTTGTCGCGGACAGCTGCGACTGTCGACGGCATGACGATCACCGATGAGGACTGCCTCGCCGAGACCCTGGCATTCAACGAGCAATTCGAGGCTGCTGCCGCGAGCCGTCCACCCCGCGAGCAGGCGCCGGACGCGACCGTACTGGCGCTCCTGCGGCGTAACCGCCTCGGTGGCGACACGCCACCGGTGAGACTGCCGCAGGGCCGAGACCTCGTCGTCGCGGGTGGGGTGGGACTCCGGGCGTTCGTGCCCGACCACGTCGAGGGCGTATACCTGCACATCCACGGGGGTGGCTGGGCGTTCGGCTCTGCGGGTGGGCAGGATGAGAGGCTGTGGCGGCTTGCCGTGCAGACGCGGCTGGCCGTCGTGAGCGTGGAGTACCGCCTGGCGCCGGAGCACCCGTTCCCCGCCGGACCCGACGACTGCGAAGCGGCTGCCCGGTGGCTGGTGGACCACGCCAAAGCCGAGTTCGGCACCGGGCGGCTGCTGATCGGCGGCGAATCAGCCGGCGCCCACCTGAGTGTCGTGACATTGCTGCGCCTTCGCGACCGGCACGGCATCACCGGCGCGTTCCGGGCGGCCCACCTGCTCTTCGGCCCGTACGACCTGTCGATGACGCCGAGCCAGCGGTCGTTCGGCTCCAAGCGGCTGCTGAGCAATACCGACACGCTGCGGGGCAGCTATGAGCTGTTCACCCCCGGGAGGGGGGCGGAGCAGCGCCGCGACCCGGAGGTCTCGCCGCTCTTCGCCGACCTGGCCGGCCTGCCGCCCGCCCGGATCGTCGTCGGCACCGAGGATCCGCTGCTGGATGACTCACTGTTTCTGTCCAGGCGGTGGCAGGCGGCGGGCGCGCCCGTGCAGCTCGGCGTCGTCGCCGGCGCGATGCACGGCTTCACCCTGTTCCCGCTGACCATCACCGAGCGGGAACTGGGGCGTGAGCGGGAGTTCCTGGCGACCGCGTGACGGTAGCGTCGGCCTCATGAACCGCACTGCCCGGCTCTACGCGCTGGTGGAAGAATTGCGCGCGTCGGCGCCCCGGCCGGTCACGGTCGCGGCGCTCGCCGCACGGTTCGAGGTCAGCACGCGCACGGTGCAACGTGACCTTCAGGCGCTGATGGAGTCCGGTGTCCCGGTGCGCACCACACCCGGGCGAGGCGGGGGCTGGACGGTCGACCCGGCGATGACGCTGCCCCCGATCCACTTCACAGCCGATGAAGCCTGGGCGTTGGCCACCGCGCTGGCCGCGGCCGACACCTCCGCCCCCTACGCCGGTGCGGCCCGCACGGCGTACCAGAAGATCACGGCCTCGATGACGGGTCCCACCTCGGCGGCGGCCCAGGAACTGGCCGCGCGGATCGTCGCGCTGCCGTCGCGGACCGACTCCGCGGTCCGCGCCGCGGTGGAACAGGCCCTCACTGACAACATGGCGCTGCGACTGTCCTACGTCGACGCGGCAGGGCGCGAAAGCGACCGCGTAGTGGAACCGGCCGGACTGCTCACCGCCGAGGGCCGGTGGTACCTCATCGCCTGGTGCCGCGCCCGGCGGGCCGGCCGGGGCTTCCGGCTGGACCGGATCGCGGCAGCGGCTTCGACCGGTGAGCAGGCGCACCCCCATGACCTGGCCGAACTGCTGCTCGGCTCGGCCGCCGCCGGTGCGGTGCGGCCCACCGCGCTGGCCTCACTCACACCCCCGCCCCCGGGCCTCACTCACGCTCAGCCTGCGGCAACGGTTCCTCCGAGGGCCGCCATGCCTCACACTGGTGTCCCGTGACCATTCCTCCCATACCCGCCCGCGTCGTCCTGCTGTCCGGCCCCTCCGGCTCCGGAAAGTCGTCCCTGGCGGCCCGCACCGGTCTGCCCGTGCTCAACTTGGACGACTTCTACAAGGAGGGCGACGACCCCTCGCTGCCCCAACTCCCGGGCGGGGCCGGCGCCGACTGGGACTCGCCGCTGTCATGGGACGCGGAGGCCGCGGTCGCGGCGATCGAGGCGCTGTGCCGTACGTCGCGTACGACGGTGCCGGTGTACGACATCGCCTCCAGCGCCCGCGTCGGCGCCGAGCCGCTGGGCATCGGCCGTACGCCGCTGTTCGTCGCCGAGGGGATCTTCGCCGCCGACATCATCGAGCGCTGCCGCGCGCTCGGCGTCCTGGCCGACGCCCTCTGCCTGCGCGGCCGCCCCTCCACCACCTTCCGCCGCCGGCTGCTGCGCGATCTGCGGGAGGGGCGCAAGTCCGCGCCCTATCTGCTGCGGCGGGGCTGGCGGCTGATGCGCGCGGAGCGCGGGATCGTGGCGCGGCAGACGGCGCTGGGGGCGTATCCGTGCGGGAAGGACGTGGCGATGGGCCGGATCGCGGCCGCGGCGGCCTCCGGTCGGGCCTTCCCCGGCGCGAGGACCGCGGAGCCGACGGCGCCGAGCAGAACCTCCTGACGCAGGACCTCCCGGGGCAGAACCTCCCGGCGCAGGACCTCCTGACACACGGAAAGGCGGGCCCGGACAGACCCCCCGGCCGTCCGGACCCGCTCGTTTCCCCCGTGATCCCCCGTGCTTCCCCCGTTTTCCCCGGTACTACCGCCGCTCCCCCGAACGTCGGCCCCCGTGGTCCCCCCGCTTTCCCCCGTATCCCCCGTTCATCCTCAGGCGACGAGCTCGCCGAAGGACTCCTCCTCGTCCCGGCCGAAGCTGAGGCACTCGTCCTCGCGCAGCCGGCGCAGTGAGCGCCAGATGCTGCTTTTGACCGTTCCGACACTGATGTTGAGAATGTCCGCGATCTCCGGGTCCGTCCGGCCCTCGTAGTAGCGCAGCACCAGCATCGTGCGCTGCAGCTCGGGCAGCCGGGCCAGGGCCTGCCACAGCACGGCGCGCAGTTCGGTGCCGCGCATCGCGTCGTGGTCGCCCGCCGTCTCCGGCAGCTCCTCCGTCGGGTACTCGTTGAGCTTGCGCCGACGCCAGGCGCTGATGTGCAGATTGGTCATGGTGCGGCGCAGATAGCCGCCGACCGCCGCCTTGTCACTGATCCGGTCCCAGGCCCGGTAGGTCGAGAACAGCGCGCTCTGCAGCAGGTCCTCGGCCTCGAACCGGTCACCGGTCAGGTGGTAGGCGGTGGCGTACAGGGAGGCGCGGCGTTCTTGGACGTAGGCGGTGAACTCCACCTCCGACGCCCCGCACCGCTCCCCCGATGCCTCCCTGTACGAGCTTCCCCCGCCTTCCCCGCGTCCCCCCTGGGCCGCGGAGCCCCCCTGGTCCGTGGAGCCGGCCGGCTCCGCGGGTCCCCCCGGACCCGCGCTCCCCCCGGTGTCCCCCGTGTACGCGTCAATAGCCACCATGTAAGGAGGCCGCTGACGCCCGGCGCCGCGAGCGCACCCCCGCCCGCTCACGGCACCGGACTTCTCGTTGCCCCGGCCGGCGTCGTGGAGGCGCGTGCGAATGACTGCGCTGGCGTTGTTGAAGTGCAGTGTGTTCATCTCGCGCCCCCCGTCGGTAGAGCTTGCTCGGTTCCGTCGTGCTTCCCGGGCCGTCGTTCCTCCCGGTGCCCAAAAGACTGCCGGGCCAGTTTCATGGCCCTGTCTGCCGACTGTCACAGGCTCGTCACAGGGACAGGGGGCGAATGAACCTCCTGACCGCCTGACGGTCGAACTACAGGCCCCTTGTAGGCCAGAATGACCAACGTGCCTTTCCTTCTGCTGATCGAGGACGACGACGCCATCCGCACGGCCCTCGAACTCTCCCTGTCCCGCCAGGGCCACCGCGTGGCGACGGCGGCGACCGGCGAGGACGGCCTGAAACTGCTGCGCGAGCAGCGGCCGGATCTGATCGTGCTGGATGTGATGCTGCCCGGCATCGACGGCTTCGAGGTGTGCCGCCGCATCCGGCGCACCGACCAGCTGCCGATCATCTTGCTGACCGCGCGGAGCGATGACATCGACGTCGTGGTCGGGCTGGAGTCGGGCGCGGACGACTATGTGGTCAAGCCCGTACAGGGACGGGTGCTGGACGCCCGGATCCGCGCGGTGCTGCGCCGCGGCGAGCGGGAGGCCAATGACTCGGCGTCGTTCGGCTCTCTGGTCATCGACCGCGCGGCCATGACCGTGACCAAAAACGGCGAGGACCTGCAGCTCACCCCCACCGAGCTGCGGCTGCTGCTGGAGCTGAGCCGCAGACCGGGACAGGCGCTGTCGCGGCAGCAGCTGCTGCGGCTGGTGTGGGAACACGACTATCTCGGCGACTCCCGGCTCGTGGACGCGTGCGTACAGCGGCTGCGCGCGAAGGTGGAGGACGTGCCGTCGTCGCCGACGCTGATCCGCACGGTGCGCGGGGTCGGATACCGGCTGGACGCACCCCAGTGAGCGGGAAGGCGAGCGGGAAGATGACGGCGGGCGCCGTGTGCCATCCGCCCGCGGGCGCCGCGGGGGGCAGGGAAGCGGAGCATTGAGCGCGGTGAGGGGGCACCACCCAGCGGTATCCGGGGGAGAGAAGCCCAGCCGGGCGCGTGGCTGGGCCGCGGGGCTCTTGCGATGGCTCAGCCTGCGGCTGCGGCTGATGCTCGTATTCGGTCTGGTGGCGCTGGCGGCCGCCGTGTCCGCGTCGGCGATCGCGTACTGGCTGAATCGTGACGCGGTGCTCACGCGCACCCAGGACGCCGCGCTCGACGACTTCCGCAAGTCGCTGAAGGAGGCCACCGACCCGCTGTCCGCCGTGCCGACCTGTCCTGAACTGCAAGATGCCGCGGATCGGATGGCGGACAACACCCAGAAGTACGAGGTGCTGCTGATCGCCCGGACCGAGGGCGGCGGCCCGTGCACCGCGGCCTCCGCGGACGATCTGCTGACGCTGAAGACGGTGCCGGAGGCGCTGCGGAGCGCGGTGGACAAGAAGCGCGCCGTCGCGGGCTCCAATACCTCCCCGTATCACCTCTACTGGCAGCGGATCACGCTGAAGGGCACCCCGTACCTGATCGGCGGCGCCCGGGTGAACGGCGGCGGGCCGACCGGCTACATGCTCAAGTCCCTGGAGACCGAGCGCCAGGACCTCAACTCCCTGGCCTGGTCCCTGGGCATCGCGACCGCCCTGGCGCTGATCGGCTCCGCGCTGCTCGCGCAGGCCGCCGCGGCCACCGTGCTGCGGCCGGTGCAGCGGCTGGGGGAGGCGGCGCACCGGCTGGGCGAGGGGCATCTCGACACCCGGCTCGAGGTCTCCGGCACCGATGAGCTCGCCAATCTCTCGCGTACCTTCAACCGGGCCGCGGAGCGGTTGGAGAAGCGGGTGGAGGAGCTGAGCGCGCGGGAGGCGGCCAGCCGCCGCTTCGTCGCGGACATGTCGCACGAGCTACGCACCCCGCTCACCGCGATCACGGCGGTGACGGAGGTGCTGGAAGAGGAGACCGACGCGCTCGACCCGATGATCGCCCCGGCGGTGCAGCTGGTGGTGAGCGAGACGCGGCGGCTGAACGACCTGGTGGAGAACCTGATGGAGGTGACCCGGTTCGACGCGGGCACGGCACGGCTGGTCCTCGACGATGTCGATGTCGCGGACATGGTGACGGCCTGCATCGATGCCCGGGCCTGGCTGGACGCGGTCGAGCTCGACGCGGAGCGCGGCATCGTGGCCCGGCTGGACCCCCGGCGGCTCGACGTCATCCTCGCCAACCTGATCGGGAACGCCCTCAAGCACGGCGGCTCGCCGGTCAGGGTCTCGGTGCGGCCTGTGGACGAGGACCTGCTGATCCAGGTCCGGGACCACGGCCCGGGCATCCCCGAGGATGTGCTTCCGCATGTGTTCGACCGCTTCTACAAGGCCAGCGCCTCCCGGCCCCGGTCGGAGGGCAGCGGCCTCGGCCTGTCGATCGCGCTGGAGAACGCGCACATTCACGGCGGCGACATCACCGCGGACAACTCCCCCGACGGCGGAGCCGTCTTCACCCTGCGCCTGCCCATGGACGCCTCGCGGCTGAGCGAACCGGGCCAGGGCAGTGACCAGCACCCCGGTCAGGGCAGCGGCCAGGACAACACTCAGCACGGCGGCCGGGACACCGGTCAGGACGGCCCGGACGAGGGGAGCGAGCGATGAGGCGGCGAGCGGCGGGCGCGCTGCTCGGGGCGGTGGCGCTGCTGGCCTCCGGGTGCGGCATCCGTGGTACGTCGGTGCCGGTGGACGCGGGCCCCGCCCCCTCACGCGCGTCGTGTCAGGCGCCCGAGCCCGGGCGGTCGGCCGAGGGGGCGGGCCGGGTCACCGTACGGGTCTATCTGCTGTGCACCTCGCGGATCCTCTCGGTGAGCCGCTCCGCGCGGCTGACGGACGACAAGACGCCCCCCGAGCCGCTGCAGGTCGCCCGCGCGCTGCTGGAGCAGTTGCAGGAGCCGCCGTCGGTGGCCGAGGAGGAGGCGGGGTTCTCCACCGCGGTGGAGGACTGGGTGCGGATCTCCGGGCCGGCCAAGGGCGACCCGGATCGCGCGCTGCGGCTGAACCGGCTGCCGGAGGAGCTGCAGTCCTACGCGCTGGCGCAGATCGTCTGCACCTACGCGGAGACCACCGTGGCGGACTCCAGGCACCGGGTGGTACTCGGCGGCCCGGACGCCGACCGGGATCCGCTCAAGCGGTACGAGTGCACGGAGGAGATGCGCCGCCACCCCGAGATCGCGGTGAATTCCGGCGTGCTCGTCTCCTGAATCCGCTGAATCCGCCGCGTGGCGATTGCCGCCCGCGCTCCCGCCCCTCTCCCCGCTCCTGACCGACTCACCGGTAACCCGTTTCTCACCAGCGCGGCTCCGGCGGAACCGCGACCCCCGCAACCGGCGTCCTGACAGGCGTGCAGGGTCATGGTTCCGGCCGCCGCAGGGCCGCCTTCCGCTTCCGCGCCGCGGGATTCGTCCTTCTCGCCGCACACCTCTCGTACGTGTGCTGGCTGACCCTGCGCCCCCTGACCGCGCCCTGGGTGACCGCCGTGAGTCTGGAGCCGCTGGCCACCATCCGCGCCGACCTGGCGCTCGGCCCCTGGGAGGCCACCCGCAGCATCGGCGCCGGGCTGCTGCTGCTCGCACCGCTGGGTGTGCTGCTGCCGCTGGCGGGGGGCCGGGTGACGGTGTACCCGCTCGCCTCGTTCGTCCGGACGGTCTTCACCGGCGCGATGGTCTCCCTGACGATGGCGCTGGTGCACAGCGAGCTCACCGGCCAGATCATGAACGTCGACACGGTGCTGCTCAACACGGCGGGCGTGGCGCTCGCGCACCTCGCGGTGGTCCCCGCCGTACGGGGGTGGCTGCGCCGGCGGGCGGACCGGAGGCGGGCCGCCGCCCTTCCCCGGGACGAGGGCGACGAGGCCCGGGAGGGAGAGCGGGACGGGGGCGTCCAGGCCCTGGCCCGTTCCATTCACAGCGTCGGCGTCGCGCCGTAGCGCGAGGCAGCACGAGGGCAGCGCAGTGGGGCCCGCACGCCCGGTCCGGGCGTGCGGGCCCCACTGCCTGGGGGCGGTACGAGGGTCAGCCCAGCAGGCCGCCCGGCAGACCGCCGGTCCTCACATTGTTGAGGGGGAGGTTCTCCAACAGACCCTTGCTGTTGGTGGCGGGCTGACCCGGCCGCGGGGCCTGGCCCTGGGGTGCGGGCGCGGGCCCGACCGGGGCGCTGCCGACCGCAGCCGCGGCGCCGCCTCCGGCGATGACGGCGACCGCACCGAGGGCAATGGCGCCGAGGGTCTTGATGGTTCCCTGCTTCATCAGAAATCTGTCCTTGAGACGGGGGCTTGACCGGTACGGCAACGTAGCCATGGATTTCGGCTTCCCGCAAACCCGAAAAAACGTCAGCCACTTGCCTTCCGGCTGTTTATCCCGCTCCGCGCCCCCGTGCGTACGATCAGCCGTCGCCGCTGCCAGATTTGCTGGTCAGAGGGGACGCAGAGGCCATCCGACGGAACAGCCATTCGGATTTCAATTCGGCATATCCAGGCTTGATCACGTCATTGATCATCGCCAGACGTTCATCAAAAGGAATGAACGCCGATTTCATTGCATTGACCGTAAACCATTGCATGTCGTCGAGCGTGTAGCGGAACGTCGAAACAAGGTGCTCGAATTCGGCGCTCATGCTCGTACCGCCCATCAGACGATTATCCGTATTCACGGTCGCCCGGAATTGCAGCCGGCGCAGCAGCCCGATGGGGTGTTCGGCGTACGAACGGGCCGCGCCCGTCTGGAGGTTCGAGGTCGGGCACAGCTCCAGCGGGACGCGCTTGTCCCGGACGTACGAGGCGAGCCGGCCGAGGGCCACGCTCCCGTCGTCGGCCACCTGGATGTCGTCGATGATGCGGACGCCGTGGCCGAGCCGGTCGGCGCCGCACCACTGGAGCGCCTGCCAGATGGAGGGCAGCCCGAAGGCCTCACCCGCGTGGATCGTGAAGTGGTTGTTCTCCCGCTTCAGATACTCGAAGGCGTCGAGGTGGCGGGTGGGCGGGTAGCCCGCCTCGGCGCCCGCGATGTCGAAGCCGACGACGCCGCGGTCGCGGTAACTGTTGGCGAGCTCGGCGATCTCCAGCGCGCGGGCGGCGTGGCGCATAGCGGTGAGCAGGGCGCCCACGCGGATGCGCAGGCCCCTCTCCCGGGCCCGTCGCTCCCCCTCGCGGAAGCCGTCGTTGACCGCCTCGACGACCTGCTCCAGGGCCAGCCCCCGGGTCAGGTGCTGCTCGGGGGCGTAACGCACCTCCGCGTAGACGACCCCGTCCTCGGCCAGGTCCTCGGCGCACTCGGCGGCGACCCGGAACAGCGCGTCGCGGGTCTGCATGACGGCGCAGGTGTGCGCGAAGGTCTCCAGGTAGCGCTCGAGCGAACCGGAGTCGGCGGCCTCCCGGAACCAGCGGCCGAGCTTCTCCGGATCACTCTCCGGCAGCGCGTCATAGCCCGTCTCGCGGGCGAGGTCGATGACGGTGGCGGGGCGCAGCCCGCCGTCGAGGTGGTCGTGCAGCAGCACCTTCGGGGCGCGGCGGATCTGCTCGGGGGTGGGTCGGTCGTGGTACTCGCTCGTCATCTGCGCACCATACCCCTACGCGCGTAGATCGCTTCCGATAGATATGCAACAGTGACCCGCACGAGTGGTGGAGTACACCGCTCCTTCTGCGATCGTTCTGCCATGGCTCAGCAAGCGTTGCCCGAGCGGGGCGCCCGGCTGGGGCGGCCGAGAGGCGCGGCCGCCGCACAAGAGACCGTGCACGGTGTGGTGTTGCTGCTCCCCGGGGGGCCGGAGACCGGCACCGGGCGGCCCTCGCGGCTGTCGGTGGCGGCGGTGCTGCCCCTGGCCCGGCGGCTGGTCCGGGTGGGCCGGTCCGAAGGGCTGACCGCCCATGTCGTCCACTACCGCCACCGCGGCTGGAACGAACCCGCGGCCGACCCCGCCTTGGACGCCGAGTGGGCGGCGGACGAGGTGATACGGCGCTACGGCGATGTGCCGGTGTGCCTCGTCGGTCACGGCATGGGCGCCCGCGCCGCCCTGCGGGCCGCCGGGCACGACGCCGTCGTCTCGGTGGTCGCGCTGGCCCCGTGGCTGCCGGCGCCCGAGTCCGTACTCGAACCCGAGCCGGTGAAGCAGCTCGTCGGGCGGCAGGTGCTCATCGCCCATGGGACGAATGACCAGCGGACCGACCCCGAGTTGTCGTACCGGCTCGCGGAGCGGGCCAAGAAGGCCAACCGGGATGTGTGCCGCTTCGAGGTCCACACGGACGGACACGGCCTGCACCACCACCGCTCCGAGGTGCAGGCGCTGACCGCCGACTTCCTGCTCGGCTCGCTGTTCGCCCACGGCTTCTCCCGCCCGGTCGCGGACGCGCTCGCGGCCCCGCCGCCGCTGGGGCTGCGCATGCCGCTGGCGGCGGGGTTCGGCTCCTCGCTGCCGCGGTGAGCCCTGCCGGGGCGGGGCTCACCTGGGCGGAGTTCACCTGGGCGGGGCTCACCTGGGCGGAGTTCACCTGGGCAGCAGCTGCCCGCGGCGGCTCAGCAGGAATCGCTTGAACGCCGCCACCGGCGCGGTGTCCGGGTGGCCGTCGAGCCAGGCGACGCCGATCTCGCGGACCGCCCGCGGGGCCGTCACCGTCAGCTCGGCGACCCCGGGACGCGGCACCGCCGGGGGCGGCAGCAGCGCCACCCCGAACCCCGCGGCCACCAGGCCGCGCAGCGTCTCGGCCTCCTCCCCCTCGAAGGCGATCTTCGGTTTGAAGCCCGCCTCGGCGCACAGCGCGTCGGTGATGCGCCGCAGCCCGTAGCCCGGTTCCAGGGTGACGAAGAGCTCCGCGGCGGCCTCGGCCAGCCGGATCCGCTTGCGGCCGGCGAGCCGGTGGTCGTCGGGCACCACCAGGCGCAGCCGCTGCTCGTCGAGGCGGCGGGCGACCAGGTCCGGGGCGTCGGGGACGGGTGAGGTCAGGCAGAGGTCGAGGTCGCCGGCGTGCATCCGCTCGATCATCGCCTCGCCGTAGCTCTGGACGAGCTGGAAGCGCACGCGCGGGTGGTCGACCCGGAAGTCCCGGATCAGACCGGGTACCGTCTCCGGGCCGAGGGTGTGCAGAAACCCGAAGGCGACCTTGCCCGCGGCCGGGTCGGCGTCGGCCCGTACGGACTCGGCGGCGCGCTCGACCTCGGCCAGCGCCCGTTCCACCGCGCGCAGGAACGTGCGGCCGGCGGGGGTGAGCGTGACGGTGCGGCCGTGGCGGGCGAACAGCGCGACGCCCAGATCCGCTTCGAGGCGTACCATCGCCCGGCTGAGCGTCGACTGGGGTACGCCGAGCCACTGCGCGGCCCGGGTGACGTGCTCGTGGCGGGCCACCGCCGCGAACTGCACGAGGCGGGGCGTCAAGGAGGCGGCCCAGGAGTCGGGCTCGAACTCGGCTGTCACGGGAATGTCTTTTTCATTGCTGATGCGTGACAGTGATCTCGCTGACCTCGGCTGATGCTCCACAGCATCGATTATGGCAATTCCGTGCATTGGACGCATCAAAAGAGGGACCCTACGGTCGAGACATGCCTCCTGCTGATACCGAGGCGTCCACCGGAACCCCTGTGGACGCCTGCGCCAACCCGACTTCTGCTCGAATGAACCCCGACCGTATGAGCCCCGGGGACCCGGGCTTCGGCCGGATGAGGCTCGCTCTGTTCGCCGCCGGTCTCGCGACGTTCGCCCTCCTCTTCTCCACTCAGGCACTGCTGCCCGCGATCTCCGCCGACCTCCACGTCCAGCCGGACCAGGCGAGCTGGACGGTGTCCGCCGCCACCCTCGCGCTGGCCCTGGCGGTGCTCCCGCTCAGCATCCTGTCCGAGCGCTTCGGCCGGCGCGCGATGATGACCGGCTCGCTCGCCGTCGCCGTCGCGGTCGGCCTCGCGGTGCCCTTCGCCCCGGACCTGGGCGCTCTGATCGCGCTGCGCGCCGTCCAGGGCGCCGCGATCGCCGGCATCCCCGCCTCCGCGATGGCCTACCTCTCGGAAGAGGTGCGCCCCGCCTCCCTCATCGGCGCCATCGGCCTGTTCGTGGCGGGCAACAGCTTCGGCGGCATGACCGGCCGGCTGCTCACCGGCTGGGTCGCGGACGGCTGGGGCTGGCGCGTGTCGCTCGGCACGGTCGGCGTCCTGTCCCTGGTCTGCGCGATCGCCTTCCGGCTGCTGCTGCCCAAGGCGCGCCACTTCACCCCCTCGGCGGTCAGCCCGCGCGCCCTGGCCCGTACGGTCGGCGGGCACCTGTCCGACCCGCTGCTGCGCCGGCTGTACGCGATCGGCGCGCTGTTCATGACCGTCTTCGGCGGCGTCTACACGGTCATCGGCTACCGCCTGGTCGCCGAGCCCTTCAACCTCTCGCAGTCCCTGGTCGGCTCGATCTTCCTGATCTACCTGGTCGGTACGGCCTCCTCCGCGGCGGCCGGAAAGCTGGTCGGCCGGCTGGGCCGGCGCGGCGCGCTGTACGTGGCGGTCACCACCACGGCGGCCGGACTGCTGCTGAGCCTCGGCGACTCGCTCGCCGCGGTGCTGCTGGGCCTGGTGCTGATCACCGCGGGCTTCTTCGCGGGGCACGCCGTGGCCTCCTCCTCGGTCAGCCGGGCCGCCAAGACCGGGCGCGCCCAGGCCTCGGCGCTCTACCAGACCGCGTACTACATCGGCAGCAGCGTGGGCGGCACCCTCGGCGCGCTCGCCTTCCACGCGGCCGGCTGGACCGGCACGGTCGTGCTCGGTCTCGTGGCCGTGAGCGGCGCGGCGGCGATCACGCTCTACGCGACGCGGAAGGCGCTGGCCGAGCGGCGCGCGGAGATCGTGGCCCGGTCGGCGAAGCAGCCCGAGCGGTGCTCACCGTCCAACGAGACCACGCAGGGCATGCGTCGGCTGGCCGCACAGGCGTAACGGCCCGACGCCCGAGAAGTACCACAGAGCCCGAAGGGGCCGCTCCGCCACTGTCCCGGCGGAGCGGCCCCTTCGCCCCTCTGTCTCTCCCGCTTTCCCGTTACGGCGCGATGCGGTCCCAAACGATCGGCTCGGCCGTGAACTCCGTCCCCGGCGGGGCGTACCCCACCGCCCCCGCCAGCGCCTCCAGCGCGTAGTCGAACTTCTCCGGCGTATCCGTGTGCAGCGTCAGCAGCGGCTCGCCCGCCCGTACCGCGTCCCCCGGCTTGGCGTGGATCTCCACGCCCGCCCCCGCCTGCACCGGGTCCTCCTTGCGGGCGCGGCCCGCGCCCAGCCGCCAGGCGGCGACGCCGACCGCGTACGCGTCCAGGCCGGTCAGCACCCCGGTCGACTCGGCCGTCACGACGTGCTGTTCGCGGGCGACGGGCAGCGGCGCGTCCGGGTCGCCGCCCTGGGCGGCGATCATGCGGCGCCAGTGGTCCATCGCGGAGCCGTCCGCGAGGGCCTTGGCCGGGTCGGCGTCCGGCAGGCCCGCCGCGTCCAGCATCTCGCGGGCGAGGGCGAGGGTGAGCTCCACGACGTCGGCCGGGCCGCCGCCCGCCAGGACCTCCACGGACTCGCGGACCTCCAGGGCGTTGCCCGCGGTGCGGCCGAGCGGGGTGGCCATGCCGGTGAGCAGGGCGACCGTACGGACCCCGTGGTCGGTGCCCAGGCCCACCATCGTGGCGGCCAGCTCCCGCGCCGAGGCCAGGTCCTTCATGAAGGCGCCGGAACCGACCTTCACGTCCAGCACCAGCGAGCCCGTGCCCTCGGCGATCTTCTTCGACATGATGCTGCTCGCGATGAGCGGGATCGACTCCACGGTCCCGGTCACATCGCGCAGCGCGTACAGCTTCCGGTCCGCGGGCGCCAGCCCCTCGCCCGCCGCGCAGATGACCGAGCCGACGTCTTCGAGCACCCGCAGCATCTCCTCATTGGAGAGCCGCGCCCGCCAGCCCGGAATGGACTCCAGCTTGTCGAGCGTGCCGCCGGTGTGGCCGAGGCCACGCCCGGACAGCTGCGGCACGGCCGCGCCGCAGGCGGCCACCAGCGGGGCCAGCGGCAGCGTGATCTTGTCGCCGACGCCGCCGGTCGAGTGCTTGTCGGCGGTCGGGCGCGGAAGGGAGGAGAAGTCCATGCGCTCGCCGGACGCGATCATCGCGGCGGTCCAACGGGCGATCTCCGCACGGTCCATGCCGCCCAGGAAGATCGCCATCGCGAGCGCGGACATCTGCTCGTGGGCGACCTCACCGCGCGTGTAGGCGTCGATGATCCAGTCGATCTGGGCGTCGGTGAGACGGCCGCCGTCGCGTTTGGCGCGGATGACGGAGATGGCGTCCATGATGGAGTGCGGGCCTTTCAGGGGATTCGAGCGATCGAGCGCCGCAACGCTCGTAGCGGCTCAGCGTTCCAGGTCGTTGCGCCCGAACGCGTCCGGGAGGAGTTCGGCGAGCGGGCGGATGCCCGAGGCGGTGTCCACCTGGAGCTCCGGGCCGCCGTGCTCCCACAGCAGCTGACGGCAGCGGCCGCAGGGCATCAGCACCGCGCCGTGGCGGTCGCAGCAGGTGAACGCGGTCAGACGGCCGCCACCGGAGGCGAACAGGGCGGAGACCAGGCCGCATTCGGCGCACAGAGCGACGCCGTACGCCGCGTTCTCCACATTGCAGCCGGTCACCGTGCGGCCGTCGTCGACCAGCGCGGCGGCGCCCACGGGGTAGCGGGAGTACGGGGCGTAGGCCCGGGACATCACGCCCCGGGCCTGCGCGCGCAGCGCTTCCCAGTCGACCGGCTCACTCGCCGTCGGGGTCGCGCCCTTGGTCATCATCCGCCTCCCTTGTAGTACGGCTGCCCCGCCGCCTTGGGCGCGCGCAGCCGCTGTGCGGACAGCGCCAGCACCAGCAGCGTGGCGATGTACGGTGCCGCGGTCACGAACTGGCTCGGCACCTCATCCGTCAGCGAATACCAGACCAGCAGCAGCGCCGAGACCGCCGCGCCGATGACCGCGGCCACGTACTTCTTCCGGTACAGCTGCCACAGCGCGACCAGCGCGAGCACGAACACCATGAACAGCAGCAGCGCGTGCACGTTCGTACCGCCGGAGCGCAGGTTGAGGCTGTCGGTGTAGCCGAACAGGCCCGCGCCCATGGCAAGACCGCCCGGCATCCAGTTACCGAAGATCATCGCGGCCAGGCCGATGTAGCCACGGTTTCCGGTCTGGCCCTCCTGGTAGATGTTGGAGGCCACCTCGGCCAGGAAGACGCCGCCGAGCCCGGCGAACCCGCCGGAGATGA
Source organism: Streptomyces sp. ME19-01-6 (assembly GCF_033793745.1). Lineage (NCBI taxonomy): Bacteria > Bacillati > Actinomycetota > Actinomycetes > Kitasatosporales > Streptomycetaceae > Streptomyces > Streptomyces sp. ME19-01-6. The sequence goes on along the minus strand of NZ_JARAXF010000006.1, from coordinate 470,773 downwards.
TCACGGCCAGGTACTTGTACCGGTAGACGTTGACGCCCAGCGACTCCGCCGCCACCGGGTTCTCACCACAGGACCGCAGCCGCAGCCCGAACGAGGTGCGCCACAGCACCCACCAGGTGGCCGGCACCAGCAGCAGCGCCACGACGGTGAGCAGCGACAGCTCCGTCACCACGCCGCCGACGAAACCCGCGAGGTCGGAGACGAGGAACCAGTGTTTGCCGTTGAGGGTCTTCATCGCGTCCGACAGCCCCGGCACGGTGATGTCGGTGATCGGGTCGATGGTCGGGGACTGCCGGGCGCTCTTGGAGCCCTCGGCCTCCAGGAACGTGAAGTTGGACAGATAGCGGGTGACGCCGACGGCGAGGATGTTGATCGCCACACCGGAGACGATGTGGTTGACGCCGAACGTCACGGTGATGACGGCGTGCAGCAGCCCGCCGAGCGCGCCGCCGGCGATGCCGAGCAGCACCCCGGTCCACGGCCCCCACTGGTATCCGGCCCAGGCGCCGAACCAGGTGCCGAGGATCATCATGCCCTCGAGGCCGATGTTGACCACGCCGGCCCGCTCGGCCCACAGGCCGCCGAGCCCGGCCAGCCCGATGGGGATGGCGAGCTCCAGCGCGCCCGAGACCTGGCCCACCGAGGTGATGTCGTCGGCGCCGGTGATCAGCCGGACCACCGAGACCAGCACCACGGCGCCCGCGACGATCAGCAGGACGACGGGCAGGGACAGCTTCTGGCGCACCGGCTTCCGCGGCTGCGGCTGCGGCTTGTCCGTCTTGGTGGTAGTCGTGGTGCTCACGCCCCTCCCTCCCGCTCAGTCCCGGCGCGCTCCAACGCACGAGCTTCCCTCGTCACTGCTCGTTCCTCCGTCACTGCGCGGCTCATACTGCGACCTCCTCACGGGTCGTCGTCGTGCGGGCCGCGGCGGCGAGCTCTTCGCCGACCTTCCGCTGCTGGCGGCGGAGGCCGTACCGGCGAACGGTTTCATACGCGACGACCACGGAGATCACGATCAGGCCCTGCATGATCGTGGCGATCTCCTTCTCGTAGCCGTTGTAGTCCAGCGTCGAGGCCGTCTTGTCCAGGAACGCGACCAGCAGCGCGCCGAAGGCGATGCCGACCGCGTTGTTGCGGCCGAGGAGGGCGATGGTGATGCCCGTGAAGCCGATGCCGGTCTGGAAGTCCAGGCTGTAGGTGTGCGCGTCGCCGAGCAGCATCGGCATGCCCGCCAGGCCCGCCACGGCGCCGGAGATCAGCATGCTGGTGAGCACCATGCGCTTGGCGTCGACGCCGCTGGCGGCCGCCGCGCTCTCGCTGGCGCCGGTGGCGCGCAGGTCGAAGCCGAAGCGGGTGCGGCCCAGCACCAGCCAGTACGCCACGCCGCAGCCGATCGCCACGAACACGAAGCCGTAGATGTCACCGGCCATATCGCTGACGTGGAGGCCCGGGAACCAGGCGGAGGAGGGCAGGTCGCCGGTGGTGAGGTTGTTGCTGCCCTTGGGCTGCACACCGAACTGCGCGGGCAGGATGAGATACGCGATCAGGCTGGTGGCGATCGCGTTGAGCATGATCGTGGAGACGACCTCGCTCACGCCGCGGGTGGTCTTGAGGATGCCCGCGATGCCCGCCCAGAAGGCGCCCACCAGCATGGCGACGATCACGATCAGCGCGATGTGCAGCGGTCCTGGGAGCCCGACATTGGCGCCGACCAGGGCGGCGGCCATCGCCGCGAGCCGGTACTGGCCGTCCACGCCGATGTTGAACAGGTTCATCCGGAAGCCGACGGCCACCGCGAGCGCCGCCAGGTAATAGGAGCCCGCCTGGTTGATGATGAGCACCTGGATGTCGGCGTTGCCCGCGTATTCGAGCATCAGCTGGTACGGCTCGAACGGGCTCTTGCCCGAGGCGAGCAGCACCACGGAGGTCAGCAGCACCGCCACGACCAGGGCCAGCACCGGGCCGGCCACGGCCAGCAGCAGCCGGTCGCGGCTGAACTTCTTGCCCGCGGACCCGCCGGACTTGACGGACCCGCCGGACTTGGCGGGGCCGCCGCCGGTCTTCGCGTCGCCGCTCATCGGCTTCGCCTCGTCGGTCTTCTTCATCGCGCCGCCCCCTCCTCGGCGGGGTGCTCCAGATGGCCCGTGGCCGCACCGGTCATGGCCGAGCCCAACTCCTCGGGGGTGATGGTCGACGGGTCCGCGTCCGCGACCAGCCGGCCGCGGTAGATGACCCGCAGGGTGTCGGACAGGCCGATCAGCTCGTCCAGGTCGGCGGAGATCAGCAGGACGGCCAGGCCCTCCCGGCGCGCCTCGCGGATCTGGTCCCAGATCTGCGCCTGCGCGCCGACGTCCACGCCGCGGGTGGGATGCGCGGCGATGAGCAGCCGCGGATGGTGGCTCATCTCCCGCCCCACGATGAGCTTCTGCTGGTTGCCGCCGGACAGCGAGGCCGCGGTGACCTCGACGCCGGGGGTGCGTACGTCGTACTCGGTCACGATCCGCTCGGTGTCCGCCCGGGCGCCCTTCAGATCGAGCCAGAAGCCCTTGCCCTTGGTGTTGGGCCGCTCGGTGACGTGCCCGAGGATGCGGTTCTCCCACAGCGGCGCTTCGAGCAGCAGGCCGTGGCGGTGCCGGTCCTCGGGGATGTAGCCGACGCCGCCCTCGCGGCGCCGCCGGGTGGGCCAGCCGGTGACGTCCTCGTCGCCGAGGAGGATGGTGCCGCTGTCGGGCTTGCGGGTGCCGACCAGGGCGTCGATCAGCTCGGTCTGGCCGTTGCCCTCGACCCCGGCCAGGCCCAGCACCTCGCCCTTGCGGATGGTGAAGGTGATGTCGTCCAGCACGGTGCGGGCGCCGTGCTCGGCGTCCTCAGTGGTCAGCGTCACCCCCTCGACCTGCAGCATCGGCACATCGGTCACGGTGGACTCGCGGGTCTCCGGCGAGGGCAGTTCGCTGCCGACCATCAGCTCGGCCAGCTGCCGGACGGTGACCTCGGAGGGGACGACGGAGCCGACCGTGGTGCCGCGCCGGATGACGGTGATGTCATCCGCGACGGACAGCACCTCGCCGAGCTTGTGCGAGATGAAGATGACGGTGAGGCCCTCCGCCTTGAGCTCGCGGAGGTTGTCGAAGAGCGCGTCGACCTCCTGCGGGACCAGCACGGCGGTCGGCTCGTCGAGGATCAGCGTCCGCGCGCCCCGGTAGAGCACCTTGAGGATCTCCACGCGCTGACGGTCGGCGACGCCCAGGTCCTCGACGAGGACGTCGGGGCGCACCCCGAGGGCGTACGCGTCCGAGATCTCCTTGATCTTCGCGCGGGCCTTGGCCCCGATGCCGTACAGCTTCTCGGCGCCGAGTACGACGTTCTCCAGGACGGTGAGGTTGTCGGCCAGCATGAAGTGCTGGTGCACCATTCCCAGGCCGTGGGCGATGGCGTCGGCGGGACTGTGGAAGGAGACCTCTTCGCCATCGACCGTGATCGTCCCCTCGTCCGGCTTGTGCATGCCGTAGAGGGTCTTCATCAGGGTGGACTTGCCCGCGCCGTTCTCACCGACGATCGCGTGCACGGTGCTCTTGCGGACGGCGATGTGGATGTCGTGGTTGGCGACGACACCGGGGAAACGTTTGGTGATCCCGCTGAGTTCTACTGCGGGTGGACTGCTGGACGCGTTGATGGCGCACTCTCCTCGAAGAAGGAGTCTCGGCGGTGGCGGGGGGGGACCTCCCAGCGGTGGCTGGGGGAGTCAAGGGGCGGCGGTGGGCCGCACAGCGAGCGGGACCTGAGGTGGTGTGCCCTGACGACCTGGGGAGCAAGAGGGATCGGCGTCGGATCGACCGCACCGGACGACGCTCCTTCTCCCGATCCCTCTTGCCCCCAGGTCGTAGCTCCCTCCCCAGGCCCCGCTCATCTGGTCAGCGGATGCTCAGCAGTTGCTCAGCAGACCGAATGCCACCTTACGGCGTCGTCTTGACCTTGATCTCGCCGCTGATGATCTTCTTCTTCGCGGCCTCGACCGCCTCGACGACCTTGGTCATCTTCTTGTACGCGGGGTTGGAGTCGGCCAGGCCGACGCCGCCCGTCTTGAGGCCGTAGCGCACCGTGCCGGACTGCGGCTTGCCGTCCTTGACGGACTTGACCAGGTTGTAGACGGCGTCGGGGATGCCCTTGGTCGCCGAGGCCAGGATGTGGTCCTTGACCTTGGCCAGGCCCGCCTGCTTGTACTGGTCCATGTCGACGCCGATGACCCACTTGCCGCGCGCGGCCGTGGTCTCGATCACGCCGGTGCCCGCCTTGCCCGCGACCTGGTAGATGACGTCGGCGCCCGCGTCCAGCTGGCCGTTGGCGGTGCTCTTGCCGAGGTCGGGCTTCTTGAAGCCGCTGTAGTCCGGCGGCTGGGTCAGGTACTGGACCTTTACCTTGACCGACTTGTTGGTGTCGTGGACGCCCTGGACGTAACCCGCCTCGAACTTCTTGATCAGCGGGTTCTCCACACCGCCGACGAAGCCCACCGTCTTGGACTTGGTGGTCAGGGCAGCCGCCACGCCCGCCAGGTAGGAGGCCTGCTCCTCGTTGAACACCATGTTGACCACGTTCTTGGCGTGCACGGTGTCGTCGTCGACGAGGCCGAAGGTGGTCTTCGGGAAGTCCTTGGCCACCTTCTTCACCGCCGGAGCGTAGACGAACCCGACGGCGATGACCGGGTTGTGCCCCGCGCGGGCCAGGTCGGACAGGCGCTGCACCTGGTCGGCCTGGGACTCACCCTCGGACGGCTCGACGGCGTCGCCCTTGACCCCCAGTTCCTTCTTGGCCTTGGCGTAGCCCGCGTACGCGGCGTCGTTGAAGGACTGGTCGCCACGGCCGCCCACGTCATAGGCGATCGCGACGCCCTTGTCCTTCTTGGAGTCGGATGAGCTGCCACCACAGGCCGTGGTGGTGAACGCGAGGGCCGCGATGCCTATGCCCGCGACGGCGATGCTGGATACCCGGCGCACGAGGGTTCCCCTTCGGCTTGAGCGCCTCCTTCGGCGCTGGTTTCGCCGCATCGTAACGCGCGTAGATGGCAGATAAAGGGGCGTCCGGAAGCCGTTATCGGATCGTCGCGAATCTGACTTGTCCCGGGATCCCCCGGGACATGTCAAACAAGCGAAGTCCTGGCTCAGCCGAGCAGAGCCGCGGCGGTGAACAGCTCCACGCCAACCTCGATAGCCCCTTCATCCACATCGAAATCACCACAATGCAGATCACGCCGGGCCGTGTCACCGATCCTGCGGACCCCCAGCCGCGCCATCGCGCCGGGCACGCGCTCCAGGTACCAGGAGAAGTCCTCGCCGCCGAGGCTCTGCTCCGTGCCCTCCACCGCATACGATCCACGGCGGGTTTCCATCGCGCGGCGCAGCAGCTCGACCGAGCTGCCCTCGTTCACCACGGGCGGCACCCCGCGGACATAGTTGATCTCCGACTTGGCGCCGTGCAGGGTCGCGATCTCGTCGACCGCGGCGTGCACCAGGTCGGGCGCCTCCCGCCAGGCGGGCAGATCCAGACAGCGGACCGTGCCCGACAGCTCGGCGTGCTGCGGGATCACGTTGCAGGCGTGGCCCGACTCCACCCGGCCCCAGGTGACGGCCAGGCCCGAGCGCGTGTCGACCCGGCGGGACAGCACCGCGGGCACCTCCGTGATCACCTTCGCGGCCGCCGTCACCAGGTCGGTGGTGAGGTGGGGGCGCGCGGTGTGGCCGCCCGCGCCGTCGAGGGAGACCTCCAGGCGGTCGCAGGCGGAGGTGATCGCGCCGGTGCGCAGCCCGATGCGGCCCACGTCGACCTTGGGGTCGCAGTGCAGCGCCAGGATCCGGCCGACCCCCTCCAGTACGCCCGCCTCGACCGCGTCGGGCGCGCCGCCCGGCAGCACCTCCTCCGCGGGCTGGAACAGCAGCCGTACGGGGCGCGGCAGCCGGCCCTCGCGGGCCAGCTCCGCCAGCACCAGACCGGCGCCGAGGACGACGGTGGTGTGCACATCGTGGCCACAGGCGTGGGCGCGGTCGGGCACGGTCGAGCGGTAGGGCACGGTCTTGGTGTCCGGGATGGGCAGCGCGTCGATGTCGGCGCGCAGCGCCAGCATGGGCAGCGTCGCGGCGCCGCCCGTGCCGCCGTCACCCGTGCCGATGTCGCAGATGAGGCCGGTGCCGGTGGGCAGCACGCGCGGCGTAAGGCCCGCCTGCTCCAGCCGCGCCTTGATGGCGGCGGTGGTGCGGACCTCGCGGTTGCCAAGCTCCGGGTGCATGTGGATGTCCCGCCGGAAGGCGATCAGTTCCGCCCGCAGCTCCTCGGAAAGCCGGCCGGGCAGCGCGAGAGCGATCGCGCTCAGACCGGGTGCGGCCCCGGGCGCGAAGGCCTGGGCCTGGGCGGTGACAGCCTCGGCCTCAGCGGTGACGGAATCGGTCTCGGGGGACATCAATTGCTTCACCCGATGAAGCGTAGAACGGCTGGTGGGGCGACCGGATGTCGATCAACAAAACTTCAACCCGTTCGAGGACAGGAAACTGCCACCCCCCTCGCATGATCTCCCTAGTCAGGGGGTATAACAGGTCCTTCCACAGCCGCCTGGTAGTGACGAGCGCCACATGGCGTACAGGTGAACCCCTGACAGGAAGTTGCCGCAGCCATCTCAGGATGTGGTCAGCAGCGCCCGGTCCGGCCTCTTACGGCGCGGCCGCGGGCGCCGACCGCAGCCGGTGCACGTCCCGGGCCGTGCCCGTGACCCCCGACAGGAACCCCTGGGCGCGCGGCGAGGCGTCGCTCCTCAGCCAGGCGGGGTCCACCTCGCAGACCGCGACCTTGACCCCCGTACCCACGAGCGCAAGCGGAAGCGTGTGCACGACGGTCGACGGGAAGCTCACGATCGTATGGCCGATGGGGCCGCGGCGGGCTATCAGCTCCAGCGGCAGGTCCGGCCGTACGATCTCCAGCCCGATCTCGGTCGCGACCCGGTGGAGCTTGTCCGCGCTCTCGCGGCGGTGCGCGAAGTAGCGGGTCGCCCCGTGCGTACGGGCCAGGGAGGCCACCGCCTCCAGATAGCGCTCCAGGTCGACCACCCCGGTCTCCACCAGGGACGTGCCCACCAGGTCGGTGCCGCGGGTGAGCAGGGGCGGGCCGAAGCGGGCCCGGGTCCAGGCGAAGGAGTTGGCCGTGACGGTCACCCCGGCGGGCGGCTCGACGGGCATCGAGCTGAACACCTCGACGCGTCGGTCGCCGCCCGGGGTGAGACGGCGGCGCGCGGTCGCCGACACCGGCGCGAACACCATCTCCCGCGCCCCCCGGCCGGTGCCGCGCCGGTGCCAGCGCACCAGGGGCTCACCGCTGGCCAGTTGGGAGACGAACTCCATGGTGGCCGTGCCGTCGTCGACGACGACCAGGTCCTGGGCGCGGGTGAGCGTGAGCAGCAGCTGCACATAGCGCGAGAACGGATCGCCGATGACGATCCGGTGGGCGCGGCGCAGCGGGCCGCGCAGCCCCCCGATCGTCTTCAGCGGCGCGCCCGCCCCGCCGCGCGCCTCCTCCCACCGCACCGTCATACCCTCGTCCCGCGCGAGCTCCGCCATCCGGCGCAGCTGGCCGCGCGTCATCGGGTCGTGCGGCGACAGCACCACCACGGTCAGGCCCTCGGGGGCGAGCCCGTCCGCATGCGCCCACTCCAGGACGTTCAGCAGCTGAACCGGGCTCTCGACGAAGGCCAGGGTGGCGCCGGAGCCGGCGCCGGTGGGACCGGGACGCTCGGCACGCTTGGCGCCGTCCCGGGACAGGGCCCGGAAGCGGCGGGCAGCCCCCGAGGAGTCACGGGGACCCGCCGCTTCCGGGCGTGGGCCGGGCTGACCGGCCGGTGAGTTCACAGCAGACGGCTCCTTGGCCTCTCAGACCTCTCAGAATCCGACCGGCTCGTCAGACCCCGGCCGGCTCGCGCTCGGTGCTCTCCACGGTGGCCTCGCCCTCGGCGACGACACCCGCGACGCGGCGCAGCTTCTTCATCGGCCCGAGCTCGCTCTCGTAGACCTTCTTGACCCCGTCGCCCAGCGACTCCTCGATGGTGCGGATGTCGCGGACCAGGCGCTGCAGGCCCTGCGGCTCGACCGAGGCGGCCTGGTCGGAGCCCCACATCGCGCGGTCCAGGGTGATGTGGCGCTCGATGAAGGTCGCGCCGAGCGCGACGGCGGCGAGGGTGGTCTGCAGACCGGTCTCGTGGCCGGAGTAGCCGATCGGCACGTTCGGGTACTCGGCCTGCAGCGTGTTGATCACGCGCAGGTTGAGCTCCTCGGCCTTGGCCGGGTACGTCGAGGTGGCGTGGCAGAGCAGGATGTTCTCGCTGCCCAGCACCTCCACCGCGTGGCGGATCTGCTTGGGGGTGGACATGCCCGTCGACAGGATGATCGTACGGCCGGTCGCGCGCAGGGCGCGCAGCAGCTCGTCGTCGGTCAGCGAGGCGGAGGCCACCTTGTGGGCCGGGACGTCGAACTTCTCCAGGAAGGCGACGGCCTCGGTGTCCCACGGGGAGGCGAACCAGGCGATCCCGCGCTTCTCGCAGTGCTCGTCGATGGCGCGGTACTCGTCCTCGCCGAACTCGACGCGGTGCCGGTAGTCGATGTAGGTCATCCGGCCCCAGGGGGTGTCCCGCTCGATGTCCCACTGGTCGCGCGGGGTGCAGATCTCCGGGGTGCGCTTCTGGAACTTGACCGCGTCACAGCCGGCGTCCGCGGCGGCGTCGATCAGCTTGAACGCGTTCTCCAGGTCGCCGTTGTGGTTGATGCCGATCTCACCTGTGACGTAGACCGGGTGGCCGGGGCCGGCGATCTTGTCACCGAGCGTGCGGAGGCGATTGTTGGAGCTCACTTAAGACAGTTCCTTTCCGAGAATCCACGAGGCGATCTCGCGGATCGCACCGTCCCCTCCGGGCGTGGAGGTGACCGCGCGTGCGGCGCCGCGCACGACGTCGTGCGCACCTGCGACCGCCACGGGCCAGCCGACGAGGCCGAAGCACGGGAGGTCGTTGACGTCGTTGCCGACATAGAGCACGCGCTCCGGCGCGATGCCCTGCTCCTCGCACCACTGCTTCAGCGCGAGGTCTTTCCGGTCGATGCCGTGCAGCACGGGGACCCGCAGCTTTCGGGCGCGTGCGGCGACGACCGGGTTCTGCTCCGTGGACAGGATCAGCAGCGCCAGCTCAGCGCGGCGCAGGGCGGCGATCCCGAGCCCGTCGCCGCGGTGCACGGCGACGAGTTCGCGTCCTTCGGAGTCGATCAGCACCCTGTCGTCCGTCTGGGTGCCGTCGAAGTCGAGTACCACCGCGTCGATGTCCTCGCGGGTGGGGAGCGCACCGGGGCGCGGGGCGTCGAGGAGCGGCGCGAGCGCGCGGGCCCGGGCCAGGTCGTGCGGGTCGTCGATCTCCAGGACGCGGGCGGCGTCGGTGCGGACCAGGGCGGTACGGCCGAAGAAGCGGTGCCGCTCGGCGCGGAAGCCCTCCACCCGCATCGCGTACGCGGCGCCGGTCTCCAGCAGGTCCTGCGGCCGGTCCTGGCGGCGCGGCCGGTACGACTTGTCGTGGTTGATGCCGTACCCGCCCTCGGGCGTGGCACCGTTCCCGTCCTCGCTCGTGGCTGCGTCGGTCCGGTCTTCGGCGTCCCGCCAGACGAAGCCGTGGAACGGGGCCACCGTCAGCGCGGTGTCCGCCCCGCCGTCCAGCACCGCCTCGACGACGCCGTCCACGTCCTCACGGACGATGAACGGGCTGGTGCACTGCACCAGCAGCACGACCTCCGCGCTGATCCCGTGGATCGCCTCGTACGCGTCGAGCGCGTGGAGCACGGCGGCCTCACTGGTCGCGGTGTCGCCCGCGATGGCGGTCGGCCGCTGGATGACCTCCGCGCCCGCGCCGCGGGCCACGGCGGCGATGCCCGCGTCATCGGTGGAGACGATCACATCCGTCACCAGGCGGCCGGCCAGGCACTCCCGGACGGCGCGCGCGACGAGCGGCACGCCCCCCACGGCGGCGAGGTTCTTGGCGGGCACGCCCTTCGAACCGCCACGGGCGGGGATCACGGCGACCACACGCCGGTGGGAGGGGGACATGGCGGCTCCTTCAGTGCCTTCGGTGCCTTGGTTTCCTGCGCCTCGGCTTCCTGCGCCTCGGCTTCCTGCGCCTCGGTTTCCTGCGCCTTCGGAGTTCTCGCGGGCGCTCACAGCGACCACCCGTTCGCTTCTCCGCCCGCGCGGCGCAGAGGTGCGGCCATCAGGGACATGTGCGGCCCGGCGGCCGCGCGTGCTCCCCCAGCTACCGCTGGGCGGTGCCCCCTGCTCACAGCTCCCCCATCCGGCGGATCACGGGCGCCACGCGCTGTACGCCGTGCCGGTAGGCGCCGCGCGCCGCCTCGCGCATGGTGTTGCGTACGACCCGCCGCAACCCGCTGACCTGCGCGGCCTCCCCCGCCGCCGCGCCCGGCCGCGGCCGGCCGTCCGGCTCGAAGCCGTACCGGGCGAGTCGCGCGGGCAGGTAGCCCGGCGCGGTGGCCCGCGTGTAGTAGGGGGCGAGCGGCGGCAGTTGCCGCGCGGCGAGTTCGGCGACCCGCTGCCGCGCGGCGTCGAAGGCCGTCTCGTACGCGCCGTCGGCCGCGACGCCCTGGCGGCTCACCCAGTCGGGGTCGGGCACGGGCAGATGGCCCGCGTCCAGCTGGTCCCAGGAGGCGAGGCAGCCGGAGCCGAGGAAGTGATGGTTGCCCAGCACCTCGCGCACCCCGAGGTCGGTGAGGACGGCGGTCGGGATGCCGCGGTGCAGGGATTCCAGGGCGGCCGTGGAGCTGACCGTCACCAGGAGGTCCGTGGTGTCCAGGACCTCGCCCATGTTGCCGTAGGCGAGGCGGAAGTTCTTCGGCACGTCGTCGCCGAGCTTGCCGAGCAGCTTCTGGTACGGCAGCTCCTCGATGTGCGTGGTGTGCTCACCGGGCTTGCTGCGCAGCTTGACCAGGACCTCGCGGTCGGAGTGCGCCCGGGCGTGCTCCACGGCGCGGCGCAGCAGGTACGTCCGGTCGGCGCGGTTGTCCGGGACGGACGGCTGGACCGCGAACACCACCGTGCCTCCCGGGTACGCGCGCCCCTCCCGCGCCTTCTCGTCGTAGCGGGCGCCCCCGAGGAACGGCAGCGCGCACTCCACCACGCTGTCCGCCGAGGCGCCGACGCCCGTGTACACCTCGCGGAACCGCTCGGCGTCATGGCGGGAGTTGGCGAGGACGACGTCCGCGCCGTGCCGCAGCAGCAGGCCGTCGGCGAGCTTCTCGTAGACGACGCCCACATAGCCGGTGACCACCACGGGCCGGCGCGCGGCGCCCTCCCAGGCGCGGGCGAGGCCGTGCAGCATGGCCTGGACGGCGCCGCCGACCAGGGACAGCACGATCACGTCGTACCGCTCGCGGTCCACCGCCGAGACGAACTCGACCCCCGTCACCTCGCGCAACGAGTCCGCGCGTACCCCGACCTCGGCGAGCTGCCGGACCGTGGGCGTCGCCCGGCCGCGCAGCAGGAAGCCGTCCATGCTGCGGCCTGACTCCGAGTCATCCGGTACGAGGCGCTGCGCGGTGAGCGCGCCCCATTTCCACCGGGTGTCGGAGTCGGCGAGCACGGCGACTCGTAGCGGGGAATTGGTACGTGAGGGCACGACGCTGACGCTAGGAAGCGATTTCGATTCACGGCCCAACGCAGGAGCAACAAAGGGTTAACAGCACATCGACGCTTGGCGAATCGGCCGACGGGAACCGACGGGCGCCCATCAAAAAGCCGTCCGGAAGCTGTCGGGGAGCCGCCGGGAAGCCGGGCGGAGCGCCCGGTCAACCGCGTAGATGTTCCGACAAAGGCGGCGGGTTAACCGTCCTGACGTTCTTCGTTCACCTTTACGTACACCCCTCGTCAAGCCGAATGCCAGACGGCGACCTAGCGTCACGCGAGTGGTTAAGCTCTCCGTCATCGTGCCGTTCTACAACGTGCAGACCTATGCCCCCGATACGCTGAGAAGTCTGCGTGCGAACGCGCGCGAGGACTTCGAATTCATTCTCGTCGACGACTGTGCCACCGACGGGACTCCGGAGATCCTGGAGCGCGCCGAGCGCGACCTTCCGGGGGCCGTCTACGTGCGGCACGAGCAGAACGGCGGGCTCGCCACCGCCCGTAACACCGGCCTTGACGCGGCCCGCGGCGAGTACCTCACCTTCCTCGACGGCGACGACTGGCTCGCGCCCGGCTACTACGCGCAACTGCTGTCCGCCATCGAGGAGTTGGACTGCGACTTCCTGCGCACCGACCACGTCCAGTGCACCGGCCGGGCGCGCACGATCCACCGCGTACCGCACGGCCTGCGCAACGTCGTCATGAACCCGCGCGACGTCATCCTCCCCGCCGACCGCTCCACCTCCGTCGACTACGCGTACGCCTGGGCGGGCATCTACCACCGCCGCCTGGCCGACCAGGGCCTGCTGCACTTCACCCACGGTCTGCGCACCGCCGAGGACCGCCCCTGGATCTGGAAACTGCACCGCGAGGCACGCTCATTCGCGGTGGTCGGCCTGCTCGGCGTCTTCTACCGGCGCGGCGTCGCGTCCTCGCTGACCCAGATCGGCGACGTACGACAGCTCGACTTCATTCGCGCATTCGATCAGGTAATCGAAGAAACGGCCCGGGACCAGGACGCGGACGCCCTTCTCCCGAAGGCCGTGCGCACCTATTGCGCGATCATTTCCCACCATCTCGGCAACATCGAAAGGTTCGAGCCGACCGTGGCCAGGAAACTGCGTTCCATGTCCGCGGCCGCGATGAAGCGCATGCCACAGGACGTACTCAAAGAAGCGCTGGACTCGATGGACTACGAGCGCGCGGCCCGGCTGCGCCGGCTCAAGCGCCGCCCGGTGACGGAGGTGGCGGCCTGATGTCCGCCCTCGCCCCCGCCCCCCGTACACCCCGCGCCCTCCGCAAGCGCACCCAGATCTTCCTCGCCTCCACGCTCTACGGCGCCGCCACGATCGCCGCCGCCATCGACTCGGAGCGCGTCGGCCCGGCCGACCGCCGCCTGCTGCTCATCAGCAACAACGCCGCGACGCCCGAAACCACGCCCGCCATTGACGACATGCCCGGCTTCGAGCGGCTGCGCGGCCGCTTCGACCGCGTGCTGTCCTGGAACGAGACGATCAGCCCCTTCCACCCGGGCGGCTGGTCCCCGCGCGCCGACGACGCCCCCCTGTGGGAGCGCCATCTGCGCCTGCTGTGGAACCTCGACGACGACGACATCGAGATCGTCCTGGAGTCCATCCAGGTCAACCCGGCCATGGCGATCGCCCATGTCTTCCAGGGCGCGCCCATCGACGTCTACGCCGACGGGCTGATGAGCTACGGCCCCACCCGCAACAAGCTCGACCCGCTGATCGGCACCCGCATCCGCCGCCTCCTCCACCTCGACCTCGTCCCGGGGCTGCGGCCGCTGCTGCTCACCGAGTTCGGCGTCAAGCCGGAGGTCATCCCGACCGACGTCTTCACCAAGGTGCTCGCCGAGATCACCGACGCCGCCCCGCGCAGCGTCACCTCCGCGAGCGAGCGGATCGCCACGGGCGTGGGCCCGGCCTTGATGCTCGGTCAGTACCTCTCCGCGCTCGACATCCTCACGCCACAGGAGGAGGAAGAGCTGCACGTACGGATGTTGCGCGGCGCCGTGGCCCTCGGCCACCGCAGCGTCGTGTTCAAGCCGCACCCCACCGCGCCGGCCCGCTGGTCGCGGATGCTGGAGAAGAAGGCCGCGGAGCTGGGCGCCGAGCTGACCGTCATGGACACGCCCGTCCTCGCCGAGGTGCTGTACCAGCGGATGGCCCCGGCCCTGGTCATCGGCTGCTTCTCCACCGCGCTGCTCACCGCGAGCGTCTTCTACGGACTGCCGGTCGCCCGTATCGGCACCGATGTGCTGCTGGAGCGGCTGACCCCCTACCAGAACAGCAACCGGGTGCCCGTCACCATCGTCGACGCGCTGCTGCCCGACCTCGAGGACCACAAGGCCGTCGCCGCGTGGACCCCGCCCACGGACGAGCGCACCGGCCGGCAGCTGACCGGGCTGGTCGCCGCCGTCGGCTTCGCCATGCAGGCCAAGATCTACCCGTCGCTCCGCCCCGCCGCCGAGCGCTATCTGAACGCCCATCTGGACTCCCACACCTGGCGCTACTTCAAGCGCCGCCGCCTGACGGCACTCGCCCTGCCCGGCGCGGTCCCCTCCCAGCTCGGTTTCATCCCGCGCAACGAGACCGTACGCCGGGTCGCGCGACGTGCGCGCGCGCTCAAGCGGTCGGCGCTGAAGCGAGCGGCCACCGGGTGAGACGGGGGGCGGGTGCTGCCGCCGTACGGGACAGACAGGCGACGAGTGCGAAGGAACGGCATGACGACCGCGGGCAGAGAGCTCGGCAGAACGAGCCGCATACGCAGGGTGTGTGACGGGGGGGCGGCGTACGGGGCCACCCGAAACGACGCCACACCCCGGAACGGGGCCACGCGAAACGGGGTGCCGGCGTGACCACGACCGCGGGCGCACCCGCCACCCCGTCCACCGGCCAGGGCAGCAGCCCCGGCGGCACCCGGCCCGCCGACCCGGGCGACACCGGCCCGATATCCCCCACCGCCGCGCTCCCCCTGCCCCCCGCACTCCCCCAGACCCCCGCGCCCGCCGCCGAGGGCTCCCGCCCCGCCCGCGGCGCGCCCGTACGGCTGCGCGCACTGGACGGTCTGCGGCTGCTCGCCGCCCTCATGGTCGCCGCGTACCACTACGGCGGCCGGAACGGCGAGATCAGCCAGGCCTGGGGCACCTCGCCCCGCGAGCAGTTCCCCACCGCCTCCAGCTACTTCGCGTACGGCTGCCTCGGCGTCCAGATCTTCTTCGTCATCAGCGGCTTCGTGATCTGCATGAGCGGCTGGGGCCGCCCGCTGCGCTCCTTCTTCGCCTCCCGCGTCTCCCGGCTCTACCCCGCCTACTGGGCCGCGATCCTCATCATCACCGTCGTCTTCGCGCTGCCCTGGGTCGCGTACAAGTCGGTCTCGCCCAGCGACACGCTGGTCAACTTCACGATGCTCCAGCAGCCCCTCGGCGCGGACCGGGTGCTGGGCGTGTGCTGGACGCTCTGGGCCGAGCTGCGCTTCTACGCCCTCTTCGCCCTCTTCGTCGTCCTCCCCGGCGCGAACCGCCAACGCGTCGTGCTCTTCTGCGCCGTATGGACCCTGGGCGCGGCCCTCGCGGAAGCCGCGAACCAGCCGCTCCTCGACCTCGTCCTGATGCCGGAGTACGCGCCGTACTTCATCGGCGGCATCGGCCTCTACCTGATCCACCGCTATGGCCACGACGCCCTGGCCTGGGGCATCGTCGGCATCAGCTTCCTCATCGGCCAGCACTACGCGGTGGCCCGGCTGTGGCACGAGCCGAATCCTGCCTTCTTCTCGTACCGTCCGGCGTCCGGCATCGTGGCCGTCGTGGCCTTCGGCTATCTCGCGGTCGCCCTGATCGCCCTGGGGAAGTTGCAGTGGGCCAACTGGCGCTGGCTGACCGTCGCGGGCGCGCTCACCTACCCCTTCTACCTGGTCCATGAACACCTGGGCTGGGTGGTCGTCGAACTGCTCCACCAGAAGCTGGGCATCCCCTCGTACGGCACCTTCGCCCTGACGATCCTGCTGATGCTGGCCCTCGCCTGGCTTCTCTACCGCTTCGTGGAGCAACAGCTGGCGCCCGTCATCAAACGGTCGCTGACGGCGGTCCGGGTGCGCTGACTCCTCATGAGCGCCGGCCCCCAAGGGCCGGCCGCCGCTTGCGGGTCATGGCTGCCCCGTGTGATCCGCACAGCAGCTCGAGCACGCCCAGGGCCGCGGTGCCGGCCTCCAGGTGGACGCCGATGGGCGCGCCGGTGGTGTGGTGTGGTGTGCCTCGGCGGCGGCGGCCATGACGTGCCGGGCGTGGTCGTCCAGGCGGTGATAGGACCCGGCGACTTTGATCAGTCCGGCCTTGACGGGGGCGCTGGTCACCTCGTGGACGAACAGCTCGGCCAGCCCGTCGCGAACAGCTTCCAGCTCGTCGTGGTCATAGTGCCTCGCCTGGTGCAATCCGGTGGCGGAGATGACGTGGACGCCGGACCGCCGCGACAGGTCGGGAAGTTCTTCGGCTCGCGGCCCCATCCCCCAGGGGGTCCACTGCACGACCGCGCCTCCGCCGAGCGCGGCGAAGGCGTTGAGTTCGGCACATGCGGCTTCGGCGTCGTCCAGTTCCTGGCCCGGCAGCATGGGCGAGCGGATGAACAGGTGGTCGTGGGCGTCGCACATGCCCAACTCGTCGGGCGGGATGTCCCCGAGCACAGTCCGGATCGCGGGGCTCATCGCGTGCTCTCCTGTTCCTGCTCCTGCTCCTGCTCCTGTTCCTGCTCCTGCTCCTGCTCCTGCTCCGCGTCGGCGAGTGCGTCCGCGGCGACACGCAGTCCGGCCAGGGCCTTGGGCACGCCGATATAGGGCGCCAGGTGGACGAAGACCTCGACGATCTGCTGCCGGGTCATTCCGATCCGCAGCCCGGTCCTGACGTGGCCGCTCAGCTGCGGGTCCACGCCGCCGAGTGCGGTGAGGGCGGCCAGGTTGACCAGCTGCCGGTCACGCAACGACAACCCCTCGCGCAGGTAGGTGCCGCCGAACAGGGCGGTGATGATCCAGTCGGCGTACCCGGGCGCGATCCGCTCCAGTCCCGGCAGGGTCGCCTGCTGGGTGGTCTCGTCCTGCAGGAGGTTCAGCATCCGATACCCCTCATCGCGATCCAGTCGGGTCTGTGTCAGTTGCTCCGGCAGTGCGGGGTTGGTTGCCATGGCGGTGTCCTCCATCGAGCTTCGTAACGCTTCAAACGTTACCGGGACGATAGCAGGGGTAACGACTGAAGCGTTACACTCTCGCCATGACCAAGGAAGACAAGTTCGCCTTCCGCTTCGACTGCGGCGCCCTCTGGTTGAACCTGCTCGCCACCAAAGGCCGCACGTTCAGCGCGGAGCCAGTGGAGCGGCTCGCCACGCCCGCCCGGCTCGCCGAATGGCTGGAGCACTGCGAGCTGTCCCCCACTCGGCCGCCGGACCAGGGCGACCTGGAGCAGGCGCGGCAGCTGCGGGAGACCCTGCGCGTCCTGGCCTTGGCAACCGTCGATGAGCAGCCGCCACCCGCAGGCGCCGTGGCGGACCTGGCCGGCTTCCTCTCCGCACATGACGACCCGATCCGGCTGACAGCGGACGACCGGCTGCGACGCGAACCGCCAACGACGACCGTGGATGCCCTGACCCGCATCGCCCGTCAGGCGGTGGGCCAGCTGAGCAGCTCGGACCGGCTGACGCTGAAAAGCTGCCCGGAACACGACTGCCGGGGCATCTTCATCGATCCGCCCGGGCGCCGACGCTGGTGCCCGTCCCTGTCGTGTGCGAGCCGGGGCAGGGTCCGCGCACTGCGCGCCCGCCGCAGCGCCGCCGCCCCTGAACTGCCTGCACCAAGCACTGGATCTTGATCCTTGGCAGGCCGAGCGCACGACCGTAGGGTCTTGCCCTGATCGTTCACGCACTCGCAATTCAGGCCAAGGAGACAAAATAGATGAGGAACGCCTTACGTGCCCTGCTCGTGCCGGTAGCCGTCGCGGCCGCCACCGCGCTGCCCGCCTCCACGGCCCATGCGGCCGACGGGTACGACCGGTGTCCTGACGGCTATTACTGCATGTTCTCGGGCCTCGACGGCACGGGCGACATGATCACGCTGAGGGGGAGCACGCCGGACCTCGCGGCGCTCGGCATGAACGACCGGGCCAAGTCGGACTGGAACCGGACCTCCTCCACCATCTACCTCTGGTCCGACGCCAACTACACGGGCTGCGCGGTCGTCACCTCCGCCGACCCCACCGGCAAGGGCAACTTCTACCCCGATTACCGGGACTTCCTCAGCTCGGTGCAGTTCGACGGCCCGGGCGGCCTGAGCTGCGGCACACCACCCGGCGAAGACGGCTGACCGCGGGCCCGGCGGCCTGGGCCGTGCGCGCAGGCCGCCGGCCGAGTCGTCCACCGCGGCGGCTTCGGCCTCATAGGCGTTGGCCGGATGCGGTAATTTTCGACCGACTGGTACAAGTGCTGGTCTTCGGCTGTGGCTACGAGCGCGTCGCGGACGAGCACTGCTCGGCCACGACCTTGCGCCGCCGGAGGGACGAGTGGATCGCACTGGGCGTGATGGAGCATCTCCGGCTGCTGGTTCTGTCCGCCTACGACCGCATGATCGGTCTTGAACTGGGCCGTCTGGTCGCCGACGGCTGTATCACCAAAGCACCCTCCGGCGGCGAGTGCGCCGGCAAGAGCCCGGTCGACCGGGCAAAAAGGGCATGAAACGCTCACAGTTGACTGAAGGGGCGGGCATACCGCTGGTCACCGAGCCGGCGCCGGCGAACGTACGTGACCACACCCTGCTGCCGCCCACCCTCGACGCCTACGCCGGCCTGGAGAAGCAGACTGCGCCGCTGCACGGAAAGACGCAAAGCCACCGTCCACTTCTTCCTCGCTCCGGCCTCCGTGATCATCACTGTGCGCTGCCTGATCCGACGGGCCTGGACCCACTACCGATGGGACACCCGCCCCCGCACACCACGCATCCGATGACCTACTGGCGGACACTCTAAGAGGGTTGAAAACAAGCTCAGGGCCTGTCGTCAAAGGAGCGCCGATCAGGCCGGGCACAAGCGATCTGTTCAAGACCGGGCGGCGACAGCCGCACGAGACTGCCGACATGACCGAACGAGCTTTCACTCCGGCGTTGGGCCGATTCGCTCCCACGCGTCTCTACGATCCCGTGGCCGCCCTGCTGCGCGAGCGCCTGTGGCGCGGTCTGCTGACCATGCACGTGGCTCCCCGGCCCGACGACGAGATCGTCGACGTGGGCTGCGGCACCGGCTCGCTGGCGGTGTTGCTGCACCGCGTCGAACCCCGGGCACGGATCATCGGTGTCGATCCGGACCCTGACGTGCTGGCCATCGCGCGCCACAAGGCCGACACGGCAGCCACCACCGGTACCGCCGTGGAGTGGCGGGTCGGCATGGGCGACGAGTTGGCGGGGGTTCTCGGCGCCGGCTCGGTGGACACGGCGGTCTCCAGCCTCGTGCTGCACCAGTGCCCGATGGACACGAAGCGGGCCATCCTCGCCTCGATGCATACGGTGCTGCGGCCTGGCGGAAGGCTGGTGATCGCCGACTACGGGCTGCAGCGCACCCGGACGATGCGCCTGGCGTTCCACCTTGTGCAGCTCGCCGACGGCACCGAGGACACCCGGCCCAACGCCGAAGGGGTCCTGCCCCGGTTGATCTCCGAAGCCGGGTTCAGCGGCGTGCGCGAGGCCGAGGTGGTCTCAACGCTCAGCGGCTCGATCTCGGTGTACGTCGCGCGCCGCGCTTGATGGGCGGAGCACCGGCAGTACGGCAGCCGGGGTGAGGCCGATCAGCTCCCGCATCTGCCGGGTGAAGTGCGCCTGGTCGGCGAAGCCGCCGGCGACGGCCGCGTCGGCCGGTGACCGGCCCTCGTGCAGCGCCTCGGCGGCCCGCCGCAGATGCAACCACAGCCGCCAGCGCACGAGCGGCAGGCCGAGCTGGTCGCGGGCCAGCGCACGCAGCCGCTGGGGCGACAGGCCGACGCCTGCGGCCAGATCCGGCATGGGGACGTCCCGGTCCGCCAGCGTGTCCATCGCGGCCAGGAGCCGGGGGTCGAGCTCGCCCGACGGGCGCGCGCCGGCCCGGCGTACGTCCCCCTCGCCGAGCTCGTGCAGCTCGGGCGCGGCCGTGATGCCGGGGCCGCAGCGCCGACGTAACCGGTCGGCGAACGCGCAGTGTGGGTCCACGAAGAACGTGAGCTGGTCCTCCGTCGGGAGCATCCGGTGCCGCACCATCGGGGGCACGAGCAGTACCGCGCCTCGATGGCAGGTGTCGCCGGAGTCCACCATGCCCACCTCGCCGCCGGCCGCGGCCCCGGCCGCGATGGCGATCTGGAAGGCGGCGTGCCGGTGGAAGGAGCCGTCCGCCGACGGTCCCCGGTACAGCGCATAGCCGACGCCGACAGCGAAGCGTGGCACCGGCTCGCCCCCTGTCCCCGCCCCGGCCCTCCCCAACTCCTATGCCTCCCGGGCCGCGGAGGTGAGTGACATGTCCGAGTAGCGGTCGCCCGCGACCTGACCGGCGATCGGCTCCAGCAGCGCCAGCTCGTCGGAGGTCAGCGTGATCCAGGTGGCCGCGGCGTTCTCGAGGAGGCGGCTGCGCTTGCGGGTCCCGGGGATCGGGACGACAGTCAGGCCGTGCGCCTGGGCCCGCTGCTGCACCCAGGCCAGGGCGATCTGGGCCGTGGTGGCGCCATGGTCGGCCGCGAGCTTGTGCAGGGGCGCCAGGAGAGCGGCGTTCGCCTTGGCGTTGTCGCCGGTGAAGCGCGGCAGCAACTGCCGGAAGTCGCTGCTGGAGAGGTCTTTGCCCGCGTCGGTGAAGGCCCCGGTCAAAAAGCCCCGGCCGAGCGGCGAGTACGGCACGAAGGCGACCCCGAGTTCGGCGGCCGCGCCCACCGCGCTGCGCTCGACGTCCCGGCTGAAGACCGACCACTCCGACTGCAGGGCGGTGATCGGGTGCACGGCGTGCGCCTCGCGCAGTTCGGCACCGGTGACCTCGCTCAGGCCGAGGTGCTTGACCTTGCCTTCCCGTACGAGGTCGGCCATGGCGCCGACGGACTCGGCGAGCGGGACGGCGGGGTCGCGGCGGTGCATGTAGTAGAGGTCGATGACCTCGACGTTCAGACGGCGCAGGCTCGCCTCGACGGCCTTCTTGATGTAGGCGGGATCGTTGCGGATGGCTCGGTAGCTCGGGTCGTCGGCGCGGTATTCGATGGCGAACTTGGTGGCCAGAGTGATCTCGTCGCGGTGCGCGGCGACGAACGGCGCGAGGAACTCCTCGTTGGCACCGACGCCGTACATGTCGGCGGTGTCGATGAGGGTGACGCCCGCCTCGACCGTGGCCTCCAGGGTGTCGCGGGCCGCCGCGTCGTCCGTCTGGCCGTAGGCGGCGCTGATGCCCATGGCGCCGAAGCCCTGGACGCCGACGAGGGGGCCGCCGCTGCCCAGCTCGACCTTGCTGATCTGTTCGATGGCGTTGCTCATGATGGCGCTCAGGCCCTTTCCGGCGCCCGGCGGGCGCCCGCATAAAAGTCGATCTTGGCGTCGAGTACGGTGAGGGTGTCCTGCAGCCCCGCGATGCGCGCGAGGACCTCGCGTCGGGTCTGTTCCAGAATCTCCCGCCGTTCGTCGTAGGTGGCCTTGCCGCGGAGCACCAGCTCCGCGAAGCGGACCATGTCGGCGATCGGCATCCCGGTCAGCCGCAGCTTGCTCACGAAGGCGAGCCAGTCCAGGTCCCTGTTGTTGAAGAGGCGCTGGCCGGTGTGCGACCGCTCCACGTGCGGCATCAGACCGATCTGCTCGTACCAGCGCAGGGTGGGCGCGCTGAGTCCGGTGACCTCCGCGACCTCGCTGATCGTGTAGCGGTCCTGGCCGTCGGGTCGCGGATGCGCCGTCCCGGCGGACACACAGGCGTCCACGGGCGGGACCTTCACGGGAGTGCTGTCGATCACCGTCATGCCCACCACGCTAGGACCTTCAAGTGCACTTGAAGCAAGCACCCTCCGTGCGACGTCTCCACCCGGTCCCGGTGGCAGCGCACTACGGTCGCGCGTATACGAGCAGGCCGTGGCTCACGGCTTGTGAGCGAGGGCGGCGTGGATACAGGAATCGGCCTCGTCCCCCGGCAAGGAGTCCAGGTTCCTGTGCGCGTCCGCATCCGCGTCCGGCCGCCAACGGTTGGTGGAGACGATGCCGGGAGCAAGGATCTCCAATCCGGCCCCCTCCAGGAATCCCGCGATGGTGGCCCTGTCGCGCGGCGTGACGGTCACGCCGCCCTCGGCGTACAGGTCGGTCAGGAGTTCCACGGTGCGCCGGTCGCCGTCATAGTCGTAGGTGCCCTGCGAGAAGACCACGTAGCTGCCGGACGGCACCTCTGCCACCAGCCGCTCGATGATGCCGGCCGGGTCGTCCTCGTCCTCGACGAACAGGAAGACCGAGGCCAGGAGCAGTCCGACGGGCCGGCCGAAGTCGATGGTCCTCCGTACGACCGGTGAGCGCAGAATCGACTCGGGATCGCGCGCGTCGGCCGTGAGGCAGCCGACCCGGGCGTCCCCCTGCCACCTGGCCGACAGCTCGGCCATGACCGCCTCGTCCCGATCGACGTAGAGGACCCCGCAGGCCGGGTCGACGTCCTGCGCCACCTCGTGGACGTTCGGCGCGTGGTCCGGCCCGGAGCCGATGTCCAGGAACTGCCGGATGCCGTACTGCTCGGCGACGGTACGCACCGCCCGCAGCACAAAGAGACGCTGATTGCGGGCGATGAGCCCGACGTTGGGCACCCGCTGCTGTATCCGTTCGGTCAGGGTCATTTCCCGGTCCCCACCGTCTTCCCGGTCCCCGCCGTCCTCCCGGTCCCCGCCGTCCTCCCGGTCCCCACCGTCTGTCCCGTCGTCCAGGAAGTGCGCGTACAGCCGTGCCGCGTGCGTGCCGGCCGGGGTGTCATGCGAAGTCATGCCGCTCTCCGGTGGTCTCGCCCTCTTCGGCACCGTGAGTACGTCAGCGGTCACCGAACGGTCAGCACGATCTTGCCCGTGACCCGGCCGGACTCACTCAACTCGTGTGCCTTGGCGACTTCCTGGAGCGGCAGGACCTCCTCAACGGCGACCCGCAGGACGCCCCGCTCCACCAGTGCGCCGATCTCCCGCAGATCGGCCCCCGAGGCGGTGAATCCGAACTCCACGTACCGCCGCCCCTGCTCTCCCGCCTTGGCCCGGATCGGGTCTCGGTCCGGGCCGGTGCCCCTGATGTCGATCAGCACCCCGCCGGGGGCCAGCGCGTCCAGAGACCGCAGGCCGTACTCACCGCTGATGGGGTCCAGCACCACGTCGACGCCCGCCGCGGCGGCCACGAAGTCGGTGGAGGTGTAGTCGACCAGCTCGTCGGCGCCGAGCTCCTGGAGAAAGCCGTGCTTGGCCCGCCGGGCTGTGCCGATGACGTACGCGCCGCGATCCTTGGCGATCTGGACCGCCAGGTGCCCGATGCCACCGGCCGCCGCATGCACCAGAACCCGCTGCCCGGCCCGCACGCCCGCGACCCGCGCCAGTGGCTGCCAGGCCGTCAGCGCCGCGGTCGGCAGCGCCGCCGCGCGCACCAGGTCAAGGCCCGCGGGGACGGGCGCCAGGGCCTCCTGCGGCACCGCGACGTACTCGGCGTAGGCGCGCGGCGGCAGCACCGCGGCGAACACCGCCTCGCCCGGCCGGAACCCAGTGACCCGCTCGCCCGCCGTCTCCACCACCCCGGCCAGATCCAGCCCCAGCGTGAACGGCGGCTCGCCCAGCCGGGGCAACAGCCCGGAACGCCCCTTCCAGTCGGCCGGGTTGACACCCACGGCGTGGACACGCACCAGCACCTCGTCGGGCCCCGGCTCGGGCCGCTCCGTCTCGATGATCTCCAGGACGTCCGGGCCGCCGAAGACCCGCTGGCTGACCGCCCGCATACGGCTGTTCATCTCATCGCCTTCCCTTGACACCTGAGAACGGTGGCCGACCGGCCACGGGCTCCATCCTGGAAGAAGGCGGTATCCCTTGGGAAGAAGGCACCTATGTGATACCCAGGTACCTTATGGATACCTACTCGGACACGGATGCGGGACCGCCCCTCACCTACCGCAGCGACTGCCCCTCACGAACCGTCATCGCGGTGATCGCCAACAAGTGGGCGCTGTATGTCCTGGGCGCCCTGCGGCGTTACGAGCGGCCGCTGCGGTTCAACGAGCTGCGGCGCGTCCTGGACGGCATCACCCAGAAGATGCTGACCCAGACCCTGCGCACACTGGAACGCGACGGCCTGGTCAGCCGCACCGTCTACCCGACCGTCCCACCGCGCGTCGAATACGGCCTGACCCCCCTCGGCGGCCAGGCCGGGCAGCTGACCGCCGCCATCGCCGACTGGTCGCTGGAGCACGCACGCGAAATCCTCGCCGCCCGCACCTCCTTCGACGAACGAGCGGCCACCGCGCCGGCCCCTGTCCAAGCAGGAACTCTCTCAGCCGACCCTGTGAAGCGTTCCAGCCTCCGGCCGGTGAGGCGCTGGTGAAGATCCCCGAGCACATCCTGAGGGAGGCCGTCCGTGCTCTTGGAGGGTGAAGCGTGGCAGGCCGATTTCCGATGCGGCCCCTGTCCGGACCTAGGCTTCCCGGACCGCGGAGGTAAGTGACATGTCCGGCTAGCGGTCGCCCGCGACCTGGCCGGCGATCGGCTCCAGCAGCGCCAGCTCTTCGGCGGTCAGCGTGATTCGGGTGGCCGCGGCGTTCTCGAGGAGGCGGCTGCGCTTGCGGGTTCCGGGGATCGGTACGACGGTCAGGCCGTGTACGTGGGCCCGCTGCTGCACCCAGGCCAGGGCGATCTGGGCCGTGGTGGCGCCATGGTCGGCCGCGATCTGGTGGAGGGGCGCCAGGAGAGCGGCGTTCGCCTTGGCGTTGTCGCCGGTGAGGCGTGGGTGGAACTGCCGGAAGTCGCTGCTGGAGAGGTCTTTGCCCGCGTCGGTGAAGGCCCCGGTCAGGAAGCCCTTGCCGAGCGGCGAGTACGGCACGAAGGCGACGCCGAGGGCGGCGGCCGCGTCCACCGCGCTGCGCTCGACGTCCCGGCTGAAGAGCGACCACTCCGACTGCAGGGCGGTGATCGGGTGCACGGCGTGCGCCTCGCGCAGCTCGGCGCCGGTGACCTCACTCAGGCCCAGGTACCTGACCTTGCCTTCCCGCACCAGGTCGGCCATGGCGCCGACGGACTCGGCGAGCGGGACGGCGGGGTCGCGGCGGTGCATGTAATAGAGGTCGATGACCTCGACGTTCAGACGGCGCAGGCTCGCCTCGACGGCCCTCTTGATGTAGGCGGGATCGTTGCGCAGGCCCCGGTAGCCCGGGTCGTCGGCGCGGCGTTCGATGCCGAACTTGGTGGCCAAGGTGATCTCGTCGCGGTGCGCGGCGACGAACAGCGCGAGGAACTCCTCGTTGGCGCCGGCGCCGTACATGTCGGCGGTGTCGATGAGGGTGACGCCCGCCTCGACGGTGGCCTCCAGGGTGTCGCGGGCCGCCGCGACGTCCGTCTGTCCGTAGGCGTGGCTGATGCCCATGGCGCCGAAGCCCTGGACGCCGACGAGGGGGCCGCCGGTGCCCAGCTCGACCTTGCTGATCTGTTCGATGGCGTTGCTCATGCCGGGCCACGCTAGGTCCTTGAAGTGCGCTTCAAGCAAGGGACCTTGCGGCAGGCGCTTACGGCTTGCGAGCGAGGACGGCGTGAATGAGGAGTCGGCCCCATCCCCCGGCAAGGCGTAGGGGGTTCCCATGCGCGTCCGCGTCCGGCCGCCCGCGGTTGGTGGCGACGATGCCGGGAGCAAGGACCTCTCATCCGGCCCCCTCCAGGAATCCCGCGATGGTGGCCCTGTCGCGCGGCGTGACGGTCACGCCGCCCTCGGCGTACAGGTCGGTCAGGAGTTCCACGGTGCGCCGGTCGCCGTCATAGTCGTAGGTGCCCTGCGAGAAGACCACACAGCTGCCGGACGGCACCTCTGCCACCAGCCGCGGCGGCCACGAAGTCGGTGGAGGTGTAGTCGATCAGCTCGTCGGCGCCGAGCTCCTGGAGAAAGCCGTGCTTCGCGCCAGTGGCTGCCAGGCCGTCAGCGCCGCGGTCGGCAGCACCGCGGCGAACACCGCCTCGCCCGGCCGGAACCCAGTGACCCGCTGACTGATCGCCCGCATACGGCTGTTCATCTCATCGCCTTCCCTTGACACCTGAGAACGGTGGCCGATCGGCCACGGGCTCCACCCTGGAAGAAGGCGGTATCCCTTGGGAACCTCATGGATACCTACTCGGGCACGGATGCGGGCCTGCCCCTCACCTACCGCAGCGGCTGCCCCTCACGAACCGTCATCGCGGTGATCGCCAACAAGTGGGCGCTGTATGTCCTGGACCGCATCACCCAGAAGATGCTGACCCAGACCCTGCGCACACTGGAACGCGACGGCCTGACCAGCCGCACCGTCAACCCGACCGTCCCACCGCGCGGAGCACGCACGCCGGGGTCCGGCCGACGGGGGCATGGACGGAGTTCCCGGTTCCGAACAGTCACTCGAAGGGGTGGAGTTGGGGTCTCGAATAACCCGAGCGGCGGCACGGGGCATGCGGCCGCTATCGAGAGGCGGCCGACGAGAGTTCCGGGATGGGAACGCCACCGGACCACAGCTCCTCCGCATGCTCCACGAAGCGAGAGAACATCCCCACGTCACCATGGCGCCGCAGATGCATCAACGGCGAGTCGTGGCCGACGAGCCGCGCCAGGTGGGGCGTGACCAGTGCGTCGTCGTCGAAGCGGAAGACCGAGAGGGAGACGTGGTTCATCGCATCAGCCGACGCGGAGAACCGCACCTCCAGTCCCCGCACCTCACCTGTCTTGGCAAGCTGCTCCAGGGTCATCTTGATGCGCGTGGAGACCGTCAGGGCAACGTGCTCAATGGCTTCCCGCTGTCGGGTTACCGGTTTCTCCGGGTCGCCCAACAGGAAGCGGACTCGGCAACCGCTCTCAGCCTTCCTCCGCAGCGTCTCGGGAAGAGCGGGCACCTGTGTCCACGCTCAACGGCCTGTTTGAGGCCGACCCCGACGGCGAGGGCAGCCGGATCATGTGCGGGCAGGAGATCGGCACCATCTCGGTCACCGCAGAGCTGCGGGACGGTCCGTCGCCGCTGGACGTCGAGGGCTGGCAGGACGTCGCCGAAGTCTCCGCCTCTTGGGAGTCGGCCTTCATGGACTTCGGAACGACGCGGCGCGAAGACGCTCAGGAGGCGGAGCTGCAGTTGCCTGGGCCCGGGGACTACCGGGTGCGCGCGCATGGCAAGAACCGTGACGACGGCGACCCACGCGAGGGCGACGACCCGCGCCGCTCGGGACGTTGACGCATCGTGAATGGCGAAGCCCACGACCATCGGCGAGGAGCGGCGCACGCCGTGGCCGCTGGCTCCGGCCGCCGTGTCACTGCATGTTCTGTCCATGCGGGTGCTCCCAGGAAGCCGCACAGACATACAGCTGCAGGCTGTAACCACGACCGATGTTCACGTGGGTGGCACCGCCGGCGTCGGGAAACGACGGGTCGGCGTCCTCAGGATCCTCTAGCGGCCGCCAGCTCTTGCTTCCGCCGTCCCACTCACGGCCATCGACGGTCAGCAGCGGCAGGAGGCCCGAGTCGCACTCGGCGCAGGCCATGGGGAACGGGTCGGAGAAGCTCCACGGGGTGTGGCCGCCGACCTTGCAGCCCGGGGCGACGCCGAGGTCGTACTGGTAGACCACCCCGTGGTGCTCCTCCCAGGCACGGATCCTGTCCGTCAGGTCCTCCGGCAGCTCGTGTGGAGCGGGGTACTCGGTGACCGTCTCGGGGTGCAGCAGGCACGGTTCCGGCAGGTAGTCGTCGTTGCCGATCACCGACGGCTGGGGGGCGGTGCTGATCGGGTCGGAGACATCGGCAGCGGTCCGCCAGCGCAGCACGGTTCGGGGCAGGTAGTCCTCATCGTGGTCGAACGGGCACCATAGGAGCTGCAGGAGATCGGCGCCGCCCGGGCGCGGCAGGGCAGGGATGTCCGCAGCGTAGAGCTGGGCCACCGGCACCATCGGGACCGGGCCGTCCTGGGTTATCCGCTCCCCGTCCGCCACACGCTCGACGACGGCACGTTCCTCCTCGGTCAGCAGTTCAGCCCCGGCAGCGCGAGGCCGGCTCCACGCCTCGGCAAGGATCCGTCGCCGTTGCCGGACATCGTCGGGTGCGAAGCCGAGGTGCCAGGGGCCGGCGTGGTCCGGACAGGTGGGCCACCGTTCCTGAGACGGCCACAGGAGCGGCCCGCCGATCGAGCTGTCCGCCGTGGTCGGATTGCCGGCGCGAGGGTGCAGCCGCACCGCGGTGCGGGCCAGCGGCACGAGCTCCGGGAAGTACCGGGTGACGTCGACCGGGCGGGGTGGAGTGGTGCGAACCATGCACGAAGGCTATGTCGTGCTCAACTCCGCCGTATGCCCACCGAGGGGCGCAGCAGTAGCCACGCAGGTGACAGGCGAGCTTCAGCGCCAGGCCGGGGCGTCGGTGCCCCACAGGGTGGGCGGGTGGGGCCAGTCGCGGGGGGCGCCCCCGTAGCCGAGGGGTGGGCGGGCGTAGCGCAGGTGGCCGTACGGGGCAGGGCGCTCGGTCAGCCACGGCCCCGGCTCGTACGCTACGCCGTCCGTGGTGGCGGGGGTGATGCCGTGCATCAGCCAGGAGGCCGTGGCAGCGAGGGAGAGGCGCAGGCGGCTTCCGCCGCCGCTCTCCTGACGCTCGGTCAGGGCGCGCAGGACCGCCGCGGCGAGCAGATAGCCGGTGCCGTGGTCGAGTGCCTGCGCGGGCAGTACGCCGGGGTGGCCGTCGGGGGTGGCTTCGATGGTGGCGATGCCGCTCGCGGCCTGGACGAGACTGTCGAAGCCGCGCCGGTTGGCCCAGGGGCCGGACCAGCCCCAGGCCGACACCTGGGCGACGACGAGTCCGGGACGGCGTTCCAGCAGGGCGTCCGGGGCGAGGCCGAGGCGGTCGAGGGCGCCCGGTCGGTAGCCGGTGACCACGGCGTCGGCGCGGGAGAGGAGCTCTTCGAAGGTCTGCCGGTCCCGGGGATCGGCGAGGTCCAGCCGGGTGGACCGCTTGCCGAAGCCCGTGTCGGCGTGGGCGTCCGGGTCCTCCGGGAGGTGCGGGGAGTCGACGCGCTGTACGTCCGCGCCGAGCAGGCCCAGGGTGCGGGTGGCCACCGGCCCGGCGATGACGCGGGTCAGGTCGAGGATCCGTACGCCGTCGGCGGGGAGGGGCGCGGGCGGCAGGGGGCGGGGAGCCGCGTCGCCGACCCGCCGGGACGTGATCAGCGCCGGTTCGGCCTCGGCGGCAGTCTCCGCGGGCAGCGCGACCGCTACGGCCAGGCCGCCCGCTTCGTAGACCGTCTCCTGGACCCACTGCGCCGGGCGGGCCGCCAGCTCTTCGGCGAGGCGCTTGGCGAGAACGTCCTCGTCGCCCCGGTCGGCGATGCCGAGGGCGGCCAGGAGGCGGGCGCGGTGGTGTGGGTAGTTGGCGTGGGTGCGCACCCAGCCGTCGGCCGCGCGCCAGAAACCGGACAGCGGCGCGAAGTTGGTCGGCTTCCGGCCGTCGATCCGCAGATGCCGCTCGCTGACGAAGGCCGTGGCGACCGCGGCCTCGGCCACCCGTACGGCGGGCACCGGTCCCCCGGACCGCCGCGCCGTGAGTTCGGCGGCGGCGAGGGAGCACGCTCCGACGGTGGCGCGGGCCAGCTCCCGTACGGGCAGGCGAGAGGGCAGCACCCCGTCGGCGGGGACGTACGACACCTCCTCCAGCAGGTCCGCGGCGCCCCCGAGGGCGGTCCACGCGTGAGCGGTCGCGGAGTCGATTCGATGGGCCATGCAGTCATTGTGCGGGACCCATGGTCGCCTCGACGCAGGCGACCATGACGCGCAGCCCTTCCTCGCAGCGCGCCTCGCAGCCTGTGAACAGGTCCGCACCCGCCCCCGCCGCCGGCTGTGGGGCACCGGAGCGTCCAAGCCGCATCGAGTGTTCCGGCGCGTGAGGCCCCAGCCCATCAGCGGCCTCCGGCCGCGGGCCGCTCCCCAGGGAGCGGCGCAGCACCCACTGGGCGTTGATAATGCGCTCCTGCCAGGTAAGGCCGTGACGTCGGCCGTGATCCCCTGTCAGCCGTTCAGCTCGTGCCCGACGCGGGTCCCGCCAGGCCGTGCAGCAGCAGGGCAGTGAGGGTGTCGACGATCTCCTCGTCGGTGGCCCGCGGGCCGCCTTCCCCGGCGGTGATGACCGCGAACCCGAGCACCGAGACCATCGCCCCCATGGCCGCGGCGACCAGCGAGGGGTCACCCGGGAGCTGGTGGCCGCGCTCGCGGAGCCAGTCCAAGTGCTCGCGGAGGGTGCTCGTCTCCTCGGTCAGGTTCGCCCACGCGCGGCCCTGGCCGGGCGGGCCGGCGAAGTTCGTCTGCATCAGGGCCACGACCACGGGCAGGTGATCGCGGATCACCCGCCAGGTGACGGCCAAATGATCACGCAGCTGCTCGGGGTCCGTCAGATCGTGATCGGCCGGGTGGCCGTCCGCGCCGATCTCCGTGTCGGCCTGCGCGTTCAGGTCTTGCAGCAGGGCCTGGAGCAGGGCGTTCTTGTCCGCGAAGTGGGCGTAGAACGAGCCGGTGGCGCGTCCGGCTTCGCGGGTGATGTCAGTGATCTTCGTGTCGAGGTAGCCGCGCTCGGCGAACAGCCTCCGCGCCGCGTCCTTCAGCGCTGCCTCGGTCTCGGCGGCCTTCTCCCTGCGTACGCCCATCGGGTGGGGCTCCTTCTCCGGCTTGACGTGTGGCCTGGACCTCCAGCATAGTGAATCGCGGTTCGATGAATTCTCATTCAATGAATATAGATTCAGGGAGTTTGTGTGAATGTCATCGTCATCGGCGGCGGAGTGGCCGGAGCGGCGAGTGCGATAGCGCTGCGGCGGCTCGGTGTGGAGGTCACGGTGTACGAGGCGTACGCCGAACCGGCAGGTCAGGTGGGCTCGTTCCTCAGCCTGGCGTCCAACGGTCTGCGGGTGCTGCGCTCTCTCGGCGTACTGGAGCAGGTACAGCGGGCCGGGATCGATGTGCCGGGTCAGCGCATGTGGTCGAGCTCGGCCAAGCTGCTGGGCGATGTCCCGCGAGGCCGGTTGAGCGGCGACGAGCTGCACAGCGTGACCTTGATGCGGGGCGCGCTGGTCGAGGCGCTGCGCGCGGAGGCGCTGGTGGCCGGAGCGGCCATCGTCACCGGTGAGCGCCTGGTGGACGCGGTCACCACCGAGGGGGGCGTACGGGCGGTCTTCGCGAGCGGCCGTACAGCGGAGGCATCACTGCTCATCGGCGCGGACGGCATCAGGTCGGCCACCCGGTCGCTGCTCGACCCGCACGCGCCCACCCCCGAGTACGCCGGCCTCTACAGCATCTCGGGCATCGCCGACGGCATCGAGACCGAACCCGGCATCTTCAACCTGACGTTCGCCCGCAACGGCGCCTTCATCCACCTCGCGGCCCCCGGCGGCAAGGTCTGGTGGTCGGCCCAGGTCTCCAGCCCCGCACAGCCGGAGCTCAGCCGCACCGACGAGGAATGGCTGCGCCACCTGGCCGGGCTGTACCGGCACGAACAGGTACCGTCCGCGATCCTTGACGCCACCGTCGAGCTGCACCGCCCCACCCTGATGCACAGGCTCGACGCGATCCCGGTTTGCCAGAACGACCGCATCGCGCTGCTCGGCGACGCCGGACACCCCGTCGGTGCGGGGCAGGGCGCATCAATGGCCTTGGAGGACGCACTGGTCCTGGCCCAGTCACTGGCCGCGGAGCCCTCGATCAAGGCCGCCCTCTCGGCGTACGCGGCTGTCCGCTCGGACCGCGTTGCCAAGATGGTCAAAGCAGCCTCGGACAACCGCGACGCCAAGACGGCCGGCCCGCTCGCGCGGTGGATGCGCGACCTGGTGATGCCGGTGGGGGTGCGCCTCTGCTACGAGAGGGCCACGGCCTGGCTCTACACCCACGACTGCGGCGAACTGCCGACCAGTCGGACACCTGCGGACTCCCAGGCCCGTGGCGCACGACTTTGACCTTCAGGGGTTGATGGACGCGCGCCCCCGCGGTGAGGACGACGGACCAGCCCGGCCGGACGGACGGCGCGGCGGACCCATCCGCCGCGCCGTCCGTCCGGTGGAGAACCGACTACTCCGCCCCGAACTCCAGCAGCACCTTGCAGGAGCGGCTGCGGTCGGCGGCCAGGGCGAAGGCGTCGGCCGACTCCCGTACCGGCCGGACCGCGCTGATCAGCGACTCCAGGGACGGCTCGGCGGCCAGCAGCCGCAGGGCGTCGTCGAACTCCGCGTGGAAGCGGAACGCGCCGCGCACCTCGATCTCCCGGCTGACCAGCAGGTTTCCCGCGATCGGGCTCTGCCCGGGCGGCAGCATGCCCAGCTGCACGACGACGCCGCCGCGCCGGATCCGGCGCAGACAGGTGTCGAGGCCGGCCGCCACGCCGGAGGCCTCGATCGCGATGTCCACCTCGTCGTCCGGCCAGTTCGGGTCGGCCGGGTCGTCGGCCCGTACGCACGCGGTGGCCCCGGCCGAGGCCGCGAACTCCAGGGCCCGCGGCAGCAGATCGGTCACCGTGATCTTCGCGGCGCCCGCCGCGCGCGCCGCGGCCACGACCAGACAGCCGATCGGCCCGGCGCCCGTCACCAGCACATGACGGCCCCTGAGGTCACCGGCGCGGCGTACCGCGTGCAGGGCGACCGCGAGCGGCTCCGCGAGCGCGGCGCGGCGCAGGTCCAGTCCTTCGGGCAGGGCCCGCAGCTGCGCCGCCGGGACAGCGATACGGGCCGCGAAGCCGCCCTGGACGTGCGGGGTCCGTGCGGCGCTGCCCAGGTAGCGGGTGTCACGGCAGACGTTGGCCCGGCCGTCCGCGCACTCGGGGCACACCCCGCAGGGCGTGGCCGGGTGGACGGCGACGGGCGTACCGGGCGCGGGTCCGCTCGCGCCCGCGCCGTACCCGACGACCCTGCCGACGACCTCATGGCCCAACACCATCGGCTCGCTCAGGCGGAAGTCGCCGACCCCGCCGTGGCGGTGGTAGTGCAGGTCGGATCCGCAGATGCCGCCGTAGTGGATCGCGACGACGGCCTGCCCGGGAGCCGGGGTCGGCTCGGGGAGTTCGTCGACCCGCAGATCGCCCTGCCCATGGATCACACAGCCCAGCACCATGTCCTTCACCCACGCCTCTCCGTGTTCCTTGAGTCCGCGTGCTCAGAGCACGCTCGTCATGCCGCCGTCCACGTACAGGACCTGCCCGCTCACGAAGTCCGCCGCGGGCGAGGCGAGATACAGCAGCGCGCCGACCAGGTCCTCGGTCCGCCCCCAGCGGCCCGCCGGGGTCCGTCCGCGCACCCAGGCGCTGAACTTCTCGTCCTCGACGAGCGGCCGGGTCAGCTCGGTCTCGATATAGCCGGGGCCCAGCCCGTTGACCTGGATTCCGTACGGGCCCCAGTCGGCGCACATGCCCTTGGTGAGCATCTTCAGCGCGCCCTTGGTCGCCGCGTAGGGGGCGATGCCGGGGCGCACCACCTCGCTCTGCAGCGAACAGATGTTGACGATCTTTCCGTGTCCGCGCTCGGTCATCCGCCGGGCGGTCTCGCGGCCCACCAGGAAGGCGCTGGTGAGGTTGGTGTCCAGGATCTGGTGCCAGTCGGCGTCGGTGAACTCCAGCAGCGGGGCGCGGTTCTGCATGCCCGCGTTGTTGACCAGGATGTCGAGCGGGCCGATCCGCTCCTCCACCTCGGCGATCCCGGCGGCGACGGAGGGTCCGTCGGTGACGTCGAAGGCGGCGGTGTGGACGGTGGCGGTGTGGACGGCCGTAACCCCGGTGAGCTCGGCGGACTCGGTGAGCTCGGCCGCCGCGGCCTTGAGGCGTTCCGGGTCACGGCCGTTGAGGACCACCGTGCAGCCCGCCTCCAGCAGGCCCCGGGCGAGCGCGTGGCCGATGCCCCGGCTGGAGCCGGTGACGAGGGCGGTACGGCCCGCGATGTCGAAGAGCGGATGTGTCGTCATGGGTACGCGTTCCCCAGATCGCTGGATGACCGGATCGCCGGATACCGGATCGCCGGATGACCGGATCGCTAGATGACCAGTGAGAGCAGCAGGACGAAGCCGAGCGAGACGACGGAGATGATGGTCTCCATCACCGACCAGGTCCGTACGGTCTGGCCGACGCTCATTCCGAAGTACTCCTTGACCAGCCAGAATCCGGCGTCGTTGACATGGCTGAAGAACAGCGACCCGGCGCCGATGGCGAGGACGAGCAGCGCGGTGTGCGTGGTGCTCATATCGGCCGCGAGCGGGGCCATCAGCCCGGCGGCGGAGATCGTGGCCACGGTCGCCGAGCCGGTCGCCAGCCGGATGCCCACCGCGATCAGCCAGCCCAGCAGCAGCGCGGAGACGTTCCAGTCCTTGGAGAAGTCCATGATCATATCGCCGACGCCGATGTCGATCAGCGTCTCCTTGAAGCCGCCGCCCGCGGCGACGATCAGCAGGATTCCGGCGATCGGGGCGAGCGAGGTCTCCACGGTGGACGCCAGCCGGTCCTTGGTGAAGCCCGCCGCCCGGCCGAGCGTGAACATCCCGACGATCACCGCCGCCAGCAGGGCGATCAGCGGCGAACCGACCACGTCCGCGACCCGCTGGACACCGTCGGCCGGGTCGTCCACGACGATGTCGACGAGCGCCTTGCCGAGCATCAGAACGACGGGCAGCAGCACCGTGGCCACGGTGACCCCGAACCCGGGGCGGCGCTCCAGCTCCTCCGAGGGACGGGCCGGTATCAGCCGGTCGGGCGGCGTGACGTCCACCCAGCGGGCGGCGATCCGCGAGAAGAGCGGCCCGGCGATCACGACGGTGGGCAGCGCGACCAGCACGCCGAGCGCCAGAGTGACGCCCAGGTTGGCCTTGACCGAGTCGATCGCGGCGAGCGGGCCGGGGTGCGGCGGCACCAGGCCGTGCATGACGGACAGGCCGGCGAGGGCCGGGATGCCGATGCGCATCAGCGAGTAGTTG
Organism: Streptomyces sp. ME19-01-6; assembly: GCF_033793745.1. Lineage (NCBI taxonomy): Bacteria > Bacillati > Actinomycetota > Actinomycetes > Kitasatosporales > Streptomycetaceae > Streptomyces > Streptomyces sp. ME19-01-6. The sequence continues at coordinate 435,920 of NZ_JARAXF010000006.1, read as the reverse complement.
CCGCGCTTGGCGACCAACAGCACCACCGGGATCATCAGCACCATGCCGACCTCGAAGAAGAGCGGCAGTCCGATGATGCCCGCGATCAGGGCCATCGCCCACGGCATGGTGCGGTTGTTCGCCTTGGCGAGGATCGTGTCGACGATCTCGTCGGCGCCGCCGGAGTCCGCGAGGAGCTTGCCGAGTATCGCGCCGAGCGCGATCAGCACGCCGACGCCCGCGACCGTCTTGCCGAGCCCGGTCGTGAAGCTGGCGATCACCTTGTCCAGCGGCGCGCCGGCGACGGCGCCGAGGGCGAGCGAGCCGAAGGTCAGCGACAGGAAGGCGTGCAGTTTGAACTTGGTGATGAGGAGGACGATGACGGCGATGCCGACGAGGACGGCGATTCCCAGCTGGGCGTGACCGGCCGACGTGATCGGGTCGACAGTGTCCGCTGCCAGCGTCTCGACGCTGAGACTGGTCACGGAGGCTTCCTTACATGCGTGTCTTGACCGTACGTTTGTTTATCCGGGTATGCCGGATATCAACGGGGATGAAAGAGGGGACGGGAGCGAGGGCGAACGGGACGGGCGTTATCGCCGCGCTTCGGACCGCCGCAGCGCGGCGACGGCCCGCTCCGTGACGGTCTCGGGCTTCGGGGTGATGTCCACCGCGACGCCGTTCTCGTCCGGTCGCAGCGGTTCGAGGGTGGCCAGCTGCGAGTCGAGCATGTTGCTGGCGAAGAAGTGGCCCTTGCGGGCCTTCATCCGCTCGGCGATCTGATCGCGGTCGCCGGTGAGGTGGAGGAAGAAGATGTCGGGGGCGGCGGCGCGGAGCCGGTCGCGGTAGACGCGCCTGAGCGCGGAGCAGCTGACCACACCGCCACCGGCGGCGTGTTCACGGGCCCACGCGCCGATGGCGTCCAGCCAGGGTCGGCGGTCTTCGTCGTCGAGGGGGGTACCGGCCGACATCTTGGCGATGTTGGCCGGGGGGTGGAAGTCGTCGGCCTCGGCGTACGGAACGCCGAGCTCGGCTGCCAGCAGCTCGCCGACCGTGGACTTGCCCGTGCCGGACACTCCCATGACGACGACAACCTGGGGGGTCTCCATCGATACCTCGCTGTCTTCTCCGGCGCTGTCTTCCTCGACCTCTGCGCCGCGGCACACTCAACCCCACAGGTACGACGTATTCAAGGGTCCGTGACTTAAAAGTCATACTTATTTGGGGATGCGGCCGGGCACGTAGGCTGAGCCCATGGACAACCAGGGGCGTGGACTGCACGCACGCGTGCTGGCATCCCTCGGGCCCGCGATCACAGCAGGCGACTACCCGCCGGGCACCGTTTTGCGCACGGACGAGCTGGAGAAGCGCTTCGACGTCTCCCGCACGGTCGTACGCGAGGTGGTGCGCGTCCTGGAGTCCATGCACCTGGTGGAGTCCCGCCGCCGGGTGGGCGTCACGGTGCGCCCGGCCGAGGAGTGGGACGTCTTCGACCCGCAGGTCATCCGCTGGCGGCTGGCGGGCTCCGACCGGCCGCGCCAGCTGCGCTCGCTGACCGCGCTGCGCTCGGCGATCGAACCGGCGGCGGCGGCGCTGGCCGCCGAGCACGCCACCCCCGAGCAGTGCGCCGAGCTCACCGAACACGCGCTCAACATGGTGGCCACCTCGCGCGGCCAGCAGCTGCCGGCCTATCTGATCCACGACATCGCGTTCCACCGGGTGATCCTCAGGGCCTCGGGCAACGAGATGTTCGCGCGCCTGGGCGACGTGGTCGCGGAGGTGCTGACGGGGCGCACCGAGCACCAGGTGATGTTCAGCGATCCGGACCCGGAGGCGGTCACCCTGCATGTACGGGTCGCCGAGGCCGTACGGGCGCGGGACGCGGTGCGGGCGGAGGCCTGCACACGGGAGATCACGGTCGGCGCGCTGCGGGAGCTGGACATCCTGGCGCCGTAGGGACGCACCACGTGCCAACAGGGCGCGGGCGCGCGAGCTATACCCCGGTCGGCCAGCGCTCGTACCACCGCTGGTCGGCCTCCAGCTGGGCGGCGAGCGAGATCAGCCGCGGCTCGCTGTTGGCGGGCCCGAGGAGCTGGGCGCCCAGCGGCAGCGTGCCGCCCTCGCCCGCGAATCCGGCCGGTACGTTCACGGCCGGCCACCCCAGGACGTTCCACGGCCAGGCGTACGGGCAGGCCGCGATCACCGCCCGGTCGGTGTGCCAGCCGTTCAGCTTGGTCAGGGCCCCGATCCGCAGCGGCGGCGTCGCGGTCGTCGGGGAGAGCACCACATCAAAGCCGCAGCCGTCGCCGTCGCCGTCGCCGTCGCCGTCGCCGTCGCCGTCGCGCGAGAAGATCTCCCCGACCCTGCGCCGCAGCGGCTCCTCGACGGCCCGGGCCAGGCGCAGCGGCCTGCCTCCCAGGAGCCTGCCGTGCCGGACGGCGGTGAGCGTGCGTACGTCCAGCAGGGCCCGGTCCGGGACGTTCGCGGACCACTCCCACAGCCCCACCATCGCCCGCGGCAGGAAGGACAGGCCGACCCCGACCCCGTAGCGTAGTTCGGCCTCCACGACCTCGTGGCCCAGGGCCGCCAGCCGCTCGGCGAGCCGGAGCACGGCGGCCCGGACGACCGGGTCGAGCTGCTTGGGCGTGCCGGTGAAAGCGGGCTTCAGGGAGAGCGCGACGCGCAGCCGCCCCGGGTCGCGGCGCACGGCGGAGAGCACGTCCACGGGCGGCGGCTGGTGCAGGTCGCCCGGGCGGTTTCCGCTCGCCGCGTGCAGCAGCAGGGCGGCGTCCTCGACCGTACGGGCGAGGGGGCCGTTGCAGGTGATGCCGTTGAACGCCTCGGCGTACGGCCAGGTGGAGATCCGGCCGCGCTGCGGCTTGATGCCGATCAGGTGGGTCCAGGCGGCCGGGATACGGACCGAACCCGCCCCGTCCGAGCCGAGCGCGGCGGGCACCAGGCCCGCGGCCACGGCGGCCGCGGCTCCGCCGGAGGAACCGCCCGGAGTGTAGTCCGGGTTCCATGGATTGCGCGTCTCGCCGAAGGCGGGCCCTTCCGTGAACGGCCACTGCCCCAGCTCGGGTGTGTTCGTCTTGCCCACGACGACGGCACCGGCCGCCCGCAGCCGCCGCACCGCCTCGGAGTCCTCGGTCTTGGGCGGGAACTCCCCGCAGCACCCGAAGCAGGTCGGCTCGCCCGCCACGTCCGTGTCGTCCTTGACCGCGATCGGCACCCCCAGCAGCGGCAGCCGCCGTCCGGCCGCCAGCAGCCGGTCGGCCTCCTCGGCCTCGCGGAGCGCGGCCTCGGCGCGCACCCGCCGGAAGGCGTTCAGCGTGCCCTGGGTCCCGGCGATACGGTCCAGCGCCCGCTCGACCAGCGCACGGGAGGACACCTCACCGCCGGCCAGCGCGCTGACCTGCTCGCTCAAGCCTTTCGGAATGACGCTGGTCACGGCGGACCTCCTCGACTCGCCTCGCCCGCGCCCGGCGGGCAGGAACCGGTGCTCGTGAGTTCGGCCACTCCCCCTTTACCGAACGGGACGCGTCTGCGCACTCTGGGCGGGGTAACGGCTGCCTCATGCCGAATCATCGCTGAGTGAGAAGGACACCCGCATGACCGACATCGCGGCACGCCGTGCCCGTTTCCGGCTCCGTACCGGCGGACCGTCCGACGACGGGCTGCTGGAAGCCGTCCTCGGCTGGGTTCTGACCGTCTGCATCGCAATGCTCACCGTCCAGCTCGGGCTGCTGTAGCCGGGAAAGCCGCCTCCTCGCGGCCGCGCAGCCGGCGGTCGAGGAACGCCACGAGGGGCGCACCCGGAGCAGGGTCATCGGTCGAAGCCGCCGCCAGGTTTCCGTCCAGATCGGCGACCGCCTTGATCCTCGGGTCGTCGTGCAGGGCCGCCAGGTCCGCCGGACAGCCGGCGGACCGGCCGAACAATCCGATCCTGGACAGGTCCAGGACGCCGGGGGCGAGCGAAACGAGCTGGTCGAGCACGAACCGGACGTCCGCCACCCGGTCCTGCGGGAACTCAGCCGCCCGCGCGTCGTCGGCGTGTTCGATGGTCACGACCACATAGCCGTGCGAGGCCACCTCCTCGGCGAGCGGGACGCGCGGCGAACGCGCCTCGCCGACGCCGGGCGAGTGGAGCACCACGGGGCGCGGGCCGCTCGGGTCCAGCGCGGGCGGGGCGTCCTCGTGGGTGAAGGTCCCCGGGGTCCGCTCGTACCGCTCGACGTCGCGGGCCGGGTAGCGGACGCCGACCGTCAGCTCGCGGAACGGCTTGGACGGCGCCCCGGGCTCGGGCCGGTCGCGGTCGACCAGCTGCAGGGAGATCATGCCGACGGGATCCGGGCCGGTCGGCGCCGCCATGACCCCTGAGGCGGGGGCGGCGAGCGAGGCGGAGGCGGTCGGTTCGCTGCGGTGCGGCCCACGGCCGGTGGTGTAGGTCGTCATGTGTTAAAGGATTCCGCGTCGGGCCGCCCGACACCATGTGGGGAGCCCGCCGTCCTCGGGTGGAGCTGAGTCCACCTTGCCCCGGGACGCGAGTCCCGCGATGAACCGGCTCCGTCACCGACCCCCCACCACCTCCGTCCACTATGCTGTACTCCATCGTTTGGCATAGTGCACTACACAGGGAGAAGTGAACCGTGACACCCGACGCAGCGGAATGGCTCGACTCGGCCACCATCGACCCCGCCGTCCTCGCGCTGCGCCCCGACTACCGCGCGCTCCTCATCACCGCCGAGGGGCTGCGCCCCGGTCCCGGCGACGACTTCAGCGAGGGCATGCTCTCGGCGGCGGAGTCCACGGCGCGCGAGCTGCTGGGCGACGGGGCTGTGGAACAGCACCCGCACATCGCCGCGTGGCGCGAGGCGTTCCGCGCCTTCGGGGCGAAGCCGCAGCGCACCCGGCCCAGCGCGGAGGCGCTGCTGCGGCGGGTGGCGGCCGGGCTGCCCCGGGTGGACCGGCTCACCGACATCTACAACGCGATCTCCGTCGCCCATGTCCTGCCGCTCGGCGGCGAGGATCTCGACCACTACGCCGGACCGGCGCGGCTGGTCCGCGCCGACGGTGACGAGACCTTCGAGACCACGGCCGGCGGCGATGCCGTCGTGGAGCACCCCGCGCCGGGCGAGGTGGTCTGGCGCGACGACGCGGGCGTCACCTGCCGCCGCTGGAACTGGCGTCAGTGCACCCGCACCCGGCTGACCCACGCCACCACCCGCGCCATGTTCGTCCTCGACGCCCTCGGCCCCATGGACGACGCGGCCCTGGCCGCCGCCGGGGAGGCGCTCACCGCGGCCCTGACGGACGCCTGCCCGGGCGTACGGCTCCACTCGCGGCTGGTCACGGGCTCGCCGCAGACGGTCACGGGCTGACGCCCCCGAGGTCCCGCGCCAGCTGCTCCGCCTTCTCCTTGGTGAACGACCCGGAGATCTGAACCTTGCCCCCGGGGATGGCGGACGCGACGGACGGGGCGGACAGCAGCTTGGCGCCGCGCACCATCGCGAGCCGGTTCTGCGGGCTCTGCCGCTGGGCGAGCTTGCCCGTCAACTGGCCGAAGCGGGCGGCGTCCGCGCTCCCGAGGCCGATGGTCACGACGTAGCCCTGGCTGTACTGCTCGTCGAAGCTCGCCTTCGCCGACTGGGTCCGGCGCACGGTCATCCCGGCGTCCGGGTCGACGTAGAGGCACGACTGCCCGGCCTGGCCCGTCCCGCCCGTCTGGCCCGTCGGGGTGTCGGCGTACGCGTCGGTGGCGCCGCTCGGGCAGGGCCCGGGTTCCTCCCGCTCAACCGGGAGGAACCGCAGCGGCGGCCCGCTCACCACGCCCCCCGCGGCGCTGCCGCCCCCGCTGCCGCCGCCCCGGCCGCCGGCTCCGCCGCTGCCGCCGTCGTCGCACCCCGCGGTCGCCGACGCCGCCAGCAGCAGCCCCGCCACCGCCGTCGCGCCCCGCGCCCATCCGCTTCTCATCGGCCCGCCCCCCGTGGTCCTGGGCCCTGTGGCCCACGTCACTGCTTCAACCAGCCCTGGAAGTAGACCAGAAACCGCGCCCCGGTCAGAAGGTATTGGCCGGGACGTACGTACCCCATACGTCCCGCAGCGCGTCGCAGACCTCCCCCAGCGTGGCGCGGGCGGCGAGCGCGTCCTTCATCGGGTAGAGGACGTTCGCCGCCCCCGCCTCGCTCTCGGCGGCCTTCTTCAGCGCGGACAGCGCCGCGCTCACCGCCGTACGGTCGCGCGCGGCGCGCAGCTTCGCCAGGCGGTCCCGCTGCCGTTCCTCGATGGCCGGGTCCACGCGCAGCGGCTCGTACGGCTCTTCCTCCTCCAGCCGGAAGCGGTTCAGGCCGACGACCACCCGGTCGCCCGCATCGGTCTCCTGGGCGATGCGGTAGGCGTTGCGCTCGATCTCCTCCTTCTGGAAGCCCTGTTCGATGGCGGCCACGGCGCCGCCCAGGTCCTCGACCCGCCGCATCAGGTCGAGGGCGGCGGCTTCGACGGCGTCGGTGAGCGACTCGACGGCGTACGAGCCGGCGAGCGGGTCGACCGTGGCGGCCACATCCGTCTCGTGGGCCAGCACCTGCTGGGTGCGCAGCGCGAGGCGGGCGGACTTGTCGGTGGGCAGCGCGATGGCCTCGTCGAAGGCGTTGGTGTGCAGGGACTGGGTGCCACCGAGGACGGCGGCGAGCCCCTGGACCGCGACCCGCACCAGATTCACCTCGGGCTGCTGGGCGGTGAGCTGGACGCCCGCCGTCTGGGTGTGGAAGCGCAGCATCTGCGACCTCGGGTCGAGGGCGCCGAACTCCTCGCGCATGACCCGTGCCCAGATCCTGCGCGCCGCCCGGAATTTGGCTGCCTCCTCCAGGAGCGTCGTACGGGAGACGAAGAAGAAGGACAGGCGGGGGGCGAAGTCGTCGACCGCCATGCCCGCGGCGAGGGCCGTACGGACGTACTCGATGCCGTCGGCCAGCGTGAAGGCGATCTCCTGCGCGGGCGAGGCGCCCGCCTCCGCCATGTGGTAGCCGGAGATGGAGATGGTGTTCCAGCGGGGGATCTCGGCCCCGCAGTACTTGAAGACGTCCGCGACGAGCCGCAGCGAGGGGCCCGGCGGGAAGATGTACGTGCCGCGCGCGATGTACTCCTTGAGCACGTCGTTCTGGATGGTGCCGGTGAGGTTCCGGGCCGCCACGCCCTGCTCCTCGCCGACGAGTTGGTAGAGCAGGAGCAGCAGGGCCGCGGGCGCGTTGATGGTCATGGAGGTCGAGACGCGGTCCAGCGGGATACCGGCGAGCAGCGTCCGCATGTCCTCGACCGAGTCGATGGCGACGCCGACCTTGCCGACCTCGCCGTGGGCGAGCGGGGCGTCGGAGTCGTAGCCCATCTGGGTGGGCAGGTCGAAGGCGACGGACAGGCCCGTCGTGCCGTGCTCGATGAGCCGGCGGTAGCGGGCGTTGGACTCGGCGGCGGTGCCGAAGCCCGCGTACTGGCGCATCGTCCAGGGGCGGCCGGTGTACATCGAAGGGTGGACGCCGCGCGTGTAGGGGTACGTGCCCGGCTCGCCCAGCGCCTCCTCCGGGTCCCGGCCGGTGAGCGCCTCGGGCCCGTACACCGGTTCGATGGGGAAACCCGACTCCGACTCGCGCGCCATGTGTTCACGCCTCCTGCTGGTCCGGTGGCCACCACTCGAGGGGAAGAGCCCTCCTCACAGCATGCGCCGATGTTCGCCGCGCGGCAGCCCCGGGAAGCATGGAAGACGATAGCGACAGCGAACGGCGAACTGCGTACTGCGAACGGCACAGGGCACGGCGACAGGACAAGACTGGGGCAGGGACGGGTCTGGGGGTTGGGGAGGATGCACCGGATATCGGTGGCTCGTACGGCGCTCGCCACGGCTGCGGTGGCGACGCTGGTCACGGGGTGCAAGCAGCAGGCCCCGCCCGACACCGGGCATGCGCGCGCGAGACCGGAGGTGCGTACGAGCAGCAGCGCACCCGCCCACGCCTCACCGGCGAAGCCACGGCCGCACAGGGCCTGGAAGAAGCCGTCGCACAAGCCGCGACCCACGCACCGGGCCGTGCCGCCCCGGCGGACCGCCCCGCCGGCGCCCGCCGCCGTGATCGCCTTCGGGACGAGCAGTGAGCAGGTGCGCGAGCTGCAGGCGCGGCTGCGCGGGCTCGGCCTCTTCGACCGCAACCCGACCGGCTACTACGGCACGGTCACCCGCTCCTCGGTCCAGGCCTACCAGCGCGGCCACGGCCTGACGGCCACCGGCTCGGTCGACCGCCGCACCTGGAACTCCCTGCGCACGGCCACCAAGCGGCCCACGCACGACGAGTTGTACCCGCCGACCACCAACCCGCTCGCCAAGCCCGATCCGCGCTGTACGACCGGGCGGGCGCTGTGCATCAGCAAGACGAGCCGCACGCTGGCCTGGATGGTGAACGGCAAGGTCGTCTCGGCGATGGACGTGCGGTTCGGCTCGCAGTACACCCCGACGCGGGAAGGGCTGTTCCAGGTCGATTTCAAGAGCCGCGACCACGTCTCGACGATCTACCACACCCCGATGCCCTACGCGATGTTCTTCAGCGGCGGCCAGGCGGTGCACTACTCGGCGGACTTCGCCGCCCGCGGCTACAGCGGCGCCTCGCACGGCTGCGTCAACGTACGGGACAAGGAGAAGATCGCAACCCTCTTCGACCAGGTCCGGACGGGCGACAAGGTCGTGGTCTACAAGTAGCTCCGCGGAGCGAACAGGTCGATGAGAAGGGCGCGGGCAGGGCCGGGGGAACGTGCCCTGCCCGCGCCATATGCGCGGAGCCGTCGGTACGGGGGGAACCTCGGCTCCCGCGCGCGGCCGATGACCAGTCGGCCCGTTTCTTACAGCGTCACCGCCGGCAAAAACGTCACACCCGGATTCCGGAACCTCAACGGGCCGAGCCCGTGGCGTCCTCGGCCACGCCGGCGGCGGTGTCACCGGCGGTCCCGGTCAGGCCTTCGGCTGTGCGGGGCGCGGCCCTCGTCACAGTGTCGCCCGCCGTCGCCGTCACGTCGGCGGGCGGCGTCGTATCGGCAGGCGGCGTCGTATCAGGGGCCTGCGACGTGTCAGGGGCCTGCGACGTGTCGGGGGTCAGCGGGTCGGACGGGGGCGGAGGTGGGGGCGCCGGGGCGTTGTCAGTGCCCGTGTCCCCGTCCTCTTTTCCCTGGTCTTCCCCACCGCCGTTGTCGTTCTCGCCGCTGCGCGGGGTCGCCTCGCCGCCGCCGGTGTCGCCGACGACTGCGACGCAGTAACTGTGGATCGCGGTCGGACTGCCCGCCGCCTTCTCCAGCTTCTTCAGGTCCTTGGCGTCGACAGCCGCGCCCTGACCCTCCTCCGCCGCCAGATACTGGCGGCAGACGGTGACCACCTGGCCGCCTTCGTTCGCGCCCGACGCCGACGAGTCGCCTTGGCCTGTGTCCTTGGCCTTGTTCTCGTTCTTCTTGTTCTTGTTCTTGTTCTTGTTCTTGTCCTGGTCGTCGCCCGAGCCCTCATGGCCCTCGCCGGGTGACATGCCCGAGCCGCCGGAGCCGTGCGAGGGCCCGCCGCTGGCATCGTTGTCGGCCGATCCTCCGGTTCCGGGCGACGTCCGGCCGTCCGGGGAGATCTGGGGCCCGACCGGCTTCCCGCCGCTGCCGGACGACATGCTCACCGTGGGTCCCGGCGCGCCGTCGTGCTGCCCGAAAGGCAGCACGCCCGCGGCCGTCGCGACCGCGAATCCGCTGAGCGCGCAGCCGGCCAGCGCGGCGACCACTCCGATATGCAGCGGCCGACGCAGCCGCGCCTGCCCGCCCGACCCGCTCGACGCCCGCGCTATCCGGAACGCCCCAGGGGATTCCGAGCCGCCGTCGGCGCCGAACCGTACGCTCCGTAGCGCCCGGCCTGCCCGCTCCGACCGTTCCGCCCGTACCGCGCGGAACGCGGCCACCGCGGCCTCCTCGCCCGGGAGGGGCTTCTGGCCGTCGGTGCCGTCCGCCGCTACCGGGCGGGATGCCTCGGCCACGGCGCTGAGCACGGCGGCCAACCGCTCCGCTTCGCTCCGCGACTGGCTCGACCGGCCGTTCTGCCCGCCGTCCTGCCCGCCTTCGGGGTCGCTGGGTTGCCCCCAGGCCGGCTCACCACGAAGCAACCGCTCCGCCGCATCGTCATCCAGCCAGGTGTAGCGGTGGTCGTCGGCCATCACATGTCCTTCTGCGTCGGGACGCCGGAATCCGTCACACCGGCGGACCTCGCGGTCCCTCTGTGTGACTCCCGTTGCAGCGGCACCCCATCGACTACCCCGCGCACCCCTCGTTCGGCCCCGTTCCCCGCGTCGAGCAGGTCGGCCAAACGCCGCAGGCCCCGGTGGGCGGCGGTGCGCACCGCGCCGGGGCGTTTGCCGAGGACCGCGGCCGCGCTCTTGGCGTCGAGCCCGAGGACGACCCGCAACACCACCGCCTCGGCCTGGTCCTGCGGCAACTGGGCGACGAGCCCGAGGGCGCGGCCGGTGCCGAGCGCCTCCAGCGCCTGGTCCGCCGTGTCCACGTCGGACGCCCGGCCCTCCAGTTCGGTCTCGTCGCCTCCGATCGCCGGGCGCCGCCCGCGCATCCGGATGTGGTCGAGCGCCCGGTTGCGGGCTATGCGCGCGGCCCAGCCGCGGAAGCGGTCGGCGTCGCCGCTGAACCTGGCCAGGTCGCGGGCTATCTGCAGCCACGCCTCGGAGGTGATGTCCTCCGCGTCGCCGTCGCCGACCAGCGTTCGTACGTACCCGAGGAGGCGAGGGTGGACCGCTCGGTACACGGTCCGGAAAGCGGTCTCGTCTCCGTCCTGCGCCGCGCGCACCGCGGCGGTCAGTTCCGCGTCGTCCCCCTGCACGCCCTCTACCTGCCCCACTCGGAGAAACGGAGGTCCAGCGATGCCGTAGCCGAGGCTAGCCGTGACCATAGGGCGGGTACTGCTGGTTCGCCGGACCGGGCGGGCCGTAGGGAGGTGAGGGAGGCATGCCGTAGGGAGGGGCGGGCGTGCCGTACGGGGCGGGTCCGCCGGTCTGCGGCGGAAGCGAGGCGCGCTGCTCCTGCATCGCGGTGATCTGGCGGACGAGCAGCAGCGCGAGGATCGCCGCGGCGATGAAGACGACCACCGCGAACATGTCGAGCGCGAGGATGCCGTGCAGGTCCTCGATGTCGCTCTTGGCTTCCGAATAGCTCGGATTGTAGCTGTCGCTCTCGACCTTGCTCCGCAGCGTGTTGTACCGCACCGTGCCGGCGAAGTTGGCGACGAAGCCGACGATCCAGGTCACCCACCATCCGTTGAGCAGTCCGCGGCGCACGTTGTGCGGCCCCTGGGGGGAGCTGGCCCGCCAGATGTCGTTGGCGATCTGCTTGGGGAACCAGAGGTTGACGACCGGGGTGAACCAGGAGCCCGCGGCCCAGCCGCTGCCGAACCGGTGCTGACCGGGGGCGAACACCTCGGCGTTCAGCCGCAGCCGCCGGAACCAGATGGCCCACACGATGACGATCGCGACCATGAGGCAGAAGTAGAGGGCCGCCGCCCCCGTATAGAAGTCGTCGGCGTCATCGAGGTCGCTCCGGGTCACGTACGAGCCGTCGAGCATGTCCCCGATGACGCCGTACTGGTCACCGCGCGCCACGAGAACGAGGATGAGGGCGGGGATCGCCACCCCGAAGAGCACCACCAGCGTGGTCGACAGCCCGCGCCGCAGATCCACCCCGCCGGCCGGCATCCCCATGGCGGGGGCGGCGGGATAGGCGAGGGGCGGTGCCGGCGCGGCCGGTATGGGCCCCTGTTGGAGCTGTTGCTGGTAGGTCCCGCATGCGGCGCAGCGCCCGTCGGGGCCGACGGCCACGGCGCGGCAATTCCCACACGGATACATTTTTGAAGTCCCCCTGGGAGCGTGACCGCGTTTCGGGCCACGCAAGGAATAAACAACACACCGCGCCCACAGCGCGGACCTGCACGTTACGGGGAGCCGACCGGTCACGTCCAGAGCGGGGCCGGGCGCCGGACCCGGCCCGGACCTCTCGGTCCCGTCTCGATCTCGTCCGCGAGAGGTGTGACGGATTCGGGGCGTGCGACGCTATAGGGAGTACGGGTCCCTCGCGGGCCCGTATCGGACGGCGGTCGGGGCCTCTCCTGTGGGGGGTGGCGGCCCCGACCGTCCCTCCTCCCGCCACGGCGCGGTCAGGGCCCGTTCAGGGGGCCGCGGAGTTCACGTCGTCAGCCGGTTGTTGAGCGCGACGAAGTCCTTCCAGCTCAAGGGCGGCTTCCCGGGATCCCACAGCCGCTGGGCCAGTGCCGCGAGCGGCAGCCTGATGCCATCGGCCACTTGTTTCTGCGTCTGCGCGCCGGCGAGGTCGCACCACACCGCGAAGCGTGCGCCCTGCACTCGGGCAGGACCGGTCAGCGCCGGGTCGGGTACGGGCGTGGTCCCGCGAAGTACCGCTGGGGACCACTGTTCGTATATACGTTCGCCGGTCGGGTAGCGGAAGTTATTCGGCTGCCCCAGCACGTAATAGAGGTATTCGTCGTTGAGGTTCACCACCGTGCGCCCCTCGCGCAGGTACTCCACCGGCAGCCGGGCCCCGCTCTCCCGGCCCGTCCAGTACTCGACCTGAATGGATCGGTCGGGGGTGACGACGCCGCCGGAGAAGAAGCCGTCGTTCCACGCCTTGGGCTGCTTGCCCAGCTGACGCGCGACCGCCGCGCGGGCGTTGAGCCATGCGGTGGCCAGGTCCTGGACGCGGCCCCTGGGCCCGTAGGCCAGTCGGGCGGCCGTGGCCAGGACCGGATAGCCGGCCTCGGGGTTCCGCGACATCAGCGCGCCGTACTCGTCGCCGCCGAGGTGCCAGTACGGGCCGGGGAAGAGCGGCGCGAACTCGCGCATCAGGTCGTCCACGATGCGTGCGGCGGCCGGGTTCGAGATGTCCACGGCACCGCGGAACGCCGCCCCGCTCCCGGTGCGCAGCTGCAGCGCGGGGTGCGCGCGGATGACCGCGCCGAGGTGGCCGGGCGAGTCGATCTCGGGGACGACGGTGATGTGCAGGCTCTGGGCGAGGCTCACGATCCGGCGCACCTCCTGCTTGGTGAGGTGCTGCGGGGCGACGATCTCCGGATGCGAGCTGCTCTGGATACGGAAGGCCTGGTCGTCGGAGAAGTGCAGGCCGAGCTGGTTGAGCTTGAGGTCGGCCATCTCGCGCAACCGGGCCTCGATCCACGCGGGCGCGAAGTACTTGCGGGCGATGTCGAGGTTGAGGCCGCGCTGTGAGCGGTCCGGGGCGTCGCGGATGACGCCCTGCGGCACCCGGCCCCCGGAGCGCAGCGCCTGCTTGACGGTGCGGGTGCCGTAGAAGACCCCGGCGTCGGCGGAGCCGGTGATCCGGGCCCGGCCGCCGCGCACGGTGAGGATGTACGCCTCGCGGCCGCCGCTCTGCTTGGGGTTCAGGGCGAGCTCCAGGTCGCCGCTGCCTGCTGGGCCCGGGCTGACGCGAAGGCCCAGCTCACGGGCGATCAGCGCGGCCTCGTCGGCGAGCGGGCCGCTGGTGTCGGCGACGATGCGGCTGCCCGCGCCGGGCCGCCAGCCGGGGCCGGCCTGAGGAACGTAGCTCCGGACGGACGGGACGGTGCGGGGCGCGGCGGGGAGGGCCGACGGGCTGGCCGGGGGCCGGGGCGAGGTGGTGGTGGGCCGGGGGCTCGGAGTGGCCGGGGTGGTCGGGGTGGTCGGGGGGCGGCTGGTCGCGGTGGCGGTGCCGGTCGGGCGGTGGCTGGTGGTCGCCGGGTGCCCGCCTTCGCCGCCCTGCTGCTGGCAGCCGGTGACCAGGGCGAGGGCCGTGACGACCGTGGCGGCGACGGCCGTGACGACGGGGGTGCCCGCGCCACGGGTGGCTGCCGCCCGGTCGGCCATGCGTCGCCCCGGCCGCCTTATATACGGCAATCCCATGGCACGGGCCGCTCTCTCGGGTCGCTCGGGTCTCTCAGCCTTCTCGGGTCTCTCAGCTCGCTCGGGTCTCTCGGGTCTCTCAGCTCGCTCGGACCTGTCAGGTCTCTCAGCCTTCTCGGGTCTCTCAGCTCGCTCGGGTCTCTCGGGTCCCTCATGGCGCTGACCTCCCGTCCCGGGCCGCATGGCGTCCACCGCACACCATGAAACCTCCACTTCCGGGTGAATTTCGCACATCCACCGGACAGCGACTGACACATATCGTTACCTTGAACTGCCGATCGCACCACTTCAACCCCTTGTGCCCACTACATCCCTCCCTGCACCCCTTGCGCCGCCCTTTCGAACACGCGTGTCCAAGGAGCCCATGCTGTCCAGGCCCAGCGACTCCCCGCGCACCCCTTCCGCGCTCCGCTCCCCCAGGCCGCCCGCCCAGCGCGCCCCAGCCACCCCCGCCGCGCCCGGCCGGATCTGCGCCGCCCGCCTCGACCACCTCAACACCGCCCCGGCCGGCGCCGCCGAGGACGCGCTGCTCGCCTGCTGCGGCAGCCGCCGCTGGGCGCGGCTGATCGTGGCGCACCGCCCCTATCCGGATCTCGACGCGCTGCTCGCGGCCGGTGACGAGGCCAGCTACGACCTCACCCCCGCCGACCTCGACGAGGCCCTCGCCGACGAGGCGGCGGTCGGGCAGCTGCCGACGGGCATCCCCATGGGCGGGGCGGGGGCGCTGGCCGCGCACACCGCGCTGCGGGCCGCCCACGCGGAGTACGAGCGCCGCTTCGGCCATGTCTTCGTGATCTGCCTGGACGGCCTGCACCCCGACGAAATACGGAATCGGGTGCTGGCCGAAATCCATGCCCGTCTGGACAACGAGAGGGACGCCGAGCGGGTCAAGGCGGCCGAGGAGCTGCGGCGCATCGCGCGCGGCCGACTCGCCCGGCTGATCGCGGGCCACTCTCAGGTGTCCGGAATCAAACGGTTCCGCCCTGCCTGATATAGGCCGTACGTGCCTGATCGATCACACTGAAGCCCCCCGGGCGAGCGAACCGACAACACGTCGCTACGATGGCCAGGGCCGGTGGACCGTACCCGGCCGGGCCCGACCGACAGAAGCCGGCAGGCCCCAATCCCCGTTTCCGGAGGGTTTTCCGTGCCGGCTGGAACGCTGTATCGCGGCCGGGAAGGCATGTGGTCCTGGGTGGCTCATCGAGTCACCGGCGTCCTCATCTTTTTCTTCCTGTTCGTCCACGTCCTGGACACCTCGCTTGTACGTGTCTCGCCCGAGGCCTACGACGACGTCGTCGCGACGTACAAGAATCCGATTGTGAACGTGATGGAGTACGGCCTGGTGGCCGCCATCCTGTTCCACGCCCTCAACGGCCTGCGCGTCATCGCCGTGGACTTCTGGTCGAAGGGCCCGAAGTACCAGCGGCAGATGCTGTGGAGCGTTGTCGGTATCTGGGTCGTGCTGATGGCGGGTGCCTTCTACCCGATCCTGCAGCACACCCTGCGCGAGCTGTTCGGGAGCTGACACAGATGTCCGCCGAGACCACCACCCCCGCGAACGACAGCGTCCGCGCGTACGACGTGGACCACCCCGCGCCGCTCATCGAGCCGCCGCGCGCCCGTACCCGTAAGACGCCGAAGGCGACTCGCACCAATTTCGAGATGTACGGATGGCTGTTCATGCGGCTGTCCGGCGTCCTGCTGGTCGTGCTCGTCCTGGGCCACCTGCTGATCCAGCTGGTCCTCGACGGCGGCGTCTCCAAGATCGGCTTCGCCTTCGTGGCCGGCCGCTGGGCCTCGCCGTTCTGGCAGGCATGGGATCTGATCATGCTCTGGCTCGCCACGCTGCACGGCGCGAACGGTCTGCGCACGGTCATCAACGACTACGCGGAGCGGGACAACACCCGTCTCTGGCTGAAGGCGCTGCTCTACACGGCGGCAGGATTCACCATTGTGCTCGGCACTCTGGTGATCTTCACCTTCGACCCGAACATCCGCTAGGCCCCGGGGCTGAGGTATCCACTGATGAAGATCCACAAGTACGACACCGTCATCATCGGCGCCGGCGGCGCCGGGATGCGCGCGGCCATCGAGTCGACGAAGCGCAGCCGCACCGCGGTGCTGACCAAGCTCTACCCGACCCGCTCCCACACCGGCGCCGCCCAGGGCGGCATGGCCGCCGCCCTCGCGAACGTCGAGGAGGACAACTGGGAGTGGCACACCTTCGACACGATCAAGGGCGGCGACTACCTGGTCGACCAGGACGCCGCCGAGATCCTGGCGAAGGAGGCCATCGACTCGGTCCTCGACCTGGAGAAGATGGGCCTGCCGTTCAACCGGACCCCCGACGGCACCATCGACCAGCGCCGCTTCGGCGGCCACAGCCGTAACCATGGCGAGGCCCCGGTCCGCCGGTCCTGCTATGCCTCGGACCGCACCGGCCACATGATCCTCCAGACGCTGTACCAGAACTGCGTCAAGGAGGGCGTGGAGTTCTTCAACGAGTTCTACGTCCTGGACCTGCTGATGACCGAGGTCGACGGCGTCAAGCGCACCGCGGGTGTGGTGGCGTACGAGCTGGCGACCGGCGAGATCCACGTCTTCCAGGCGAAGGCCGTGATCTTCGCCTCGGGCGGCTGCGGCAAGTTCTTCAAGGTGACCTCCAACGCCCACACCCTGACCGGTGACGGCCAGGCGGTCGCCTACCGGCGCGGGCTGCCGCTGGAGGACATGGAGTTCTTCCAGTTCCACCCGACCGGCATCTGGCGCATGGGCATCCTGCTCACCGAGGGCGCCCGCGGTGAGGGCGGCATCCTGCGCAACAAGGACGGCGAGCGCTTCATGGAGAAGTACGCGCCGGTCATGAAGGACCTCGCCTCGCGCGACGTGGTCTCCCGCTCCATCTACACCGAGATCCGGGAGGGCCGCGGCTGCGGGCCCGAGGGCGACCACGTCTTCCTGGACCTGACCCACCTGCCGCCGGAGCAGCTGGACGCCAAGCTGCCCGACATCACCGAGTTCGCCCGGACGTACCTGGGCATCGAGCCCTACACGGACCCGATCCCGATCCAGCCGACCGCGCACTACACGATGGGCGGCATCCCGACCAACGTCCTGGGCGAGGTGCTGTCCGACAACGACACCGTCGTGCCGGGCCTGTACGCGGCGGGCGAGGTCGCCTGTGTCTCCGTGCACGGCGCCAACCGCCTGGGCACCAACTCGCTGCTCGACATCAACGTCTTCGGCCGCCGGGCCGGCATCGCCGCCGCGGAGTTCGCCGCCGAGAACGACTTCGTCGAGCTCCCCGACAACCCGGCGCAGCTGGTCCAGGACCAGGTCGAGGGGTTGCGCGAGGCCGCCGGCAGCGAGCGGGTCGCCGAGGTCCGCAAGGCGCTGCAGGAGACCATGGACAAGAACGTCATGGTCTTCCGCACCGAGCAGACGCTGAAGGAGGCCGTCGAGGAGATCGGCCACCTGCGTTCGCGCTACAAGAACATCAGCGTCCAGGACAAGGGCAAGCGGTTCAACACCGACCTGCTGGAGGCGATCGAGCTGGGCAACCTGCTCGACCTGGCCGAGGTCATGGCCGTCTCCGCCCTGGCCCGCAAGGAGTCGCGCGGCGGCCACTACCGCGAGGACTACCCGAACCGCGACGACGTCAACTTCATGCGCCACACCATGGCGTACCGCGAGGTGGGCGCCGACGGTTCCGAATCCATCCGCCTCGACTACAAGCCGGTCGTACAGACCCGCTACCAGCCGATGGAGCGTAAGTACTGATGAGCACCCCGACGCTTGACAAGCCCTCCGAGGCTCCGGAGGCGGCCGCGGCCACGGCTTCGCACCTGATCACGGTCACCTTCCGGATCCGCCGCTTCAACCCGGAGGTCTCCGACGAGTCGTTCTGGGAGGACTTCCAGCTCGACATCGATCCGAAGGAGCGCGTCCTCGACGGGCTTCACAAGATCAAGTGGGACGTGGACGGCACGCTGACCTTCCGCCGCTCCTGCGCCCACGGCATCTGCGGCTCCGACGCCATGCGCATCAACGGCCGGAACCGGCTCGCCTGCAAGACGCTGATCAAGGACATCAACCCTGAGAAGCCCATCACGATCGAGGCGATAAAGGGCCTCACGGTCCTCAAGGACCTGGTCGTGGACATGGAGCCGTTCTTCCAGGCGTACCGCGATGTGATGCCCTTCCTGATCACGACGGGCAACGAGCCGACCCGCGAGCGCCGACAGTCCGCCGAGGATCGCGAGCGCTTCGACGACACCACCAAGTGCATCCTGTGCGCCGCGTGCACCTCCTCGTGCCCGGTGTTCTGGAACGACGGCCAGTACTTCGGCCCGGCGGCGATCGTCAACGCGCACCGCTTCATCTTCGACTCGCGCGACGAGGGCGGTGAGCAGCGCCTGGAGATCCTGAACGACAAGGACGGCGTCTGGCGCTGCCGCACCACCTTCAACTGCACGGAGGCCTGCCCGCGTGGCATCGAGGTCACCAAGGCCATCCAGGAGGTGAAGCGCGCGCTGATCACGCGGCGCTTCTGAGTCCCCACTGCCGCAGGCACCCGCCCGCAGGCACCTGCCGAGTGCCCCGCTTCCCGCCCGGGAAGCGGGGCACTCGTCGTATCGCCGGGGGCCACCCATGTCCATCTATACACGTGGTGTATACGCCGTGTGTATAGTGCTCCGCATGACCCACGCGTACCTGCTGCCGATCACGACAGCCGCGGCCCTGTTCCCCCTCCTCGCGCTGGCCCTGTTTCTGCCGACGGCCGTCGTGCTCTACCGCAGGCACGGCGTCATGTCGCGGGGGCGGGCCCTGTCGCTGTACGGCTTCCTGTACTACGCGCTGAGTGCGTTCTGCATGACGGTCGTCCCGCTGCCCATGCGGTCCCCCGACATGTGCGCCGGCTACGCCATGGTGGCCGCCCCGCAGCTGATCCCGGGCAACACCTTCGGCGACATCTGGAAGGAGGCGCACGGCAAGGTCACCTTCAACGCGCTGGTCCTGCAGAACCCCGCCGTCGCCGGAACCCTCTTCAACCTGCTGCTGCTCCTGCCGCTCGGGGTCTTCCTCCGCTATCACTTCCGGCGAGGGCCACGGGCCGCCGCGGCCCTCGGCTTCGGCGCCTCGCTGTTCTTCGAACTGACGCAGTGGAGTGGGGTGTGGGGCCTCTACGCCTGCCCGTACCGGCTCTTCGACGTGGACGACCTGATCGTCAACACCTCGGGCGCGATGCTCGGCTGGATCCTGGCCGGGCCCGTGGCGCGGCGGCTGCCCACGCTGGAGACGCTGGACGGGCGGGCGCTGGCGCGCCACCCGGTGCCGTTCGGACGGCGGCTGACGGCGCTGGTGGTCGACCTGGTCGGGTACGCGGCGGCGACGCTTCTCGCCGTCGTGGTGAGCCAGGGACTCGGCGGGGCGGACCTCCTGCCGTGGGTACCCGTCGCGGTCTTCGCCGGGTGGTTCGTCGTCCTGCCGTATCTGACGGGGGCAACGCCCGGCAAACGGCTGTTGCGCTTGCGGCTGGTGCCCACCGGCGGCGGCGCGCTCCCCCTCTGGCGGCCGGCCGTACGGGCGCTGGTGCTCGGCGTGGCCGCGCTGCCGTTGCTGGCGGGGCTGTCGCTCGCGACGGCGGTGCTGCTCTTCGAGCCGTCTCTGCCCGACCTCATTGATACCGCCACCGCCACAGCCCGGCAGGCGAACGGCGAGGACGCGGTGTACCTCGCGGCGTCCTCGCCGGAGCAGACACGCGTCGTGGTGCTGGGCATCGCGCTGCTGGTGACGTACGGGCTGCGGACGCTGCGCCACCCCGAGGGCCTCGGCCCGCACGAGACCCTTTCGGGGCTCCGCAACGAGGCCCTGCCGCACACCCGCGCCCGGCGCCCCCGCGGCACGGTGGCCGCCCGCCCGGTGGCCGCCCCCGTCGCCGTCGCCGTCGCCGTCGCCGTCGCCGTCAAGGAGGCCGCCCCAGGGCAGAAGACGCTCACCAGCGTCTGAACCCGGCGCCCGGGAGCCTCAGCGGTCGCCCACCAACTCCCGCTCACCCTCGGCGCGTTCCGGGGAGACGCCCGGGTACGGGCGGTCCGGCGGGTCCACCGCCAGGTGCGGCAGCCGCTTGTCGATCGCCCGCGGCAGCCACCAGTTGGCCCGGCCGATCAGCTGCATCAGGGCCGGTACGAGCACCATGCGCAGGATGAACGCGTCCAGCGCCACGGAGCCCGCGAGCCCGAGTCCGGCCATGACGCCGCCCCGGTCGCCGCTGAGGATGAACGAGGAGAAGACGCAGATCATGATGAGCGCCGCGCAGTTGATGACCCGGCTGGTGTCGGCGAGCCCGGCCCGCACCGCCCGCGCGTTGTCCTTGGTGTGTACCCACTCCTCGTGCATCCGGCTGACCAGGAAGACCTGGTAGTCCATGGACAGGCCGAACAGCAGCGGCAGCATGATCACCGGCAGGAAGGAGATGATCGGCCCCTCCTTGCCCAGGCTCAGCAGGTCCATGCCCCAGCCCCACTGGAAGATCGCCACCAGCACGCCGAAGGACGCGGCCGCCGCGATCAGGTTCATCACCGCGGCCGTCAGCGGCACCACCACGCTGCGGAACGCCACGAGCAGGAGCAGCGCGCCCAGCCCGACGATCAGCGCGATGAACGGCGGCAGCCGTTCGCCGATGACCGAGGCGAAGTCCTTCTGGATCGCCGTGGCACCGCCGATGTCGACCTCGAGCGCGGTGCCCCGCTCGGCCGCGGGCACGGTCTCGTCGCGCAGCTTGTCGATCAGCCGGTCGGTCTTCTCCGACTGCGGCGAGGTGGCCGGCACCACCTGCACCACCGCCGTGTTCCTGGCCGTCTCGGGTGCGCCGGGCCCGGCAGCCGCGGGCAGCCGCACCGCCCATACCACGCCCTCGGTACCGTCCACCTGGCGCACCAGGCGGTCCAGCGCCCGTTGTTCGGCCGCCCCGCCGGAGACGTCCGCGACCATCAGCAGCGGCCCGTTGAAGCCGGGCCCGAACCCCTCGGCCAGCAGGTCGTACGCCTTGCGGGTGGTCTGCGACTCGGGCTGGTTGCCCTGGTCGTTGGTGCCCAGGCGGAGCGAGAGCGTGGGGATCGCGAGCACCGCCATCACGACGAGCGCGACCGCGGCCAGCGCCTTGGGCCGCCGCTCCACGAACGAGGCCCAGCGCACCGCCGCCCCGCCGGGCTTCTCACCCTCCCGCGGCCCCTCCTCGGCCAGGGCCCGCCGCTCCTTGCGGCTGAGCGCCCGGTGCCCGAGGAAGCCGAACATCGCGGGCAGCAGGGTGACCGCGGCGAGGACGCTGAGCAGGGTGGTGAGCGTCGCGGCGATCGCGATGCCGTTGAGGAAGCCCAGGTCCAGCGAGAACATCGCCAGCAGCGCGACGCACACCGTGCCGCCCGCGAACAGCACCGCGCGGCCTGAGGTGTCCAGCGCCCGCGTCGCGGACTCGCGCGGATCCAGGCCCGCCCGAAGGCCCTTGCGGTGCCGGGTGACGATGAACAGCGCGTAGTCGATGCCGACGCCGAGCCCGATCAGGCTGCCCATCAGCGGCGCCACATCGGGCAGGTCGACGACATGGCTGAGCAGGACCAGCGCCGACAGGCCAGTGCCCACCGCGAAGACGGCGTTGAGCAGCGGCAGCAGCATCGCGAACAGCGATCCGAAGGCGAGGAAGAGCACCACGGCCGCCGCGACGATGCCCACCGCCTCCGAAAGCCCGGCCGGCGGTTCCTGCGTCTGCTCGATGGCCTGGCCGCCGAGCTCCACCCGCAGCCCGGCGGTGCGCGCCTCCTCGGCCCGGTCGATGACCTTCCGGATGTTCTCCTTCCGCAGCTCGGGCGCCTGCTTGGTGAAGGTCACCTCGGCGTAGGCGATCCGCCCGTCCTCGCTGATCTGCCGCGCGCCCTCGGGCTCGTACGGGCTGACCACCGTGCCGACCTCGGGCAGCTTCCCGATGTCCGCGAGCGCCGCCGACATCCGCTCCCGTACGGCCGGGTCCCTGACCGACTCGGCGCCCTTGCCCGTGTCCACCTGCCACACCACGCTGTCGGTGTCCCCCGCCCGCTGCGGGAACGCCTTCTCCATCCGCTCCATGGCCCGCGAGGACTCGGTCCCCGGGAGGCTGAAGACGTTGGAGTACGCGCTGCCCGCGACCCCGCTCGCGACGACCGTGCCGAACAGCGCCCCCACCCACAGCAGAAGCACCACCAGCCGGTGTCTGAGGCACCACCGTGCCCATGCCGCCATGCGTTCCGCCCCCTGTTTCTCGTGATGTCGTGACGTCCGCCCCCGAGGTACGCACCAAGATTCGGCCGCCGGTACGGGGCGGCGGGGCGACCACCCCCGGACTCACAAGAAGCTCCCAGGCTTCCCCATGGGATCGCGCAATTCCGGGACCGATACTGGGGAGATGAGTGCCGCAGACTCCAACGGCAGCGCTGGTATCCCCAACGGTCCCGGCAGCGCGACCGTCCTGGTCGTCGAGGACGAGCCGAGCATCGCGGATGTGCTAGCCATCACCCTGCGCTTCCACGGCTTCTCGGTGGTGTGCGCGGGCAGCGCACGGGCCGCCGTCGAACTCGCCCACGAGGCGCGCCCGGACGCCGTCCTGCTCGACATCGCCCTGCCCGACGGCGACGGGCGCCAGGTGTGCCGGGTGCTGCGCGCCGAACGCGCCGATCTGGCGGTCGTCTTCCTCACCGCCCGCGACGCCCCCGCCGACATCGTGCGCGGGCTCGCGCTCGGCGGCGACGACTACATCACCAAGCCGTTCAACGTCGACGAGGTGGTCGCCAGGATCCGGGCCGTGCTGCGCCGCACCCGCCCGCCGGGCCCGGACCCGGACGCCCCGCCGCCGCCCCGGCCCCCGGTGCTGCGCCACGGCGACCTGGAGCTCGACGAGGCCACGTACACGGTGCGGCGCGGCGGGCGCAGCGCGGATCTGACCCCGACCGAGTTCGCGCTGCTGCGCCATCTGGTGCGGCACGCGGACCGGATCGTGCCC
The DNA here is from genome assembly GCF_033793745.1 of Streptomyces sp. ME19-01-6. NCBI lineage: Bacteria > Bacillati > Actinomycetota > Actinomycetes > Kitasatosporales > Streptomycetaceae > Streptomyces > Streptomyces sp. ME19-01-6. The sequence continues at coordinate 412,937 of NZ_JARAXF010000006.1, read as the reverse complement.
AAGGAGCAGCTGCTGCGGGACGTGTGGCGGTATGAGCAGCCCGTCGAGTCCACGGTCGTCGAGACGTACATCAGCTATCTGCGGCGCAAGCTCGACCCGCTGGGGCCGCCCCTGATCCGCACCCGGCGGGGCGTCGGCTACGGACTGCGGCCCGTGGAGCCCGCGTGAAGTGCTGGTGCTGGGGGTGCGGGAGGTGCCGGCGGAAGGAGCAGCACCAGCGCGCGACGCTGCGGGCCAAGCTGACGCTCAGCATCATCGCCATGCTGACGATCGGCATCGCCGCCGCCCTGTGGGTCAGCACCATGGGCATCCGGCACTACATGGTCGCCAACATCGACAGCGATCTCCGCGCCTCCCGCGACGGGCTCCAGCGGACCAGGCTGACCAGCGACCAGGTAGCGACCCTTGCCGCGATCGCCGACCTGAGCGGCCAGTTCGCCGCCGAGAACCATTCCAACCGGACCCTGTTCGCCGTCGTCGGCCGCGACGGCAAGGCCACGCCGTTCGGCAAAGCGGCGCCGGACGCCGCCCAGCGCGCCCTCGCCGACGCCGTCCCCGACGCCGCCGCGCTGGCCCGCCGCGACACGCCCGTGGACGTGACCGCGCACGGCACCGGCTACCGGGTGACCGCCCTGCGCCTGGGCGGCCCCGACGGCCGGCTGCTCCTGATGGCCAACTCCACCACGGCCGTCACCCAGACGATGCACAAGGTCGTACGGCTCGTCCTGGGCGTCGGCGCCGCCCTGGTCGCCTGCCTGGGCACGGCCACCTTCATCGGCGCGCGGCGGCGGCTGCGCCCCCTGGAGGACATGGTCGAGACCGCCTCCGCCATCGCCGAAGGCTGCCCCCAGGGGCTCGACCTCTCCCGCCGGGTCGCCTCCCGCGGCCACCGGCACAGCGGCGGCGAGGTCGAGCAGCTGCGCACCGCCCTCAACGCCATGCTCCAGCAGCTGGAGACCGCCTTCGTCACGCGCGAGCACGCCGCCGGACAGCTGCGCCGGTTCGTCGCGGACGCCTCGCACGAACTGCGGACGCCGCTCGCCGCGATCCGCGGCTATCTGCAGCTGGACGAGAAGGGCATGTTCGGGGACGAGGCGGAACGGGCGCGCGCGATGGCCCGGATGAACGCCGAGGCCGAACGGATGGCCCGGCTCCTCGACGAACTCCTCGCGCTGGCCCGCCTCGACCAGCGGCCCCGGCTGCGCCCCGCGCCCGTGGACCTGGCGGGCGTGGCGCGCGCCGCCGCCGCCGACCTCAGCGCCCAGCAGCCCGGCCGCCCCGTGGAGCTGCGCCTGCCCGCGGACTGTCCGGTCCTCGCCGACGAGCCGACCCTCCACCAGATCGTCAGCAATCTGCTGGCCAATGTGCGCATCCACACGCCCGCCGACGCGCGGGTGCGGGTAAGCGTGGAGGAGGGGGACGAAGAGGGCGGGTTCGGGGTGCTGCGGGTCGCCGACGAGGGGCCCGGCATGCGCCCGCAGGACGCGGAGCGCATCTTCGACCGCTTCTTCCGTACGGGCGGCACGGAGGGCAGCGGCCTGGGGATGGCGGTCGTACGGGCGGCGGTCGACGCACACGACGGCACGGTCCGGGTCACCACCGCCCCGGGCGAGGGGCTGACGGTCGTGGTGGCCCTGCCGTCGGCGCGCGCCGGCAGACCCCATCACGCACGGGCCGAGGCCAGCTCCACCACGGTGATGTCCGGCGGCGCCCCCACCCGCACCGGCGGGCCCCAGGCGCCCGCGCCGCGCGTGACGTAGAGCTGCGTGTCGCCGTAGCGTTCGAGCCCGGCGGCGGTCGGGTTCGCGAGCTCGGCGACGTAGTTGCCGGGCCACATCTGCCCGCCGTGGGTGTGCCCGGACAGCTGCAGATCCACGCCGTGGTCCACCGCGTCGTGGATCACCACCGGCTGGTGGGCGAGCAGCACACAGGCGCGGGCCGGGTCGCGGTCACCGAGCGCCGCCTCGAAGTCGGGGCCCTGGCCCTCGTCCTCGCCCGCGATGTCGTTCACCCCGGCGAGGTCGAAGCCGCCCAGCTCGGTGCGCTGGTTCTCCAGCGGCCGCAGCCCGAGTTCGCGTACGTGGTCGACCCACTGCGCCGCGCCGGAGAAGTACTCGTGGTTGCCGGTGACGAAGTACGCCCCGTGGCGGGAACGCAGCCCGCGCAGCGGCTCGGCGGCGGGGCCGAGGTCCTCGACGCTGCCGTCGACGAGGTCGCCGACGACGGCGATCAGATCGGGGCTGGTGCGGTTGATCGTCTCCACGATCCGCCGGGTGTGGGCGCGGCCCAGGATCGGCCCGAGGTGGATGTCGCTGACCACGGCGATCCGGAACCCGTGCGCCCGGCGCGGCAGCTTGGCCAGCGGCACCGTGACCCGCTTCAGGCGGGGCCCGCGCAGCACGGTGTACGTCCCGTACCCCACGGTGCCCGCCGCCACGGTGGCCGCCCCGACGGCCACTGTCCGCGCGACGAACAGCCGCCGGGAGGGGGGCGGTGGAGCGTCTGGGGTCGCGAGCTCGGTCTCGGTCTCGGTCGCGAGCTCGGTCTCGGTGCGCACCGCCTCGTCCACGGTGCCCACCGCCGGCGACCGCTCCGCGGGAAGGTCGGCGAGCGGAGCGACGGGCGCCTGGCCGTGCCGAGCAGGCGCGGCGGCAGTAGCCCGGGCCGCGTCACGCCGCTCCAGCCACCGGCGCAGCAGCGGCCGCACCGCCTCGCCCGCCAGCAGAGCGAGCGTCAGATACAGCACCAGCGCCAGCCACAGGTACCCCGGCCAGGCCAGGACGCGCTGCAGGGCGAAGGGCGCTCCGGCCCGCCCGGAGACCAGCGCGCCCACGCTGATCAGCGGCAGGACCACCGCGGCGACCGTACCGGCGCGCCGGGCGCGCCCGCCCCGCGCCGTCGTGTCGCGGACGAGCCGACGCCACAGATACCAGTGGACGCCGGACAGCAGCCCGACGACGGCGAACGCCACGAGGGCGAAGAGCACGACCAACCCAGGTCCTCCCGTTTCGCGCCTCCATGGGCGCCCGGTTACGCCACTACCGCCCCCCTTACGGCTTCTTTGCGACGGCGTCCTCGTGGCGCAGAGCACGCAGGCCACGGAACCCGATCACGCCGATACCCGTCCCCAAGAGAAACGAGGTGATCGCGAGCAGCAGATGCACCCAAAAGTACGCGGTGGGATCTCCGGCGTCGTCGAAAGCGAGCCCGCTGCTGTCCTTCCACAAGTTTTTGACAAAGGTGAACCAGATGGCCCAAGTCCAGACCCCGAAGGCGAGCAGGAACCAGGAAATGGGGCGGCTGAGCTTCATGCTTTCCAGTATGAGCACGCCTGGTGGGCGAACCTCGCGCGGGTCGGACACTCGTAAGGCCGTGGCCGTTTCGCCTAGGGGTTCGACGGCCGGTACGTTCGCAGGCGTGCCGACCTCCTCCTGCGCCCCCAAGCGGGGCACCGCCGCCCCTCTGGCCGCCTCCGCCGCTCTCCTGCTGACCGCCCTGTTGTCCGCCGCCCCGGCCCACGCCGCGACGACTGCCGACCGCGCCGACGACAAGGACACCGCCAAGCCGCCCGCCAAGATGTCCGTCGTGGGCGGCAAGCGGCTCGGCCGCCCGGGGACCCAGGTCTCACTGAAGGCGGGCGCGCCCGCGCTGCCCAAGGGGCTGAGCGGACGCTCCTGGATGGTGGCCGACGCCGAGTCCGGCGATGTGCTCGCCGCGCACAACGCCCATTGGAAGCTGCCGCCCGCGTCCACCCTGAAGATGCTCTTCGCGGACACGGTGCTGCCCAAGATCCCCAAGGACCGCGAGCACAAGGTGGAGCCGTCCGACCTGGAGGGCATGGGGGCGGGCAGCAGCCTGGTCGGGGTCAAGGAGAACCTGACCTACTCGGTGCACGACCTGTGGCTCGGTGTCTTCCTGCGCTCAGGCAACGACGCGGTGCACGTGCTGTCCGCGATGAACGGGGGCAAGGCGAAGACGGTGGAGGAGATGCAGGCGCACGCCAAGCAGCTGAACGCGCTCGACACGCATGTCGTCACCCCGGACGGCTACGACGAGAAGGGCCAGGTCAGCAGCGCCTACGACCTCACCCTCTTCGCCCGCTCCGGGCTGCAGAAGGCGGACTTCCGGGAGTACTGCTCGACGGCGACCGCGCAGTTCCCCGGGGAGTACAAGAAGGACAAGAAAGGCAAGAAGAAGCGCGAGAGCTTCGCGATCCAGAACACCAACCGCCTGCTGACCGGCTTCGGTGTCTCGCAGTACAAGGGCATCGCCGGGGTGAAGAACGGCTACACGACGCATGCGGGCTCCACCTTCACCGGGGTCGCGCAGCACGGCGACCGGGTGCTGCTGGTCACCGTCATGAACCCGCAGAAGCAGGAGAGCAGCGAGGTCTACAAGGAGACCGCGACCCTCTTCGACTGGGGCTTCAAGGCGGCCGACTCGGTCGAGCCGGTGGGCACGCTCGTCCGGCCGGGCGCGAAGGGCCTCACGAGCGGGTCTCCGTCGGACGGCACCGGTGAGAAGAAGGCGAAGGAGCACGCCCAGGCGGCCGTCTCGCCCAGCGACGGCGGCTCGGGCGGCATGTGGACGGCGGTCGGCATCACGGGCGGCTCACTTGTGCTGCTGGGAGGGGTGGCGTACGCGGTGCACCGCCGGTGGCCGCTGCCGGAGTTGGTGCGGCGCCGCTCGCGCGGCTGAGCACGCCGAACGCCGGGTTCAAGAACGCTCGGGCTGGGGGATCTCCAGCCCGGGCCGCTCCGGCTCGGGGGCGGGTTTGGTGGCGGTCCAGGCGGCGCAGAAAAGCGTGAGCTTGGCGGTGAGGTTGATCCACAGGAGCAGGGCGATGGGCACCCCGAAGGCCCCGTACATGCTCTTGGCCGCGACGTTCTGGAGGTAGCTGCTCAGCAGCAGCTTGAGCAGTTCGAAGCCGATCGCGCCGATGAGCGCCGCGACGACGACACTCCGGCGCGCCGGCTGTACGCCGGGCAGCCAGGTCAGGACGTAGCACAACAGCAGGAAGTCGGCGATGACGGCGGCCGCGAAGGCCGCCAGCCACAGCAGCCAGCCGCCGATGCCGTTCTCGGGCATGCCCAATTGGCGCGTGGTCCAGCCGACGGCGGTGGCGGCGAACGCGGACACGGCGAAGGAGCCGAGCGCGACGCCGCCGAGGCCGAAGAGCACGATGGCGTCCTTGAGCTTGCGCTTCATCGGATTGCCGGGGTCCTCCTCCAGCTCCCACACCGCGCGCAGGCACTCCCGCAGCGAGCCCACCCAGCCGATGCCGGTGAACAGCAGCAGCGCGCCGGCCACGACGCCGATCGTGGCGGCGTTCTCGATGAGACCGCTGAGGTCGAGCTGGCCGGAGATGCCGGGGACCTGCTGGGCGAGCTTCTTCTCCAGCTGCCGCATCTGCTGCTCACTGAGGGTCGCGGCGCCGATCGCGGCGCCGACGGTGATCAGGGGGAAGAAGGCGAGAAAGCTGATGAAGGTGATCGCGGCGGCGAGCCGGGTCCAGTGGACGCGCTCCAGCGTCTCGTACGAGCGCCATGCGTGGGTATGCATCAGCCGGGCGATCACGGGCAGCCGGGTCAACCAATCCATGATCAGCGGGTTACCCTTCGGTCGTCTTCCAGTCCCCGGCGCGACGAGGTCAGGGTCTCGCTACGTCGGGCCGTCAGCCGGAACCGGCTTGACCGACACTCCGCTCATCACTCTTCTTGGCGAGGGCCGACCACGGCTGGAGGCCTGTGACCGCACCGGCTGTGGCCCTGGCTGCGCCCCGGTTACAGGGACGGCGCGGGCGGGCGGGAGAGGTTGACCTGGCGGGGGACCACCGGGCCGGTGCCCGACGGGCCGGGTCCGTCGCCGAAGGGGTATTCGCGCTCCAGGCGCCAGACTCCGTCCGCGCCCTGCTCGTAGAGCGCGAAGCCGTCGATCGTCCAGGCCGCCTCGAAGTCCTTCAGCTCCGCGTACGCCCGGTCCATGGCCGCCTCGTCGATGCCATGGGCGATCGTGACGTGCGGGTGGTAGGGGAACTGCAGCTCGCGGGCGCACGGCCCGGAAGCGACCCGCACGAGCTCCTGGAGCGCCGTGCACTCCTCGACACCCTCGACGATCTTGACGTAGACGACCGGGGACAGCGGGCGGAAGGTGTCGGTGCCCTCCAGCCGCATCGTGAAGGGCCGGCCCTCGGCCGCGACCGTCGCCAGATGGCGCTCGACGCCGGGCAGCCCCGAGGAGTCGACCTCGGTGGGCGGCAGCAGCGTGACGTGGGTGGGGATGCCGTGTGCGGCGGGGTCCCCGAAGGCCGCGCGCCGCTGCTGCAGATAGCTGCCGTACGGCTCCGGGACCGCGATCGAAACGCCGAGCGTTACGGTCCCCACTGCGTTCTCCCTCCTGGCCCTCCCGGGCGTTGTCGGCCTGAGCCGCTGCACCGGTGTCAGTGTGGCGGCTGGGCCGCCTTCGCGGCTAGGTTCGTCGGTCCATCGGCGCACGTACCCACGCCCCCCCGCGAAGGGGGCCTCGGGGCGTCGGCCGGTGACGTCAGTCAGTGCTTCGCGGGCAGGAAGCCCACCTTGTCGTAGGCGCGGGCCAGCGTGTCGGACGCGACGGCGCGGGCCTTCTCCGCGCCCCTCGCCAGGATCCCGTCCAACGTCTCGGGGTCCGCGAGGTATTCCTGGGTGCGCTCGCGGAAGGGGGTGACCCACTCGACCAGCACCTCGGCGAGCTCGGTCTTGAGCGCGCCGTAGCCCTTGCCCTCGTACTGCCGCTCCAGGTCCGCGATCGTGGTGCCGGTGAGGGTGGAGTAGATGGTCAGCAGATTGCTGACGCCTGGCTTCTTCTCCTCGTCGTAGCGGACCTCGGTCTCGGTGTCCGTGACGGCGCTCTTGATCTTCTTCGCCGAGGCCTTGGGCTCGTCCAGCAGGCTGATGATGCCCTTCGGCGTGGACGCCGACTTGCTCATCTTGATCGCCGGGTCCTGCAGGTCGTAGATCTTCCCGGTCTCCTTGACGATGTACGGAGCGGGAATGGTGAAGGTGTCACCCAAGCGCCCGTTGAAGCGCTCGGCGAGGTCGCGGGTCAGCTCGACGTGCTGGCGCTGGTCCTCGCCGACCGGGACATGGCTGGCCTGGTAGAGCAGGATGTCGGCGACCTGGAGGATCGGGTAGGTGAAGAGGCCGACAGTGGCCCGGTCCGCGCCCTGCTTGGCCGACTTGTCCTTGAACTGGGTCATCCGGGACGCCTCGCCGAAGCCCGTCAGACAGTTCATCACCCAGGCAAGCTGCGCGTGCTCGGGCACATGGCTCTGGATGAAGAGGGTGCAGCGGTCCGGGTCGAGCCCGGAGGCGAGCAGCTGGGCGGCGGCGAGCCGGGTGTTGGCGCGCAGCTCCGCCGGATCCTGCGGCACGGTGATCGCGTGCAGGTCCACGACCATGTAGAAGGCGTCGTGGGTCTCCTGCAGCGCGACGTACTGCCGGATCGCACCGAGGTAGTTCCCGAGGTGGAACGAGCCTGCGGTGGGCTGGATACCGGAGAGCGCACGGGGACGATCGAGGGCCATGGCACCCATTCTCTCAGGTGTGGAACCAGTCTCGGTCCGCCGGTGTATGAAAGGTGTGTGGACTCGTGAGAGGGCGCGGGAGGGGGACCTCGCCGTGCGGAAGACGACGGCAGGGGCCGAGACGGCTTCGGCCGAAGCAGCGACCGAAGCAGGGGGCGGAGCGGCGACCGAAGCGGGGATCATCGCGCGGGTGCGCGCCGGGGACACCGAGGCGTACGCGGAGCTGATGCGGGCACACGCACCGATCGCGCACCGCACCGCCGTGCTGCTCGGGGCGGGCGCCGACGCGGAGGACGTGGTACAGGACGCCTTTGTGAAGGCGTATCTCGCCCTGGGGGGATTCCGGGACGGCGCGGCGTTCCGGCCATGGCTGCTGCGGATCGTGGCCAACGAGACGAGCAACGCGCTCCGCTCGGCGCGGCGGATGAGTACGGCGGTGGGCCGCGAAGCGGCGCTGGGCGGAGCCGAGCCGGTCATACCGGAATCCGCGGACCCGGCAATGGCGGCGCTGGCCGGCGAGCGGCGGTCCCACCTGCTGGCCGCGCTCGACGAGCTGAGCGAGCCGCAGCGGCGGGTGGTCACCTACCGCTATCTGCTGGATCTGGACGAGGCGGAGACCGCACAGGCCCTCGGCTGGCCTCGCGGCACGGTGAAATCCCGGCTCAGCCGTGCTCTGAAGCGGCTGGAGCTGCTGCTCGGGACGGGGTCGGCGGCGGAGGAAGGAAGGCGGGGAAGTGGCGGAGAGGGACACGGAAAGTACTGGGGAGACGACCGCGGAGACGACTGCGGAGGCAACCTCGGAGGCGACCTCGGAGGGCACTCCGGCACCACAGTCTGCGGACCGAGCAGCCGCGGGGGGTGTGGCCCGGGGCGGGGGCGAGCGGCTGCCCGACGAGTTGCGGGCACTCGGGCGCGCGCTGGAGTCTCCCCCGCCGGGCGTGTCGCCGGTGGACGGGGAGACGCTGGTCGAGCGGGTGATGGCGCGGATAGTGGGCGCTTCGGCGGCCGGTCCCGCGACCGCTCCGGGCCGGGACGGGCGGGTCCGGGTCTGGGCGGAGGAGCAGTGGCGGGACCTGCCCGGCCTGACGGCCGGGCAGGGGCCCGCAGACGACTCCCGTCCGGACAACCCCAGACGGAGCAGCCCCGGGCGGAGCAGCCCCGGACCGGACAGCCCCGGGCGGTCCGGCCCCCAGCCGGACGGCGTCAGGCGGTCGGCAGACCGGGGGCGGGATAGGCCGCCATCAGCTCGGCGACCTCAGCCCTGATCTTGGCGAGCGTCTCCTCGTCGCCGGTCCCGGCGGCGCCCACGCCCCGGTCGATCCACTCGGCCACGGTGGCCATGTGCTCGGTGCGCAGGCCGCGCGAGGTCAGGGAGGGGGTGCCGATCCGGATGCCGGAGGGGTCGAAGGGCTTACGCGGGTCGAAGGGCACGGTGTTGTAGTTCACCACGATCCCGGCCTGGTCGAGGGCCTTGGCCGCGACCTTGCCCGGCACGTCCTTGGGCGTGAGATCCATCAGGATCAGGTGGTTGTCGGTGCCGCCGGAGACCAGGTCGAAGCCCCGGGCGAGCAGGGCTTCGGCAAGGGCCCGCGCGTTGGCGACGACGGCATGGGCGTAATCGCGGAAGGAAGGCTGGGCGGCCTCGTGCAGGGCCACGGCGATGCCCGCGGTGGTCTGGTTGTGCGGGCCGCCCTGCAACCCGGGGAAGACGGCCTTGTCGATCGCCTTGGCGTGGACCTCGCGCGACATCAGCATCGCGCCGCGCGGGCCGCGCAGCGTCTTGTGGGTGGTGGTGGAGACGACATCGGCATGCGGCACCGGGGAGGGGTGGGCGCCGCCCGCGATCAGCCCGGCGATATGCGCGATGTCGGCGACCAGCACCGCGTCCACCTCCCGGGCGATCTCCGCGAAGGCGGCGAAGTCGATGGTGCGGGGCACGGCCGTACCACCGCAGAAGATCACCTTGGGGCGCTCCTTGCGGGCCAGATCGCGCACCTCGTCGAAGTCGATCAGGCCGGTGTCCTGGCGCACCCCGTACTGGACACCGCGGAACCACCTGCCGGTGGCGGAGACGCCCCAGCCGTGGGTGAGGTGGCCGCCCATGGGCAGCGCCATGCCCATCACGGTGTCGCCGGGCTCGGTGAAGGCCAGGTAGACAGCGAGGTTGGCGGGCGAGCCGGAGTAGGGCTGCACGTTGGCGTGCTCGACGCCGAACACGGCCTTCGCGCGGTCCGCCGCCAGGGTCTCGACCTGGTCGATGACCTGCTGGCCCTCGTAGTAGCGGCGGCCCGGGTAGCCCTCGCTGTACTTGTTCTGGAGCACCGTGCCGGAGGCCTCCAGGACAGCGCTGGAGACATAGTTCTCGCTGGGGATAAGGCGCAGGGTCTCCGCCTGCAACCGCTCCTCCGCACCCACCAGCGCGGCAAGCTCCGGGTCGGCCGCCGCCAGGGCGGGATGGGAGAGGGAGGCGGAATGGGAGAGGGGCTGGCTCATGGTGTCCTCCGGGCGATCGGTCGGTTGGTCCGGTCGTGGTCCCGGGGTGCCCAGGCGGGCGGCACCTCGTGATGGCTTCAGCCGCACACCGCTTCCTCGTGGTCGCTTCCACGTTCGCCAGTCACGGCGTGCACTCCCACACTCTAATCGCGGCGCGGTTTCGGCCCGGCCAGGCGCTGGGGACGACGACGTGCTGCGGGCAGCCATTCGTTCATTTGGCCTGCTCTACGCTGCCTGAATGATTCGCACTGTGGTCTTCGACGTTGGCGAGACCTTGATCCGAGACGACCGTGGGTGGAGGGCATGGGCTGACTGGCTGGGCACCCCCCAGCACACCCTCTCCGCCCTCGTCGGCGCGGTGGTCGCTCAAGGGCATGACAACGCCGAAGCCCTGCGGCTCATCCGGCCCGACATCGACATCGCGGCCGAGCGAGCCGCGATGGAGGCCGCTGGAGCCGGCGAGGACCTCGACGAGTCCGACCTCTATCCAGATGTGCGTCCAGCGCTTGCCGCCCTCCGCGAGGCGGGCATCCGCGTCGTCATCGCAGGCAACCAGACGGCGCGCGCCGGTGTCCTGCTGCGGGACCTCAAGCTGCCCATTGATGAGATCGCCACCTCGGGAGAGTGGGGGGTCGCCAAACCCGACCCGCGCTTCTTCGCCCGCGTCCTGGACCTTGCGGGAACCGCACCCAACGAAACCGTGTACGTGGGCGATCACCCCGCGAACGACACGCAGCCGGCGAAAGCCGCGGGCCTGCGCGCCGCGCATCTGCGCCGTGGTCCATGGGGCCATCTGTGGTCCGGCACAGTTGAGGCGGCCGCCGCGGACTGGCAGATCGACTCGCTGCACGACCTCGTACGACTCGCCGCCACATGAGGCAAGCGGCCCCGTAGACATGGGGCCGCTCGCTACCGTTCGGAGTGGACGCACCGAACGGAGCACCAGTATGCCGACTGAGAACGCCCGCGCATTCGGCAAACGCGTGGCCTACCACCGCCGCATCGCACGTATGACACAGCAGGAGTTGGCCGACGCGGCCGGGGTCCATGTCGGCACCCTACGGAAGATCGAGCGAGGAACGCGGGGCGCCAGCGACGGTGTCGTGGAGGCATTAGCGGCTGCGATCGGTGTCGACACCTCCCACTTGCTGGGGAGCCGGGACCGGGCGGACGCGCGCGTTCATGCCGCCATGCCGTCTCTGTCAGCCGTCATCGCCGCGTATGACGCGCCAGACGACGGTCCAGTCCGGCCACTGGCCGAGCTGCACACTGCGGTAGACGAGGCAGTGACGTGGCGCCTGGCTGCTCAATACGTGCGGATCGCTCGCCATCTGCCGTCCCTCATCGGCTAGCTGACCCGCGCCTTCCGTCTCGCCCCGGCCAAAGAGCGCGCCGAGACCGCGAGCCTGCTGGTTTCCGCGCTGCGAACCGCCGACGCCGTGGCGTACAAGTACGGCGCCCGGGACCTGTCTGCGCGCTTGGTGGACCTGATGCGGTGGGCGGCTCCACACGCCTCAGACCCTCTGTTGGACGCGACCGTCGCCTACGTCCGCACCGAGACCTTCTTCGCCGCCGGCGCGCACATCCCCGGGCTGCGCGCGCTGCAGACGGCGATCGACAACGCGCCCACCGGTCAGGACGATACGGCGATCGCTGCCCTGGGCGCCTTGCACATGCGGACCGCTGTTATCGCTGGACGAGCCAGACTTGTGGACACTGCGGATCACCACCTAGCGGAGGCTTCGCGCCTGGGGGACGCGGTACCTGAGAACGTCTACCAGGGCACAGCGTTCGGGCCGAACAGCGTCCGCATCCATGAAGTCTCCGTTGCCATCAGCCTCGGTGGTGACCATGTGCATCGGGCCCTCAACGTCGTCAACGGCTGGGCCCCGCCTCATGCTCTGCCTGCCGAGCGGCGGAGCGGGTTCCATATCGAGATGGCTCGCGCCCAGCTGTGGTCGGGGTTGGCCCGCGAAGCGTACGAGTCGTTGAAGGTCGCCCGTCACATCGCTCCACAGCACACCCGCGACCACCCGTGGGTGCGCGAGGACATCGCCACGCTCCGCCGACTACGGCGCGGCGATGCGGAGAGCCTCAGCAACTTCGCGGAATGGTGCCACGCCGACGAGTGACCCTGACTGACCCTCAGTGGGTCACTTGTGGCCCTGTCCGCGGAGAACCATCTACCTGTCCACACCGACCAGGCAGATGGGACGACTCCGACCATGGCCGAACCCCTGCGGGTGCCCGCCAACGCTGACTCTCTCAACTTCGGATCGTGGGCACCTCCCAGCGGCCGCAACGCGCAGCTGCAGCCCGCCGGCGAATCGTGGGACGCCGTGCGCGTCCCGCGCTTCATCGGCAAACAGGCTCTGGAGCTGCTCGGCGGGGACGTGGGCGCGGTCATCGAGAATCCCTTCGACGGCGTGCTGTTCTGGCTCATCGCTCCGGGGGCGGCCGCCGCCTGGGACATGAGCCGGCTGCCTGGGGTCGAGGTATGGGGAGCGACCGCCTACATCGAGGTGCCCCCCGTCGGCTGCCGGAGGGGACCTGGGGTGCGCTGGCGCGTACCGCCCCGGGACCGACACCTCACCGACCCGGCGCCCCTCTTCGCCGCGCTGCAGACCGCGACCCGCGAAGCGCTCGGCCCTCGCGAGGAAGTGCCCCGGTGACGCAGTACTGCTACCGCTGCGACAAGCCCACCCGCGAGCCGATCCCCGTGCTCCGCGCGTCGGCCTCCGGGCCCGGCTGCCTACGCCACCTCTGCCCGGACTGCGACCGCCGATGGCCGCGCCCCGACGCCGACCTCTACACGGTGCTCGTCACGCTGCAGCGCGAGAGGCAGGCGACATGACCGTCCCGGTCGGCGCCCGGCGTCTGTCCGCGTACTGCGCGCTGTACACGGCCGAACCCGACACCACGCCGGACGAGATCCACGCATTCTGCAAGGCGCCGGGCGAGGTACGGGCGACGCCCATACCGCCCGCGACCCGCGGCGCGCTCATCTTCACCATCCGCTGTGACTGCGACTGCCATCAGACCGCGCCCATCGAGGCGCCGAAGACCAACGCCACCTAAAACGGTGTGATGTCGTCACGCGGCGCGCGCCTGGCGCCGATACAGGCCAGGGGCGAGCCCGAATTCCCGCTTGAATGCCTTGGCGAAGGCGAACTCCGACCCGTATCCCGCCCGTGCCGCCACCGTCGTCAGCGGTGCGTCGGACTCCTGCAACAGCTGCGCGGCGGTCGTCATGCGCCAGCGGGTCAGGTAGGCCATCGGCGGCTCGCCGACCAGCGCGTTGAAGCGGCGGGCGAAGGCCGCGCGGGACAAGCCGGACCGGGCGGCCAGGGACTCGACGGTCCACTGCGCCGCGGGCGTTTGGTGGATCGCCGCCAGTGCGGGGGCGACCGCGGCATCGCTCAGGGCGGCGGCCCAGCCCTGAGCGGTATCCGCGGGTTGGTCGTCCAGCCAGGCGCGCAGGATGTAGAGCAGCAGCGAGTCGATCAGGATCGGCACGATGCCTTCGGAGCCGATGCGCGGGTTGTCCAGCTCGGCGCCCAGCAGTTGGACGGCGGCGCTGAGCTCGGGGTGGCGGCCGTGCCGCGTGGGCAGGTGGATGATCTCGGGCAGCCGCATGACCAGGGGGTGCGGACGGCCTTGGTCCAGATGGTAGTTGCCGCACAGCAGGCTGGTGCGCGGACCGTCACCGCCCAGCGAGACGGAGCCGATGGGCATGCCGTCGCTGAACTGCTCGGGGCGGGGCTCCTCAGCCGGTGTCGAGGGCTGGTCGGCGAGGACGTGGCCGCGGCCGTCGCGTACGAAGATCACGTCGCCGGGGCCGAGCGGGATCGGCGGGGTGTCGTCCAGCGGGACGAGCCAGCAAGTTCCGTGGAGCACCACGTGGAATCCCGCGCCCGCGACCGGCGGCAGCCGCAGCCCCCATGGCGCGCGGCCGTCAGTGCGGACGGACGCCGGGCTGCCGGTGCGCATGGAGGCCAGCGCCTCGGTGAGGATGTCCATCGCCGCTCCCGTCTCCGATGACGAAACGATACGGGCCGCCCTCGTGGAAGAGAGCGGCCGGTATCCGTATCAGACCGTCAGCACGACCTTGCCCTGCACCCGCCCCGACTCGATCAGCTCATGTGCCTTGCCGGCCTCGGCCAGCGGGAAGGTCTCCTCGACATGGGGGCGGATCCGGCCGGCGTCCACGAGCGCGGCGATCGCCTCCAAGCTCGCGTAGTCCGGCTCCACGGAGATCCCGGCGAAGCGCCGCCCGGCCGCCGCGACCGTGGCCGCGAGCTCGGTGTCGCCGTGTTCGAGGATGCTGACCAGCACGCCTCCGGGGCGCAGCGCGCGCAGCGAACGCGCGCCTTGGGCGGTGGAATCGAAGACCACGTCCGCGTCCCGCACCGCTTCGGTGAACTCGGTGGTTTGGTAGTCGATCACCTCGTCCGCCCCCAGACCGGTCACGAACTCGTGCCTGGCAGCGCTGGCGAGTGCGGTGACGTGCGCGCCGTGTGCCTTGGCGATCTGCACCGCGAGGTGGCCGACGCCGCCGGCTGCGCGGTGGATCAGCACCCGGTCGCCTTCCTTGATGTTCGCCGCGTCCACCAGCCCCTGCCAGGCGGTGAGCGCGGCGAGCGGCAGGGCGGCGGCGTGTATGTGATCGAGGGTGGCGGGCTTGCGGGCGACCTGCCGCGACGGGGCGGCGACGTACTCGGCGTACCCCGTGGCCGCGCGGGGAAAGAACGGCATTCCGTACACCTCGTCGCCCACCGCGAACCGGGACCCGGGGCCCGTCTCCTCGACGACGCCCGAGATATCCCAGCCGACGCCGAATGGCGGCTCGCCCAGGAGCGGGAACGCGCCGGACCTGACCGCGGCGTCGACCGGGTTGACCGCGCTGGCGTGGACCCGGATGAGTACCTCGCCAGAGAGCGGGCGGGGGCGTTCGACCTCGGTGACCTCAAGGACCTCCGGGCCGCCGAAGGTCTTCTGGATGACAGCTCGCATCAGGATCTCCCCTGTTGATTCGGTGTGGTGTTGTCCACCATAGGGAGATCAAATGAGCCGCTGAATAGCTCACAGTCTTGCTCGCATGTCTGATCGTCTTATGCGGCGAGCGCCTCGGTCACTTCGGTCGCGCATCGGATCCGCGTCCTGCCGTCATCATTCACGGCGGGAACCTACAAGGCCTGCAGCTCCTCATCTGCTCAGCCATTGATCGATCTCAGTGCTGATCCGCGCTTTCAACCCCGCGGGAGCGAAGCCGGCTTCGACCGAGGCACGGGCCAGGTTCGCCAGTTCGGCGTCGCCGTACCCGAAAATCTCCCGGGCGTGCTGGTACTCCGCCGCCAACGACGTCTCCCCGTCAGTGTTCACGGTGACCGTCAGACCGGCCTCGACCAGGCGCGGCAGCGGGTGCTCCGCCAGCGACGGCACCAGGCCGAGCAGGACATTGGAGGAGGGGCAGACCTCCAGCGGCACACGGCGTCTCCGCAACTCGGCCACCAGCTCCGGATCCTCCAGCACGCGGATGCCGTGACCGATCCGCTCCGCATGCCCCGCCGTCAATGCCTCCCGGACGCTGGCCGGGCCGGCCGTCTCCCCGGCATGGTGCACCAGGTGCAGCCCCGCCTCGCGGGCGGCCTGGAGCACCTCGGCGAAGGGCGCCACCGGGTAGGACTCGTCTCCTGCGAGGCCGATGGCGATCACCTGCGGGTACCGGGTGGCCAGCTTGAGGCTTTCCCACAGCCGCTCGACGGGGCGACGGCGCGAGTGGTCCAGGATCACCCGAGTCTGGATGCCGTACCGCTCCGCTCCGGCGGCCAGTCCCTCCAGCACCGCTTCCAGTGGCATCTCCGGATCGCCGAGGCGCTCGCCGTGAGCCGCCGCGGTGAAGGTGACCTCCGCGTAGCGGACGCCCTGACCCGCCTCGTCCTGGCAGAACTCCTCGGCGATACGGCGGAAGTGCCGATGGTCGCGGAGCAGCGCGCGTACCCCGGCCCGCTGGTCGGCGAACTCCCCGAAACTGGTGAAGGGCCGGTCCTGGACGGGCGGCTCGCCTCCCAGGTCGCGGATCGTGGCGCGACGGACGGTGCTTTCCAGGTGGGTGTGCAGATGGGCCTTGGGCAGTAGGCGAAGATCTCTCACGGCAGGACTCTAGACAGTCGGGGCGCGCAGCACCGACATCATTTCGACGCCCCCACCCGATCGCGGCCGAGGCACGACCTCGCCCGGCCAGGCGTCGACTTGCTCCAGCAGGGCTCCGGCGCCGCAAAGTCTCTTCGCAAACCACCCGAGCGACGATAGAAAAGAGCACTGATCAGCCCCGACACCGAACGGAGCATGACTTTGACCTCAACGGAACGCGCCATTGCCGCCGCCGAGGCCCACAGCGCGCACAACTACCATCCGCTTCCGGTCGTCGTCGCGTCCGCGGAGGGCGCCTGGATGACCGATGTCGAGGGGAGGCGGTACCTCGACATGCTCGCCGGGTACTCCGCGCTCAACTTCGGGCACGGCAACCGGCGGCTGATCGACGCCGCGAAGGCCCAGCTGGAGCGGGTCACGCTCACCTCCCGCGCGTTCCATCACGACCGCTTCGCCACCTTCTGCTCACAGCTGGCCGAGCTGTGCGGCATGGAGGTGGTGCTGCCCATGAACACGGGGGCGGAGGCGGTGGAGACGGCCGTGAAGACCGCCCGGAAGTGGGGCTATCGCGTCAAAGGTGTCCCGGACGGCCGGGCGAAGATCATCGTCGCGGACAACAACTTCCACGGCCGGACGACCACGATCATCAGCTTCTCCACCGACCTTGAGGCCCGGGCCGACTTCGGTCCGTACACGCCGGGCTTCGAGATCGTGCCGTACGGCGACCTGGCCGCGATGGAAGCGGCCCTGGACACCGCCGGCGAGGACGCGGTGGCCGTGCTGCTGGAGCCCATCCAGGGCGAGGCGGGGGTGTTGGTGCCGCCGTCCGGCTATCTGGCCGGCGTGCGGGAGCTGACCCGGGCGCGGAACGTGCTGTTCATCGCGGACGAGATCCAGTCCGGCCTGGGGCGCACCGGCAGGACCTTCGCGTGCGAGCACGAGGGCGTCGTCCCGGACGTCTATGTGCTGGGCAAGGCGCTCGGCGGCGGTGTGGTGCCGGTGTCGGCCGTGGTGTCCTCCCATGAGGTGCTCGGCGTGTACCGCCCGGGCGAGCACGGTTCCACCTTCGGCGGCAACCCCCTGGCCTGCGCGGTCGCGCTGGAGGTCATCGCCATACTGCGGACCGGCGAGTTCCAGCAGCGGGCGGCGGAGCTCGGCGAGCATCTGCACGGCGAGCTGAGGCTGCTGGTGGACAGCCCGGCGCACCGGGGCGGCGTACGGGCCGTGCGCGGGCGGGGGCTGTGGGCGGGGGTGGACATCGACCCCTCCCATGGCACCGGACGGCAGATCTCGGAGAAGCTCATGGACCGGGGGGTACTGGTCAAGGACACCCACGGGTCCACGATCCGGATCGCGCCCCCGCTGGTGATCAGCAAGGAGGACCTGGACTGGGGCCTGGAGCAACTGCGGGCTGTCCTGGCCGGGTGAGCGTCTGATCCAGGGCCGTCGGGCAGTGCTCGGCGGCCCCTCGCACGATCACATGCGGCAGAAAGCGCGCGCATTCGTCGGTACCCCACGCGCAGGCCATGCGTAGACCATGCGTAGCGCGACGGGAAAGCCTCACCCCGGAAGCGCCCGGTACAGCGCCTCCAGCGCGCCCGAGAAGGCGTGGTCGGGCGGGGTTCCGTAGCCGACCACCAGCGCGTCGCCCAGCACGTCGCCGGGTTCCCCGCCGGGGGACGCGCCTGACGCGTGCCGGAAGCGGGCCAGGCCGTCCATTGCCAGGCCCTGCCAGGCCGCGCCCTGCACCACGGACCGCTCGGTCCCCGGCGGGAGTTCAAGCACCGCGTGCAGCCCCGCCGCGATCCCCCTCACCCTCACCTGCGGGGCGCGCTCGGCGAGCGCCGCGATCAGCTGGTCACGCCGCCGCCGGTAGCGCAGCCGCATGCCGCGCACATGGCGGTCGTACGCCCCGGAGTCGAGGAACTCGGCGAGCGTCAGCTGGTCGAGACCGGCCGTCGGCCACTCCCCCGTCCCCTTGGCCGCCAGCAGGTCGTCCATCAGGTGGCCGGGCACCACCATCCAGGCCAGCCGCAGCGCGGGGGTCAGGCTCTTGCTCGATGTGCCCAGGTAGAGCACGCGCTCGGGGTCGAGCCCCTGGAGCGCCCCGACCGGGTTGCGGTCGTAGCGGAACTCCCCGTCGTAGTCGTCCTCCACCACAAGACCGCCGGTGCGGGAGGCCCAGTCGACGACGGCGGCGCGGCGGTCGGGGTGCAGGGACACCCCGGTCGGGAACTGGTGCGCCGGGGTGAGCAGCACGGTCCGTACGCCGGTGAGCCCGGCCAGCTCGTCGGTGCGGGCGCCGCGGCCGTCGACCGGCAGCGGCACGGTGCGCAGCCCGGCGCGGCGCATGACGTCCCAGTGGAGGTCAAGCCCGTACGACTCGACGGCCACATCGCGCTCGCCCGCGGCCCGCAGCACCCTGCTGAGGACGGCCAGGCCCTGTTTGAATCCCGCGCAGACCACGATCCGCTCCGGGTCGGTCCGCACCCCCCGGGCGCGCGCCAGATAGTCGGCGAGGGCGCGGCGCAGCTCGGGCCGCCCGCTCGGCCCGCCGTACGCGAAGGCGTCGTGCGGCGCCGCGGTCAGGGCCCGCCGGGCGGCGGTGAGCCAGGCCGCGCGAGGGAAGGACGAGACGTCGGGCGAGCCGGGCCGCAGGTCGTAGGTGGGGCGGCCGCCCGGCCCCGCGGTCGGCGGGGTGCGCGGGGGTGTGGGTTCGGGCGGTACGACGCGCCGGGCGACGCGGGTTCCCGAGCCCTGCCGGGCGGTGAGCCAGCCTTCGGCGACCAGCTCGCCGTAGGCGTCGGCGACGGTGTTACGGGCGATGCCGAGGTCGGCGGCGAGCGAGCGGGAGGAGGGCAGCCGGGTACCGGGCGCGAGCCGGCCGCCGCGTACGGCGTCGCGCAGGGACCGGATGAGCGCGGTGCGCACCCCGGTCGCGCCCCGCTCCGGCAGGTCCAGTCGCAGATCCAGATGCAGATCGGCGCCGGGCCCCGGCGGGGACCGCGGATGCGGCGCGGACGGGGGCTGCGGGGAAGTGGCCCATGGATCTTCCATGGAAATGGACCATACCCCTGGGCTACTGACGTCCTAGCGTGGGAGCCATGAGGACGATCAACGAGACACCCCAGAGCACCCATGAACACGGCCCCCGCATGCGGCTGGCGAAGCTGGCGCCCGAGTTCTACAAGGCGATGGTCGGCCTCGACGCGGCCGCCCGTAAGAGCCTCGATCCCACCCTCGTCGACCTCATCAAGGTCCGTGCGTCGCAGATCAACCACTGCGCCTTCTGCGTCCATATGCACACCCGGGACGCGCGCGAGGCGGGCGAGACCGAAGAGCGCCTGTACCTCCTCAGCGCCTGGGAGGAGGCGACGGGCCTTTTCACCGAGAAGGAGCGGGCGGCGCTCGCGCTGACCGAGGCCGTCACCGTGCTGACCGACGGCTTCGTCCCGGACGAGGTGTACGAGCGGGCGGCGGCCCACTTCGAGGAGGCCGAGCTGGCCCAGGTCATCGCCGCGATCATCGCCATCAACGCCTGGAACCGCATCGGCGTCACCACCCGCACGGTGCCGGGCAAGGCATGACCGGCGCGACGACTCTCCGCGCCCTGCACCACGGCAGGGCCCCCGGCGACCCGCTCGTCCTGCCGGGCCCCTGGGACGCGGCCACCGCCCGCGTCTTCGCCGCCGCGGGCTTCCCCGCGCTCGCCACGCCGAGCGCGGGGATCGCGGCCTCGCTGGGCTACCGGGACGGTGAGACTCCGGACGACGAGATGTTCGCCGCGGTCGCCCGGGTCGCCCGCGCCGTGGACGTGCCGGTGACGGCGGACATCGAGGACGGATACGGGCTCGGCCCCGCCGAGATCGTCGACCGGCTGCTGGAGGCCGGCGCCGCGGGGTGCAACCTGGAGGACGGCGACCGGGCGGCGGATGTGCTCAAGGACGCGCGGCGACACGCGGACTGGCTCGCGGAGGTCCGCGCCGCGGCGGGCGAAAGGCTGGTCATCAACGCCCGCGTCGATGTCTTCGTACGCGGCGGCGCCGGGGCGGACCCGGACCGGCTGGCCGAGGAGGCCATCGACCGCGGCCGGCGGTACGTGGCGGCGGGCGCCGACTGCGTCTACCCGATCTTCGCGCCCCCGCGACTGCTCCCCCGGCTCGCGGCCGGCATCGGCGCCCCGCTCAACGCGTTCGCCAAGCCGGACGGCCCCTCCGTCCGCGAACTCGGCGAACTGGGTGCGACGCGCGTCACGTTCGGCCCGGGCCACCTTCGCCAGGCGCTGGCGGCGGTGGAGGACATCGCCGAGCAGCTGCGCCAGGCGTAATACCGCATTCCCGACAAGAGAACCCGACAAGACAATACCGCTCTCCTGATTTCTCACCGCAAATCTGACCAATAACGCCAACCGGATTCCCGTGGCACATAAAGCGGCATATAAAGCCGCTGGACACGCCTGCGGGGCGGGGTTATCGTGCACTCGAAATCCCGCGAAAAGCGGAACAGAAATCGGGGAGCAATAAAAGAATGAACAATTTTATAGGGGAGCGCGGAGCGGACGAACGCCGGGGGGCCGGACGGCGGTTGGCGACCCGTGCGCTGCTGGCCACGGCGCTTTCCGTCGGCGCGCTGGCCGGTGCCGGGGCGGCGCAGGCCGATGAAAATCCGCCGACTCCGACCCCGAAGATTATCGGCGGCCATGACGCCACCGAAAACTACTCGTTCATCGTTTCCCTGCAGAAGGAAAGGAACGGGGACCCCGACGGTCACCGTTGCACCGGAGCCCTGATCCGCAAGGACTGGGTGGTGACCGCGGCGCACTGCGTCACCGAAGCGGGCACCGGCTCGGCCCCGTACACGGTCATGGACCCGGCGCTGTTCCACGTCCGGGTGGGCTCCAATGACCGGACCACGGGCGGCACCGTCGCGAAGATCAAGGACATCAAGGTCAACCCCGGGTGGCGGTTCCTCGAGGACAGCATCGGAGACGGCCACGACGTGGCGCTCCTCCAGCTCGACACCGCGCTGACCAACAAGCCGGTTTCCGTGGCGCCCACGTCGACCAAGGAGGGCACCGCGGTCCGGCAGATCGGCTGGGGCTACACCTCGACCGCTGATGTCGGCGACACGTCCAAGCTTCCGGTGAAGCTTCAGGAGCTCGACACCACGGTGCTCAACCCGAGCGCGGAAGAGTGCCGGGTGGACTCGTCGGGGGACGACTCGTGGGGCATCCGCGAGGGCGATGTGTGCACGGACAACCCGCAGGACACCTACGGCCCGTGCAACGGTGACTCCGGTTCGCCGCTGCTGAGGAAGGTCTACGGCCGCTGGCAGGTCGTCGGCGTGGACAGCCGGGGCATCGGCGACGTCTGCGGGTCGAGCCCCGACATCTACACCGGCCTCAACTACCACCGCTCCTGGCTGAACAGCGTCATCGGCTGAGCAGCGGTCCACGACACAGCCGCACGCCGATCGGCGTGCGGCTGTGCCCGTATCAGGACTGACGCCCCGTCAGGGCAGCCACTTCTTCCAGACCTCCGGGTGCTCCTTGACCCACTTCTCCGCCGCGTCCTGCGCCGAGAGCCCGTCCGAGGCGATCAACTCGGCGACCTCGTTCTGCTCCTTCTCGGACCAGTGGAACTTCTTCAGGAACGCCGCCGCCCTGCCGCCCTTCCTGGCGAAGTCCGCGTTGAGGTACTTCTGCAGCGGGGTGGTCGGATAGGCGCAGTCGATGGACTCGGGGTCCTCGGTGCCCTTCGTGGCGCACGCGTCCGTGTACTTCGGCAGCTTCACCTCGACCATCGGCACCTGGTTGAACAGCCACTGCGGCTCGTACCAGTAGGTCAGGAACGGCTTCTTCTCCTTGGCGAACTGCTTGATCTGGGTGATCTGCGCCGCCTCCGAACCCGCGAAGATGACCTGGTAGTCCAGGTCCAGATTCTTCACCAGGGCCTTGTCATTGGTGACATACGACGGCGAGCCGTCCATGAGCTGGCCCTTGCCGCCGCTTTCGGCCGTACGGAACGTCTTGGCGTACTTGTCGAGGTTCCGCCAGTCGGTGACGTCGGGATGCGCGTCGGCGAAGTACTTGGGGACGAACCAGCCGATGTGGCCGGTGACACCGAGATCACCGCCGCGCGCGATCGTCTTCTTGTCCTTGACGTAGCGCTGTTCCTGGTCCGGGTGGCCCCAGTCCTCCAGGATGGCGTCCACCCGCCCCTGGCTGAGCGCGTCCCAGGCGGGGATCTCGTCGACCTGGACGGTGTCGACGCGGTAGCCCAGCTCGTGGTCGAGGAGGTATTCGGCGACGGCGACATTGGCCTGCGCGCCGACCCAGGACTGGACGGACAGGGTGACGCTCTTGGCGCCGTCGGCGTTCGCGTACGGCGAGGACTGCTTGGTCATGTCCGCCGCGCCGCAGCCGGTCGCGGTGAGCAGCGCGGTGACCCCGGCGGCGGCCATCAGCAGCCGGGTGCGGGTACGAGGCCGGATGCGGGCACGAGGCCGGGTGCGGATACGAGCCATGTCAGGCCCCCTTCCTCGGGCGGCGCGCCGTCGGCTGCGTCACCCGGTCGAGCATCAGGCCCAGGCAGACGATCGCCACGCCCGCCACCAGGCCGGTCGCCAGATCGCCCTGGGCCAGGCCGAACAGCACGTCGTAGCCGAGCGCACCGGAGCCGACGAGGCCGCCGATGATGACGACGGCCAACACCAGCACCACGCCCTGGTTGACGGCGAGCAGCAGTGCCGGGCGGGCGAGCGGGAGCTGGACCTGGCGCAGCTGCTGGCCGCGCGTGGCGCCGAGCGAGCGGGCCGACTCCAGCGCGGCCGGGTCGACGTTGCGCAGGCCCTGGGTGGTGATGCGGATGACGGCGGGCAGGGCGTAGACGATGGCCGCGGCCGCCGCCGGGGCCCGTCCGATGCCGAACAGCGCGACCACCGGGATCAGGTACACGAACTGCGGCATGGTCTGGCAGACGTCGAGCACCGGGCGCAGCAGCCGCTCGAGGCGGGGCGAGCGCGCCGCCGCGATGCCGGTCGCGAAGCCGAGGACGAGCGTCACGGCGACGGCGGCCAGCACCTGCGAGAGGGTGTCCATGGCCGGGTCCCACACGCCGAGCACACCGATCGCGGCCATGGCCAGGACGGCGGTCAGGGCGGTGGCCCAGGTGCCGATCAGCCAGGCGAGCGCCGCGACGATCAGCAGCAGCGACCACCACGGGAGGCCCTGCAGCGCACCGCGCAGCGGGTCGAGGACATAGGTGACGTAGCCGGACGCCCAGTCGGCGGTGCCGCCGACGACCGGCACGCCGGAGTAGAGGTGGTCGACCATCCACTCCTTGGCGGTGTTGACGGGTTCGGCGATGGCGAGGATCCAGCCCTCCGGCCAGGTGGACGAGCCGGCGGCCCGCCCGGCCAGCGCCGCGGCGGCGGTGCCGGCCGCGACCCCCGCCCAGGCGTACCAGCCGCGCAGCCACCACGGGCCCGCCTCGCGGTCCGTGCCCAGGCGCAGCCCCGCGGCGGCGGTGGTGCGGTCCAGGACGACGGCGAGCAGCACGATCGGGATTCCGGCGGCGAGCGCCTTGCCCACGTCGACGGCCGACAGCGCCTGGTAGACGCGGTCACCGAGCCCGGCGCCGCCGATGACGGAGGCGATGACGGCCATCGACAGCGCCATCATGATCGTCTGGTTGACGCCGAGCAGCAGCTCCTTACGGGCCAGCGGCAGCCGGGCCGACAGCAGCCGCTGCCGGCCGGTGGCGCCCAGCGAGGCCACGGCCTCCATCACCCCGGCGTCCGCGTCGCGCAGCCCGAGCGCGGTCAGCCGGGCCATGGGCGGGGCGGCGTAGATGACGGTGGCCAGCACCGCGCCCGGTACGCCCATGCCGAAGATCAGCACGAAGGGCAGCAGATACGCGAAGGCCGGCAGTACCTGCATGGTGTCCAGCACCGGCCGCAGCGCCCGGTAAGCACGCTCCGAGAGCCCGCCGGCCAGCCCGAGCAGCATCCCGATGGCCACCGACGCGGCGACGGCGACGGCCATCAGCGCCAGGGTCTGCATGGTCGGCACCCACATCCCCAGCAGCCCGCACACCGCGAACGACACGGCGGCCAACGCCGCGATGCGCACCCCGGCGACCCGCCAGGCCAGCAGCGTCACGGCGGCGGTGACCCCGGCCCAGCCGAGGGCCAGCAGGGTCAGGTAGACGGCGCGGACGGAGACGATGACCGCGTTGCTGATGTGGCCGAGGAAGTAGAGGAAGAGCGGATGGCTGTCGCGGTTGTCGATGATCCAGTCGCTCGCCTTGCCCAGCGGCTCCGACACATCGACGGTCAGCGCGCCCGGCCAGCTGCCGCTGTGCCAGAGCGTGGCGGCGAGGGGCGCGAGGACGGCGGCGATCAGGGCGAGCAGGGCCAGCTTGCGGACGGCGGGGCGGCGGGCCACGGCGCGCAGCGCGCCCCGGGGCGCGTCGGCGGCGCCTTGGGCGGCTTTGGCGGGGGTGGTGGTCGCGACGGTCATACGCGCCTCCGCACGCCGGGCCGGGGTATGCGGGATACGCGCGAGGTCATGCCGGCGCCCCCTTCACCCGCAGTCCCGCCACCACCGCGAGCAACCGCTGATGGTCCACCACCCCCAGCAGCCGCGCGCCGTCCATGATCCGGGCCGGGCCGCCGGAGCGGGCGACGGCCTCGATGGCGGTGGCGATGGTCGCGTCGGGCGCGAGCGCGGGGCCGCTGTCCCGCTCGCCGTCCTCGGCGGCGCGCAGCGCGTTGCGCACGGTCAGCACCTGCTCGCGCGGCACATCGCGGACGAAGTCCCGTACGTACTCGTCGGCCGGGGAGCCGACGATCTCCTCGGGGGTGCCCAGCTGCACGATGCCGCCGTCGCGCATCAGCGCGATGCGGTCGCCGAGCCGCAGGGCCTCGCTCAGGTCGTGGGTGATGAAGACCATCGTGCGGCCCTCGTCGTGGTGCAGCCGGATCACCTCCTCCTGCATATCGCGCCGGATCAGCGGGTCGAGCGCGCTGAACGGCTCGTCGAAGAGCAGGACCTCGGGGTCGGCGGCGAGCGCGCGGGCCAGGCCCACACGCTGCTGCTGGCCGCCGGACAGCTGGCCGGGGCGGCGGCGCTCCAGGCCGGTGAGGCCGACCTTGGCCACCATCTCGGCGGCCTTGGCGCGGCGTTCGGCCTTGCCCATGCCCTGGATCTCCAGGCCGTAGGCGACGTTGTCGAGCACGGTGCGGTGCGGCAACAGCCCGAAGTGCTGGAAGACCATGGCGGCGCGGTGCCGGCGCAGCTCGCGCAGCCGCGCCTTGTCCATGGCCAGGACGTCCTCGCCGTCGATGTGGAGGGCGCCGGAGGTGGGCTCGATCAGCCGGGTCAGACAGCGTACGAGGGTGGACTTGCCGGAGCCGGACAGGCCCATGACGACGAAGACCTCACCCTGCCGCACCTCGAAGGACACATCGCGGACGGCAGCCGTGCAGCCCGTACGGCGGCGCAGCTCGTCGGCGGGCAGGTCGGCGGCGGGCGAGCCGGGGACGCGGTCGGCCTTGGGGCCGAAAACCTTCCACAGGCCGCGCACGGAGAACACCGGCGTCGCCGCGCCGTCCGGCCCGGGCGCGGGGGTCGGGGGCTGGGGCTCGATCGTCTCGGTCGCGGTCATCACGCCTCACCTCCGCCGTTCGGCAGTGCCTGGTCCCGCTTGCGCTCCCGTACGAGCAGTTCCGCGCATTTCTCGCCGACCATCATCACTCCGATCATCGGGTTGACGGCGGGCATGGTCGGGAAGACGGACGCGTCGGCGATCCGGATGCCCTTGAGCCCCCGGATCCGCAGGTCCGGGTCGACCACGGCCAGTCCGTCGGAGGCCGCGCCCATCCGGCAGGTGCCCGCCGGGTGGTAGACGGTGTGCGCGACCTTGCGGGCGTATTCGCTGAGCTCCTCGTCCGAGGTGATCTCGGGCCCGGGGCACACCTCGCGTTTCAGCCAGCCCGCCAGCGGCTCGGTCTTCGCTATCTCGCGGGCGATGCGGATGCCGTCCACGAGGGTGCGGCCGTCGTAGTCCTCCTCGTCCGTGAAGTAGCGGAAGTCCAGGGCGGGTTTCACGGACGGGTCGGCGCTGGTGAGGTAGAGGCGGCCGCGGCTGCGGGGCTTGGGGATGTTCGGGGTCATCGACACGCCGTGCTCGGGCCTTTCGTAGCCCAGCCGCTCGGGGTTGTCGGTGAACGGGATCTGGTAGAAGTGGAACATCAGGTCCGGGCCCTGCGCGCCGGGGTCGCGCCGGACGAACAGGCCCGCGTCCGAATCCATCGCCGAGTTCTCGGGGATCGGGCCGTCCGTCTCCCAGACGATCACCGACTCGGGGTGGTCGAGCAGGTTCTCGCCGACACCCGCCAGATCGTGCACGACGGGGATGCCGAGCGCCTCCAGATCGCGCCGGGGCCCGATGCCGGAGTGCAGCAGCAACCGCGGGGTGTCCACGGCACCCGCGCAGACCAGCACCTCGCGCCCCGCCTCGACCAGGAGTTCCGCGCCGTCCTCGGTGCGGACCCGCACCCCCGTCGCCCGGCCGGACTCGTCCAGCTCCAGCCGGTACGCCCAGGTCTCCAGCATCAGCTGGAGGTTCGGCCGGTCCAGGAAGGGGTGCAGATAGGCGACGGAGGCGGAGGACCGCTTGTTGTTCTCCGGGTGGTAGGCGAGGTCGAAGAAGCCGACGCCCTCGTGGAAGGGCTCCTTGTTGAACCCCTCCACACGCGGCACGCCGAGCGCCGCCTGCGCGGCATCGACGAAGTCGCGGGCGATGGCGTTCCGGTCCCTCTCGTCGACCGGCACGATGTTGTTGCGCAGCCGCGCGAAGTACGGGTCCATGGAGGCGGCGTCCCAGCCGTCCGCGCCCGCCTTCGCCCACTCGTCCCAGTCGCCCGGCAGCGGCTTGAAGGAGATGAGGGTGTTGTGCGAGGAGCAGCCGCCGAGCACCCGGGCCCGGCTGTGCCGGATATGCGAATTGCCCCGTGGCTGCTCGGTGGTGGGGTAGTCGTAGTCCAGTTCACCGCCGAGCAGGCCGAGCCAGCGGCGCAGGGTCAGCACCTCGGGCCGGTCCACATCGGACGGCCCGCCCTCGATGACGGCGACGCGGATGTCCGGGTCCTCGGTGAGCCGGGAGGCGATCACCGATCCCGCGGTGCCGCCGCCGATGACGACATAGTCGAAATGATCGATCGCATCAGGTACGGACATGGGGTTACTCCTCGCGGCCCGGACCGAGGCCCGGGTGTGGGGGCGTACATACGTGGGGCGTACGCACGGGGTGGGGGTGTGGGGACGGGATCGGGGACGTACGGGGGTTGGGGACGTACAGAGGCGGGGGCGGGACGGTGTGTGCGGGGGGATGGGGAGGGGGTGGCGGGCGTACGGCTCAGCCGGCGAACCAGCGGACCGGGGCGGGCCGCAGGTTCTCGTAGACGTGCTTGGTCTCGCGGTATTCGGCCAGGCCAGAGGGGCCAAGCTCGCGTCCGATACCGGACTTGCCGAAACCGCCCCACTCCGCCTGCGGAAGGTAGGGGTGGTAGTCGTTGATCCATACGGTGCCGTGCCGCAGCCGCCCCGCGACGCGCCGAGCCCGCGCGGTGTCGCGGGACCAGACGGCACCCGCGAGCCCGTACTCCGTGTCGTTGGCGAGCGCGATGGCCTCGTCCTCGGTGCGGAAGGACTCGACGGTGAGAATCGGGCCGAAGGTCTCCTCCCGCACCACCCGCATCTCGCGGTGGCACTGGTCGAGGATCGTCGGCAGGTAGAAGTAGCCGGTCGCGGGGCGGACGTCGGACGGCTCGGGCTGTGCGCCGCCGCAGCGCAGCAGCGCGCCCTCCTCCAGCGCGGAGGCGACATACGCCTCGGCCTTGTCGAGCTGCCCCGCCGATACGAGCGGGCCGCACTCGACGCCGGACTCGGTGCCGCGCCCCAGCTTGATCTTCTCGGCCCGGCGGGCGAGCTCGGCGACGAACCGCTCGCGCACGGACTCCTCAATGATCAGCCGGGCCCCGGCGGAGCAGACCTGGCCGCTGTGGATGAAGGCGGCGTTGAGGGCCTGGTCGACGGCGGTGTCAAAGCCCTCGGCGGTGTCGCAGGCGTCGGCGAAGACGACATTGGGGTTCTTGCCGCCGAGCTCGAGCGCGACCTTCTTCACGCCCGGCGCGGCCGCCTCCATCACCTTCGTACCGCTGGTCAGGCCGCCGGTGAAGGACACCAGGTCCACATCGGGGTGCTCGGCCATCCGGGCGCCGACGGGGTCCCCGGCGCCGGTCACCAGATTGCCGGCCCCGGCCGGCAGCCCGGCCTCGACCAGCAGCTCCATCAGACACATCGTCGACAGCGGAGTCAGCTCGCTGGGCTTCACGACAAAGGTGTTGCCCGCGGCGAGCGCCGGGGCGATCTTCCAGCTGGCCTGCAGCAGCGGGTAGTTCCAGGGGGTGATCAGCGCGCAGACGCCCACCGGCTCATGCACGACCACGCTGTGCACATCCTTGGTGCCCGCGTCGACCACGCGCCCGGCCGACTCGCCGACGACCAGCTGGGCGAAGTAGCGGAAGGCGTTGGTGACGTCGTCGACGTCGACCCGCCCCTCTTCGAGCGTCTTGCCGGTGTCACGGCTTTCGAGCAGCGCGATCTTCTCGCGGTCGCGCTGCAGAAGATCGGCGACGCGGCGCAGCAGCGCCGCCCGCTCGGCCACGGGCGTATGCGGCCAGGGGCCCGTGTCAAAGGCGCGGCGGGCGGCGGCGACGGCCGCGTCGGCGTCCTCGGCGCCGCCTTCGGATACGACCGCGAGGGTCTTGGCGTCGGCGGGGTCGAGGACCTCCCGCTGCGCGCCGGACGCGGCGGCACGCCACGCCCCGTCCACATGAATGGTCTCGACTGCCGACACGTCTGCTCTGCCTTCCGGTGTTACGGAACTCGCGCCGCCGGCCACGCCGGCAACGCGGAGCCCCTCCCCGAAAGGCCCGGACCTATGCGTGATTGTCGTTCGAAAGTGGTCAGGCTCACGTGGTCACAAGCCGTACGCGTTCGTACACAGGCGCTCATTCCGTGGGCAGGAGCTCACAGAGATGGGCGAGGAGCGCGCCAAGTCAGGGGGCGCGCGGACCTCAGCGGGCCACGCGCTCGTCGGTGCCGGGCACCTTGGCGGTGCTGATGGCGATGCGGTTCCAGGTGTTGATGGTGAAGATCAGGGCGAGCAGCCGGGCCAGGGTGGCCTCGTCGAAGTGGGCGGCCGCGCGGGCGTAGACCTCGTCACTCACCCCACCCTGGGAGACCAGGGTGACGGCCTCGGCCAGGTCGAGCGCCGCCCGCTCCTCCGGGGTGAAGAAGTGGGCCGCCTCCCGCCACACCGCGACCATGTGCAGCCGCTCCTCGCTCTCCCCGGCCTTGCGGGCGTCCGCGGTGTGCATGTGCAGGCAGTACGCACAGCCGTTGAGCTGCGAGGAGCGGATCTGGACCAGCTCGACCAGCGCGGGGTCGAGGCCCTCGCGGGCGGCGGCGTCGAAGCCGATCAGGGCCTTGAACGCCTTCGGGGCGGCCTTGGCGAAGTTGACTCGGGGTGCGTGGTCGCTCGCGTTGTCGTTCGTCATGACCACGAATCTATGACCGCGATAGACCAGAGGCAGGGTGCATTCCCGTGACTGTTTCATGGGTCAATTTGATGCATCACGTCAGCTCAGGCGGAAGGAGTCGACGGCGGCCTGCTGGATCTCCTGCTGTCCGGCGCGGTCGCCGGCCGGGCCGATGACCAGGATGGCGTACATCGTGCCGTCGGACGCGGTGAAGCGGTGGTCGAGGACGCGCCGGGAGCCGCCGTACTTCTCGCTGTCGTACGTGTACTCCAGCCCCGCCGGGTCCATGGCGCCCTGCCCGATCCGCTCCAGGGCGATCCGCTCATAGCCCCGCTGGCGCGCGGCTAGCCGCTCGGCTTCCTGCGCCGACTCGTACGGCGTCCCCTCCGGGCCGTGCAGCTCGAAGATCTGCACCATGGTCGCCTGATCGGACGAGGTGTAGAAGACGCTCGGGCCCTCAACGGTGCGCCGCCAGCCATCCGGGACGGCGAGGGTGAAGCCCGCCGGGTCCTCCTCCGCACGGAAGCCGGCGGGCGGGGACGCGGAGGGCCCGGCGGACGGAGACAGAGACGGGGACTCCTCCGGGGACCCGGACGGCGGCTCGGACGGGCCCGCCGACGGGGAGGCCGACGGGGCGCCGGACTCCTGGCCGGGGACCGGAGAGGCGTCGTCCGGCGATGACCCGTCCGTGTCCGACGGCCCGGGCAGCGCGCTCTCACCGGCCCCGGGGACGGGGCCCGCCCGGTACCCGGCCTCGCCGTCGCTCCCGAACGCCACCCATCCGGCGAACGCGAGCGCGCCGCACAGCACCACCGCCACGGCGGCCACCCGCAGACCCCGCCGCGCGTCGCCGACCGATGGAGGCACGGGCACGCCGCCACCGTCCATCCACTCCGGCCGCTCCCCGTCCGCGTCACTCATCCAAGCCCCCCGATATTCGAATTCTTCCGCGCAGATGGCGGGTTGACCGAGCTACGTCTCAGCCGCCCAGCAGCGCGCCGACCGCCTGCCCCAGGGCCACGCCGGACGCCAGCATGCCGATGCTCGCGCTCATGTCCTGGAGCAGCGCTCGGAGCCGGGCGAGGCGGCCGGGGGCCGCCGCCCCGGTGCGCTGGATCTCCTCCTCGGTCTCGGACAGCTCGTCCGCCAGCGCGCTGACCTCGGGGCTCGCGACAAGCCGGCCGAGATCCTCGCCGAGCTGCCGCACGGCCTCCAGCAACTGCTCGTACGCGGGGTCGCACGGGGCCGCCTCCCCCCGCACATTCACGATGTAGTTGTGGTCGCCGATGCCGACGGCGCCGCCGCGCACACTGCCGATGTGGATGTCGCCGTACGCGCGTCCACCCGCCCCGGCAGCCTCTGTCTCAGGCTCCCCGCCCGTGTCCTTCGCCATGCTCTCCCCCCGGGGCCGGCGTCAACTCTCACCGGCAACTCATCCCAAAGTAGGGGAAGCTGAGCCACAGCCATAGAGAAATGACAAAAGGGCCACCCTCCGGAGTGAATACCGGAAGGCGGCCCTTCAGATAGCGGGCGAGCGGCCGTCAGATCAGGCCGAGGCCGCGCACGGCGTCGCGCTCCTCCTCCAGCTCCTTCACCGACGCGTCGATGCGGGTGCGCGAGAAGTCGTTGATCTCCAGGCCCTGGACGATCTCGAACTTGCCGTCCTTGGCGGTCACCGGGAAGGACGAGATGAGGCCCTCCGGCACGCCGTACGAGCCGTCGGAGACCACACCGGCGGAGGTCCAGTCCCCGGCCGGGGTGCCGTTGACCCAGGTGTACACGTGGTCGATGGCGGCATTGGCGGCGGAGGCGGCCGACGAGGCGCCACGCGCCTCGATGATCGCGGCGCCGCGCTTGGCGACGGTCGGGATGAACGTCTCGGCCAGCCACTGCTCGTCGTTCACGACCTCGGCGGCGTTCTTGCCCGCGACCTCGGCGTGGAAGACGTCCGGGTACTGGGTGGCGGAGTGGTTGCCCCAGATCGTGAGCTTGGCGATCTCCGAGACCGGGACGCCGGTCTTCTTGGAGAGCTGCGAGAGGGCGCGGTTGTGGTCCAGGCGGGTCATCGCGGTGAAACGCTCGGCCGGTACGTCCGGGGCGGCGGCCTGGGCGATGAGCGCGTTGGTGTTCGCCGGGTTGCCGACGACCAGAACCTTGATGTCGTCCGCGGCGTGGTCGTTGATGGCCTTGCCCTGCGGCTTGAAGATGCCGCCGTTGGCCTCCAGCAGGTCGCCGCGCTCCATGCCCTTCGTCCGCGGCCGGGCGCCGACCAGGAGCGCCACGTTCGCGCCGTTGAAGGCCACGTTCGGGTCGTCGCTGATGTCGATGCCCTGAAGCAGCGGGAAGGCGCAGTCGTCGAGCTCCATCGCGGTGCCCTCGGCGGCCTTCAGGCCCTGCGGGATCTCCAGGAGGTTCAGCTTGACCGGCACGTCCGCGCCGAGGAGCTGGCCGGAGGCGATGCGGAAGAGCAGCGCGTAGCCGATCTGGCCGGCCGCGCCGGTGACGGTGACATTGACGGGAGTGCGGGTCATGGCGGTCTCCTGCGCTGTGTTTTCTGTCGATCTCTTGGTGTCGAGATACCGGCGTCAGGCTATCCGACGAGGAAACACGGGGCCCCGGGGGCCACTGTGTAACTGCTCACCGCCGACAGACAAGACCCGGCGACAGACAGGCCGGGCCCGCACTCGGCCCCTGACCCGAGCGGGTCCAAGACCGGCATTCGGCGGCCGCCTGCCTCAAGGAGGGGGAGTAGCAGGCGGCCGCCACGGTGCCATGCCGCACCCGTGGGGGGGTTGGCGTGCGCCTGCCCCGATTCGGCGAGCGCATTCCCCCCGACGCGGATATTCCTTGGAGGTCCCTCGAACGAGGGCCCTCACGGGGGGGCACGCTACGGCGCGCTGGTGCGAGCCGTAGCGTTGGCGCGCCCCGCGGCCGTCGCGGTGCAGCCGCGCTGTCCGGTGGTGAGAGTGGCGCAGGCCTTGGCGCGGGCGGCGGAGCCGACCGCGATCATCCGGGTGTAGGCGTCGCCGTCGGCGTTGACCTTGCCGTTCTTGGTGCGCGCCGGTCCGACCGCGCCCTGGGCGGGCGCGGTCACCTGTAACCGGTCGCCGGGGGCGGCCTTGGTGATCCGGGCCCACGCCGCGCCGCACACCTTGCTGTAGCGCACCTCGACATACGCGCCGGCCACGGTCACGCTCGCGGTCGTCCTGGCGTACGCGCCACCGCACCCCATGGCCTCGGGGTCCTCGCCGGTGCACTCCTGGCCGGCGCACTTCACCCCGCTGGGCAGGCTGGGGCCGGTGGTCGTGGCCCGCCCCGGCGTCGGGGCCTTGGCCCGCTCGCCGGCCCGGCCACCCGGGTTGACCAGGAGGACCGCCGCCGCGCCCATGAGCAACACCCCGACCGCCGTGGCGACGAACAGCGGGACGCGTCGACGGCGCCCGTCCGGCGACGGCGCCCCGTCGCCGCGCTCGCCCGCGCGCGGCGGGCCCGGCTGATCGGGCGGCTCAGGAAGCGAGGCCGGGGCGGCGGAGACGAGCGGAGGGTCCGCCACGGGCGGCACGGGCGGCACGGCAGCAGCCCTGCGCACCGCCGCCTCAGCGCGGGGCGTCTCAGCGCAGGGCGTCTCGGCACGGTCTGCACGGGTCCACTCGGCCCCGGTCTCCACCGCCGTCCGGCCGTTCGTCGGCTGCGGCGGCGGGCTCGTCTCCCCCAACGCGGCCCGCGCCCGCGCGACCCTGATCTCCTCCATCGTGACGTCGTGCCGTAACTCGGACCGGCTCCACGCGCGCTCCGCCAGCTCCCACAGGGCGCTCAGATGTTCGACGTCCGTGCCCATCGCCTCGGCCAGCGCCACCGCGGCGCCCTGCGGCGGCAGCAGACGGCCGTTGAGATAGCGCTCCCAGGACGTCTTGCTGTAGCCGGTGCGGTCGGCGACCGCGACGAGGCTCAGCTCGCTGTGCTCGACAAGCCTGCGCAGGTGCCCGACGAACTCCCGAACCTGCGGATCGAGCTCCTCCGGCAGCTCCCTCCAACGAGGCATTGCCTCCCCCTGTTCCCCCCGTGCATCCGTGAACTTCCCGTGCCCTGCCCCCGGTTGGGCGCCCCCGACAGTCCCGGATCCGTTACCCAGGGAGATGCCCCGCCCAAGGATGACAGTTCCCCAGCAGGGGCGCACCGGAGCATTCCGGACCTGGGCGCGCTCCGTATGCGCCTCTATATGGCTGTTGCGCACCCGAGACGTCGTACCGGAATGGTCACTTCCGCGCCACAGGCCCTCGACGTCCATTGATCCAGCGGCGCTCTTAACAGAACCCTTATCGCAGACGGCCCGTCCTTCTTCGGGGGAGAGGACGGGCCGTCGCCGTGCATGGGCGTTGAGCGCCTATCGGACGGTGAAGTGCACCACGTCCTGCAGGAACGGGATCTTCAGCCAGGGGTCGGGCTGGACCATCAGAGACAGCAGCACGATCGCCGACCCCAGCACCCCGTACGTCAGCATGTCGGTGAAGCGGGAGCGCACCGCGAGCATCCCGACTTCCGGCAGCGCCCACCGCAGTAGCGCGCCTGACAGCAGGGACAGCCCCACCAGGACCGTGCCCGCGCGGAACGCGTCCAGGGCCACCACCAGCAGCCCCACGCCGACGCCGGCCATCACCATCAGCAGCGGCCACTGGCGGGCGGGCGCCGGGGCGCCGCCGGACGCCGCGCGGCCGCCGCCTTCCGGGCGCGCGGTGTCCCGGGTGATCAGGGGGAAGCGGCGCGAGGTGCCGGCAGGACGCCCCGCCGCTCCGTTCAGCCCCGCCGTCCCGCTCGACGCCCCCGCCGTCCCGCTCGACGCCCCCGCCGTCCCGCTCGACGCCGCCGCTCCGTTGGCCGCCACCGCTCCGTTCGGCGCCGCCACGGGGCGCTGTCCGGCCGGTTCGGCGGCCGGCTCGTCGGCCTCAGCCGGCATGCCCGGCACCGCTGTCGCCGTCGCTGTCACCGTCGGCTGCCTTGGCGGCGCGCTCCGCGGCCTCCACCACGTTGACCAGCAGCCGGGCGCGGGTCATCGGGCCGACGCCGCCCGGGTTCGGGGAGATCCAGCCCGCGACCTCGCTCACGTCGGGGTGCACATCACCGGCGATCTTGCCGTGCTCGTCCCGGCTGACGCCGACATCGAGCACCGCCGCCCCCGGCTTGACGTCCTCCGCCTTGATCAGGTGCCGCACCCCGGCCGCCGCCACGATGATGTCGGCCTGGCGCAGCAGCCCGGACAGATCGCGGGTGCCGGTGTGGCACAGCGTGACCGTGGCGTTCTCCGAGCGCCGGGTGAGCAGCAGCCCGATCGACCGGCCGACGGTGATGCCGCGGCCGACGACCACCACGTGGGCGCCGTTGATCTCCACGCCGTGGTGGCGCAGCAGCTGGATGATGCCGTACGGGGTGCACGGCAGGGGGCCGGTCTCGTTCAGCACCAGTCGGCCGAGGCTCATCGGGTGCAGCCCATCGGCGTCCTTGGCCGGATCGATCAGCTCCAGCACGCGGTTGGCGTCGATGCCCTTGGGGAGCGGCAGCTGGACGAGGTAGCCCGTGCAGGCCGGGTCCTCGTTGAGTTCCCGTACGGCCGCCTCGATCTCCTCCTGGGTGGCGGTCTCGGGCAGGTCGCGCCGGATGGAGGCGATCCCGACCTCGGCGCAGTCGCGGTGCTTGCCCGCGACGTACCACTTGCTGCCCGGGTCCTCGCCCACCAGCACGGTCCCGAGGCCGGGGTGGATGCCCTTGGCCTTGAGCGCCTCCACGCGGCTGACGAGATCGGACTTGATCGCGGCTGCGGTTGCCTTGCCATCGAGAATCTGCGCGGTCATGGCTTCATCCTCCCGGATGCGGGGACGTCTGTTCCAGTCAGGGCCGGTCCCAGCGGCGGTCTGGGGCCGAGTGTGTCGCGTACGGCCCGAGGGCCGCACCCGCGCGTCGGGGGTGCGGCCCTCGGGCCGTAACCGCTCAGTGGAAGAAGTGGCGCGTGCCCGTGAAGTACATGGTCACGCCCGCCTTCTGGGCCGCCTCGACGGTCAGCTCGTCGCGGACCGAGCCACCCGGCTGCACCACGGCCTTGATCCCGGCCTCCGCCAGCACCTCGAAGCCGTCGGGGAAGGGGAAGAAGGCGTCGGAGGCCGCGTACGAGCCACTCGCCCGCTCCTCGCCCGCCCGCTGGACGGCCAGCCGCGCCGAGTCGACGCGGTTGACCTGGCCCATGCCGACGCCGACCGTCGCGCCGTCCTTGGCGAGCAGGATCGCGTTGGACTTCACGGCCCGGCAGGCGCGCCAGGCGAAGGCCAGCTCGGCCAGGCCGTCGGCGTCCAGCGCCTCGCCGGTCGCCCGGGTCCAGTTGGCCGGGTCGTCGCCCTCGGCCTGGAGCCGGTCCTTGGCCTGCACCAGGTCGCCGCCCTCGACCGACCGGTACTCGCCGCCCGCCGCCGGGGCGTCGGGGCAGCGCAGCACGCGGATGTTCTTCTTGCGGGCCAGCACCTCGACGGCGCCGTCCTCGTACTCCGGGGCGACGATGACCTCGGTGAAGATCTCGGCGACCTGCTCGGCCAGGGCGACCGTCACCGGGCGGTTGACGGCGATCACGCCGCCGAACGCCGAGAGCGGGTCACAGGCGTGCGCCTTGCGGTGCGCCTCGGCGACGTCCGCGCCGACCGCGATGCCGCAGGGGTTGGCGTGCTTGATGATCGCGACGCAGGGCGCGTCGTGGTCATAGGCCGCACGCCGCGCGGCCTCGGTGTCGGTGTAGTTGTTGAACGACATCTCCTTGCCGTGCAGTTGCTCGGCGTACGCCAGGCCCTCGCCGGAGCCGTTGGTGTAGAGCGCGGCGGGCTGGTGCGGGTTCTCGCCGTAGCGCAGCACCTGCTTGCGCTCGTAGGTGACGCCGATGAAGTCCGGCCAGGGGCCCTCGTCCGCGGCGTAGCCCTCGGCGAACCAGTTGGCGACCGCCACGTCGTACGCCGCGGTGTGCTGGAACGCCTCGCTCGCCAGCCGCTTGCGCTGCTCGAGGTCGAAGCCGCCCTCGGCGGCGGCCTTCAGCACGTCGGCGTAGCGCTCGGGGTTGACGACCACGGCCACGGACGGGTGGTTCTTGGCGGCCGCGCGGACCATGGAGGGGCCGCCGATGTCGATCTGCTCGACGCACTCGTCGGGTGAGGCGCCCGAGGCGACGGTCTCCCGGAACGGGTAGAGGTTGACGACGACCAGCTCGAAGGGCTCGACACCCAGCTCGGCGAGCTGCTCGCGGTGCGAGTCGAGCCGCTGGTCGGCGAGGATGCCCGCGTGGACGCGCGGGTGCAGCGTCTTGACGCGGCCGTCGAGACACTCGGGGAAGCCGGTCAGCTCCTCCACCTTGGTGACGGGGACGCCCGCGGCGGCGATCTTCGCTGCCGTCGAGCCGGTCGAGACGAGCTGGACCCCGGCCGCGTCCAGCCCCCGGGCCAGCTCCTCGAGCCCCGTCTTGTCGTAGACGCTGACCAACGCGCGGCGGATGGGCCGCTTCGTACCTTCGGCGGTCACGGGATCATTACCTTTCGTCCCTCAATGCGGTAGCCGTTACGGGCCAGACGCCCCACGACCTCGACGAGCAGCGTGCGCTCGACTTCCTTGATCCGCCCGTGCAGAGCGGACTCGTCGTCCTCGTCCCGGACCTCGACCACGCCCTGGGCGATGATCGGGCCGGTGTCGACTCCGTCGTCGACGAGATGGACGGTGCAGCCGGTCACCTTCACGCCGTACGCGAGCGCGTCGCGCACGCCGTGGGCGCCGGGAAAGCTGGGCAGCAGCGCGGGGTGGGTGTTGACGCACCGGCCGCCGAAGCGGGCGAGGAACTCCTGGCCCAGGATCTTCATGAACCCCGCCGAGACGACCAGGTCCGGCTCGTACGCGGCCGTCGCCTCGGTCAGCGCGCGGTCCCACTCGGCGCGGGTGGCGTGGTCCTTCAGCCGGCGCACGAAGGTGGGGATCCCGGCGCGCTCGGCGCGCTCCAGGCCCGCGATGCCGTCGCGGTCGGCGCCGACGGCCACGACCTCCGCTCCGAAGCCGGAGGCGCCGTCGGCGGCGATCGCGTCGAGGAGCGCCTGCAGATTCGTACCGGAGCCGGAGACGAGGACGACGAGGCGGGCGGGACGCTCGGGACGCTCGGGACGGGCGGCGAGGGGAGGCGGGGAGGCCACGGCGGGGATCTTTCTCGCGGGCGATGCGGGCGGTGCGCGGGCGGTGTGGGCTGGTGCGCGGGCGGTGCGGGTGCTTGTGTGTGGTGGCGCGACTGCGTTTGTGTGGTCGTACAAGTCGCGGAGTCAAGAATTCCGGGGAACTCTACGAAGCCGCCGACCGTCAGCAACGATACCGGCACACCAAACGGCCCCCGGGGGACGGGGGCGGGCGCGGGAGGTAGCGTCTGGACTGCGAATCCGACTGACGCCGTGGGAACCACCGTCGCGTTCCGCGCAGGGGGAGCCGTACGGCGCAGGCCGTACGGAAGCCTTGCGTGCATCACGACGACACAAGGGGAAGACACCTCCACATGCCGGACCGACGCCGCCGCGCGGCTCACTGCCTCACGCCGACCCCTGCCCGTACCGGGGGGCCGCGATGAGGCACACCCGCACGTCGCGCACGACGCCGCTGCTGCGGGAGCAGCAGTCCCCGTCCTCCTCCACCTCGCCCGAGGGTTCGCCCGCCGGGCGCGAGGAGGACAACCCCTTCGCACCGCCACCGGAGGGACGACCGGACCAGCCCTGGCAGCCCAGGCCCCGGCCCGACGCCGCGCCGGGCGGTGAGAGCGGCCACGACACCAACGGCGCCGGCGGTGGCGGTGGCGATGACGGCCGCGGCCAGGACGGCCCGGGCGGCCAGGAGTGGCCAAGGGGCCAGGACGGCCCTCCGCAGCAGCCTCCGGCCTGGGGCAGCCAGTGGAGCAGCCGCCAGCCCGGCCGCCAGAACGGCGGCTTCGGCTCGAACCCCGGCCAACCGTCCGGGACGGGCGGCCAGGGCCGCTCGGGCAGCCCGCGCTGGGACCCGAACGACCCGGCCCAGCGGCGCGCCCGCTACGCCCTGCTCGCGGGCATGTGGGGCTTCTTCTTCGCACTGTTCAGCCTGCCGCAGATCGCGCTGCTGCTCGGTGCGCTGGCCGTCTACTGGGGCATCAGCGCCCTGCGCGCCAAGCCGCGCCGGCCGGCCCCCACCCCCTCGGCCGTCCCGCTGAACGCTCCGCCGCCCGCCCCAGGCGCCACCCCGGCCCATCTCCCGGCACCGGGCAGCGGCACCTCGAAGCCGCAGTCCACGGCGGCGATCAGCGGGCTGGTCACGGGCGGTCTCGCGCTGGCCATCGTCGCGGCGACCTTCACCGTCCAGGTCGTCTACAGCGACTACTACTCATGCGTGGACGACTCCCTCACCCAGACCTCCCGGCACGCCTGCGAGGACCTGCTGCCGAAGCAGCTCCGGCCGCTGCTCAGCACGGACGACTGAGCCGGCCCGAGGGCCCGAGGAGGCCTGAGAAGGCCTCAGCAAGCACGACCCGAGCATGCGGGGGCGGCTGCGACACGTACACGTCGCAGCCGCCCCTTTCGCGTTCCCTAATGGCCCACGTCGGCGGGCGGCGCCCCCGGCCGGTCTGCCTGGGGGCGCGCCCTGTCGTAGCGCCTGAAGAACTGCCGCCACCAGGGCGCGGGAGCGGGGGAGCCGCCCGCGCCGCTGTCCCTGGCGCCCGGCGCGCTGCCGTCCTCGGCCTCCGGACGCGGCGTGGGCGCCGCCGAGGCGGCCCAGGCCCGGGCCTCCGCCTTGCGGGCCGCCCAGGCCATCAGCGCGGGCACGAACAGCCGCAGCCACCGCAGGAGGACCGCTCCGGGGATCCCCGGCAGGGCCGTCCAGGCCAGCGTCGCCGCGCCCGTACGCCACCAGCTCGGGCCCAGCTCGGCGAGCCCGTGCGTGCCCAGGGCCCCGCCCGACGCACCGGCGAGCAGCGCCATCGCGGCCGCGCAGCCGAGTGAGGCGCCCGCGGCCATCAGGGCGGTCTGCCCCCACCCCCACACCGATACGGTCGGTCGCGGCGCCCGCCCCGCGACCCTGCCCGCGCCTCCGCTCTCGCCCCTGCCTCCGCCCTCGCCTCGGCCCTGGATGCCGTAGACGCCCTGGATGCCCTGGCCGCGCTCGCCGGCCAGGCCGCGCTCGCCGGCCAGGCCGCCCTCGGCGCCGTCCACTCGCCGTACCGCCGCGACCGCGACGAACCACGCCACCGACGCCCCCGCCGCACACCCCGTCAGCCAGGTCAGCGGGACGCCACCGCCCTCCGCGGGCAGCGCGGCCAGCAGGGGGAAGTGGGGCAGGTCGGGGTAGTCCGCCACGCCGAGCGGGCCGACGGCGGCGGTGCCGACCGTGAACCCCGGGCCGAGCCCGTACGCCGCGCCCCAGACCATCGCGTTCGGCAGCAGCGCCAGGCTGATCAGCAGCACCGCGAAACGGCCGGACCACAGGTCGCTGAGCTCCAGGAACGCCAGCTGCACCGCACCCGCGTGGCTCATCAGCGACACCGCCGTGAGCAGCGCGCCACAGCCGAGCAGTACGGCCAAGGCGCCGCCGGCGGACCGCAGCACGGCGGCGCGGAAGGCGGGGGTCCGGTACGCCCGGGGCCGGAGCCCGGCGGCCCCGGGAGCGGCCCCCCGGCGCCCGGTGGCCGAGCGGAGCCGCACGAAGGGCACGAGGCACACCAGGCGCACCAGACGCACCAGACGCACCAGACGCTTGAGCCGGTGGCGGGCCGAGAAAAGCCGCACGGCATGCGGCAGCCGGGCGCGCAACCGCGCGCGCAACCAGTCCCCCAGCCGGCCTCGCCACCGGCGGCACGCCTCGCGCACGGGGGCGGGCAGCAGCGGTCTGGGGAACCGCCCGTCCGCCGCCCACACCCCCACCACGACGGCCGCCGCGGCGACGAGCGGCAGCCGCAGCAGCGCGCTGAGCGGCTCGACGTGCAGCGACCCCGTCGAGGCGTACACCACGACGGCCACCCCGACCAGCAGATAGCCGCCCGTCACCCAGCCGAAGGCGGTGCGCGGGTGGAGCGTGGCCTCCTCGGGCACCCACAGCCCTGCGCCACCGGCCGCCGCCGCCTTCTCATCCGCCTCTTCCGGCACACCCGTCTCGATCGCATGCCGCCCGGCCCGGTAGAGCAGCCAGCACGGCAGGGCGCTGAGCAACAGCGGGGTGAGCCCGACGGGCACGGAGTCCCCCGACAGCGTCCCGGTCCGTACGAGCTCCGCGCCATGTGCGAGAAGCCACAGATCGGCGGCGATGTGCAGGGCACCGTCCGGGCTGCTGTCGGGCGCCGAGGAGGTGATCCACAGCAGGAGTACGACGACGGCGAGCGCGCCCAGCCCGAGCCCCGCGGCGACGACGCCGCCGAGGAACGCCTCTCTCACCTCGGAGGAGGGGCGCCGGAGCGCGGCGCGGCCAGGGGAGGACAACGACGGGCTGCGATCGGTCAATTGGGTCACGCGCCCATGCTGCCAATAACTGCCGATTCATCCGCACATCAGGCGATTAGTCGCCGTGTCGTAAAGATTGCGCTTATACGCTTTTCACGGTAGAGACGGCAGCAAAAGGTGCGGGCCCGCACCACCCTGTGGGCGGTGCGGGCCCGCACCTGTGAGCCGTACGCTCCGGCCGGCGGCGGCGTCAGCCGGCCAGCGCGGCGCGCGCCAGGCGGGCGGTCTCGGACGGGGTCTTGCCGACCTTCACGCCCGCGGCCTCCAGGGCCTCCTTCTTCGCCTGCGCGGTGCCGGAGGACCCGGACACGATCGCGCCGGCGTGGCCCATGGTCTTGCCCTCGGGCGCGGTGAAGCCCGCCACATAGCCGACGACCGGCTTGGTGACATTGGCCTTGATGAAGTCCGCGGCCCGCTCCTCGGCGTCGCCGCCGATCTCGCCGATCATCACGATCAGGTCGGTGTCGGGGTCGGCCTCGAAGGCGGCCAGGGCGTCGATGTGGGTGGTGCCGATGATCGGGTCACCGCCGATGCCGACGCAGGACGAGAAGCCGATGTCCCGCAGCTCGTACATCATCTGGTAGGTCAGCGTGCCGGACTTCGACACCAGACCGATCCGGCCCGGCTTGGTGATGTCGGACGGGATGATGCCCGCGTTCGACTGACCCGGCGTGATCAGACCCGGGCAGTTCGGGCCGATGATGCGGGTCTTGTTGCCCTTCTGGCCGGCGTAGGCCCAGAAGTTGGCGGTGTCGTGGACCGCGATGCCCTCGGTGATCACGACGGCGAGCGGAATCTCGGCGTCGATCGCCTCGATGACCGCGTCCTTGGTGAACTTCTCCGGGACGAAGATGACGGTGACGTCGGCGCCGGTGGCCTCGATGGCCTCCTTGACGCTGCCGAAGACCGGTACCTCGGTGCCGTCGAAGTCGACCTTCGTACCGGCCTTGCGCGGGTTCACACCGCCGACGATGTTGGTGCCGGAGGCGAGCATCCGACGGGTGTGCTTCTGGCCCTCGGACCCGGTCATCCCCTGGACGATGACCTTGCTTTCCTTGGTGAGGAAGATAGCCATGGTGTTGGTGACCTGTTCCCTTACTTCGCAGCCGCGAGCTCGGCGGCGCGCTCGGCCGCTCCGTCCATGGTGTCCACCTGCTGCACGAGCGGGTGGTTGGCGTCGGTCAGGATCTTGCGACCCAGCTCCGCGTTGTTGCCGTCGAGGCGCACGACGAGCGGCTTGGTGACCTCTTCGCCCTTGGACTTCAGCAGCTCCAGGGCCTGGACGATGCCGTTGGCCACGGCGTCACAGGCGGTGATGCCGCCGAAGACGTTGACGAAGACCGACTTGACGTCCGGGTCGCCCAGGATGATCTCCAGGCCGTTGGCCATGACCTCGGCGGAGGCGCCGCCGCCGATGTCGAGGAAGTTGGCGGGCTTGACGTCGCCGTGGTTCTCACCGGCGTACGCGACGACGTCGAGGGTCGACATGACCAGACCCGCGCCGTTGCCGATGATGCCGACCTCGCCCTCGAGCTTGACGTAGTTGAGGCCCTTGGCCTTCGCGGCCGCCTCG
This sequence comes from Streptomyces sp. ME19-01-6, assembly GCF_033793745.1. Taxonomy (NCBI): domain Bacteria; kingdom Bacillati; phylum Actinomycetota; class Actinomycetes; order Kitasatosporales; family Streptomycetaceae; genus Streptomyces; species Streptomyces sp. ME19-01-6. The sequence continues at coordinate 370,039 of NZ_JARAXF010000006.1, read as the reverse complement.
AGGGGGTTGGCCGCGGCCTTGTCCTCAAGCGCCTCGTGCTCCGGCTGGCGGAAGGCGGCGTTCTCGTCCAGGGAGACCTTGCCGTCCAGGGCGATGATCTTGCCCTCGCCCGTCTTGACCAGCGGGTTGACCTCGACGAGGAGGGCGTCCTCCGCGATGAAGACCTTCCACAGGGTCTGCAGGACCTCGGCGACCTGGTCGGCGATGTCGGCCGGGAACTTCGCCGCGGCGACGATCTCGTCGGCCTTCTCCTTGGTCACGCCCTCGATGGCGTCGACCGGGATCTTGGCGAGCGCCTCGGGGTTCTGCTCCGCGACCACCTCGATCTCCACGCCGCCCTCGACGGACGCCATGGCAAGGAAGGTGCGGTTGGTGCGGTCCAGCAGGAAGGAGACGTAGTACTCCTCCTTGATGTCCGCGGTCTGGGCCAGCATCACCTTGTGGACCGTGTGGCCCTTGATGTCCATGCCCAGGATCTGGGTGGCCTTCGCGACCGCGTCATCCGCGTCGGAGGCCAGCTTGACGCCACCGGCCTTGCCGCGGCCACCGACCTTGACCTGCGCCTTGACGACCGCGCGGCCGCCCAGTCGCTCGGTCACCTCGCGCGCCGCCTCAGGCGTGTCGATGACTTCACCGGCCAGCACCGGTACACCGTGCTTGGCGAAGAGGTCCCTCGCCTGGTATTCGAACAGGTCCACGCGCGTCCGTCCCTTTTCCTGGAAATCGCGGTTCGTTGTCTGCGCGGGCGTGCCGCGGTGGCAGCGTGAGGACGCGATCTTTGACGAGGGCGGCACACGTGCGCCGGGTACGCGGCATGTCCGCCTCGCAGGTTATCCCCGCAGGACCTGCGACCCTAAATTGCAGATCACACTGGCGCGGTGATTACGGTCACAGATCGCGACCATACCCACCTATCTTTGTACAGCCGTGCTGCTCGGAGGGGGAAACGCCGATCGGGCGACCCCCTCCCCAACGAGGGCCGCCCGATCGGTCAAGCAGTTGCCGTACGGCGTACAGCAGGTGGTGTCATCAGATGTTCAGCCCACCCAGGCCGCCGAGGCCGTCAACGCCGTCGATGGCGGGCAGGTCGGCAGGAACGGTCGGCAGGTCGGCGGGAACGGTGGGCAGCTCCACGGCCGGGACGGTCGGCAGGTCAGCCGGAACGGCCGGGAGGTCCGCCGGAACGGCCGGCAGGTCAGCCGGAACGGCCGGGAGGTCCGCCGGGACCGACGGCAGGTCGGCCGGGACCGAGGGGACGCCCGGCAGGACGGGCAGGGCCGGGATGTTGGCGGCGTCCGTCAGGCTGCCGGGCAGCACCGGGACCAGGGTCTTGGCACCCGCGACCGCGTTGCCGACGGCGATCTGCCCGTCGGCGGTCACCGTCCAGGTGAGGCCCTGCACGAGCAGCACGCTGTCACCGGCCACGCCCGTCACGTCGTCCTGGGCGCCATTGGCCAGGTTCTGGGCGTACGGGGCGACCTGCAGGTACACATCGTCGGCCAGCACGCCGGCGTCACCGACGGTCTGCTGGGCCACAGGGGTCACCTTCGCCACGATGTCGTTACCGGCCGGGGGCAGCTCGCCCGGGGCGATGGAACCGGCGGTCCCCTGGGCGTCGGCCACGGCGCGCTGGGCCTTGCCGGTCAGCTCCTCCGGACGGACACCCGCGCCGGAGAGAGCGGCGAGCAGGTCATCGGCCGAACCGGGGGTGGCGGGCAGCTCAGGGGTGGCCGGGACGGCCGGCAGCTCGCCCGGGACGGAGGGGAGGGCGGGCACCGAGGGGGTGACGGGCAGGGACGGCAGCGAGCCGAGGCCGGGGAGCTGCGGCACGACGCCGGGCACCTCGCCGGTGGGCAGGTCAACGCCGCCGGTGACCTTCTTGACGGCCTTCTGCGCCTTCTTGACGGTCTTCTTGGCCTTCTTGACGGTCTTCTTGGCCTTCTTGACCGTCTTCGCCGGGTCAACCTTGTCGGTGGCGCCGTTGGTGAGGCCGTCGGTCAGGCCGGTCACGTCGCCGACGCCCGGCAGGGCGCCCTTCGCGGTGCCGGTGACCTTCGAGGCCGCGCCGTCCACCGTGGCCTTGGCGCCGTCCACGGTCTCGCCGACGGTGTCGGTGACCTTGGAGGTGTCGGCCACGCCGTTGGTCACGTCCTTGACGCCGTCGGTCGGCAGCGTGTCCCCGGCCGTCTTGGTGGCGCCGCCGACGGTGCTGGTGACGCTGTCGGTGGAGGGAACCTCGGGAAGGTCGGCCGCGTTGGCGCCGGCGGTACCAAGGGCCCAGATACCGGTGGCGGCAGCGGCGACGAGGATGGAGCGGCGGATGTTGTTACGCATGAGGGGGAAGTCCTTCGAATTCAGGGGGGATGTTCGGACGGGCAGACCTGACCCGCCCCCGCGCGGCAGGTCTCAACAGACGGAGTGGAGGTCTGCCCTAGCCGGGGAATTCGAGGACTTCGTTGAACCGCTCACGCGTGGGAGCGGAGCTCTCCGCGCGGACGGCGCCGGGCCGCAGCCAGTGGCTCGCCTGGCCGCCGGGCACGAGGGCGACATGGGTGTCCCCGCCACGGGGGGCGCCGCTGTCGCCGGTGCACTGGGAGACGGCCCCCGCCGGGGAACCGGGGAGGGGGAAGGGAAGCGGCGCCGGAACGCCGTCGCCCTGGGCCGGGCCGTGCGTCGCCCGCACGACCGGGGCCCGGTCGTCGTCGGCGACGGTGCGCGGCGCGGTCGCGGCCGACCACGGGGCCGTGGGCCCTATGCGGGAAGCAGCGTGTGCGGCCGGGTGTCCAGGGGCCTTGCCGCCCTTGGCCCAGTGGCCGTCGGACGTGCGCTGAGCAGGCTCGGAACCGCTCGGACCGGTGTTGTCTCCCGCCCCGCCGAGCACGTCGGAGGGCAGGTGGACGGGCAGGGACCGGCCCGTCTGGTCCAGCAGGTCGGTGACCGGCTCGGTGAGCTCCCGGGTCTGCTTCCCGACCGGCCGTACGGCCTCCCGTACGGCGTCGTCGGTGACCAGGGCCGCGTCGTCGGTGGCCTTGGCGGCCCCGACGGCGTCCTTGTGCCGCGCCATGGTGTCGTCGGCACTGCCCGGGTCGAGCAGCCCGGAGGCGGCCGACGAGTCGGCAGCCCCGCCCGCGTCCGTACGCTCCGCGGCGTGCGCGCTGCCTCCGAAGAGGAACGCGAGCGCCAGGAAACCCCCGAGGAACAGCGCCGCCAGCAGCGCCCGCCGCGCGGCCGCGGTGCGCGGCAGGCGCACTGCGACAGGCACGGCGGACACAGCAGACACGAGAGGGGGCCTTCCCGGACGTACGGACATACGGGCACACGGAGCAGGGCGAAGCAGAGTTGGATCGACCAATCGGAAGGTCAGATTCACTTCCTGGGCGATGGGTTGATCCTTGCACGACGGGCGGGGGGCGGCGCAACCCCCCGGCGCCTGTTACAGCTCCTTGTCCGGTATGGGTAGTTGGCGCCTTTCGATCGCCGCGGCCATGATGTCGGGGAAGAGATCGGGGGTGCACGCGAAGGCGGGCGCACCGAGCGCGGCAAGCGCCGCGGCGTGCTCACGGTCGTAGGCGGGCGCGCCCTCGTCGGACAGCGCGAGCAGCGCGACGAACTGCACGCCGGACGCCTTCATCGCCGCGACACGGCCCAGCATCTCGTCGCGTATGCCGCCCTCGTACAGATCGCTGATCAGCACGACGACGGTGTCGGCGGGGCGGGTGATCTGCGACTGGCAGTAGGCGAGCGCCCGGTTGATGTCCGTGCCGCCGCCGAGCTGGGTGCCGAAGAGCACGTCCACCGGGTCGTCCAGCTCCTCCGTCAGGTCCACGACGGCAGTGTCGAAGACGACGAGCCGGGTGGCGAGGGAGCGCATCGAGGCCAGTACGGCGCCGAAGACGGAGGCGTAGACAACGGACGCGGCCATCGACCCCGACTGGTCGATGCACAGGATGACGTCCTTCTTCACCCCGCGTGCCGCGCGCCCGTATCCGATGAGCCGCTCGGGGACGACGGTCCGGTGCTCGGGGAGGTAGTTCTTCAGGTTCGCGCGGATGGTGCGGTCCCAGTCGATGTCGCGGTGGCGCGGGCGGCTGGTCCGGGCCGTGCGGTCGAGGGCGCCGGTGAGGGTGGCACGGGTGCGGGTGGCCAGCCGCTTCTCCAGGTCCTCCACGACCTTGCGGACGACGGCGCGGGCGGTGGTCTTGGTCGTCTCCGGCATCGCCTTGTTCAGCGAGAGCAGGGTCCCGACGAGATGGACGTCCGCCTCCACGGCCTCCAGCATCTCGGGCTCCAGGAGCAGGGTGGACAGGCCGAGCCTGTCGATGGCGTCACGCTGCATGACCTGGACCACGGAGGTGGGGAAGTATCGGCGGATGTCGCCGAGCCAGCGGGCCACGTGGGGCGCGGAGCCACCGAGCCCGGCCGAACGCGGTCCGCTCCCCGGGGAGCCGCCCCGGGCGGTGGCGGCAGCGCCGCCGCCGGGGCCCGTCCCGCCGCCCGCGCCGTAGAGCGCTTCGAGCGTGCGGTCCATCGCGGCGTCCTGCCCGCTCAGCGCGCACCCGGTCCCGTCGCCGCCCTGCCCGCCGAGCACCAGCCGCCAGCGGCGCAGCCGCTCGTCCGTCCCGGCCGCGGCGGGCGCGGGCGGTGTGGCTTCCCCGGTCGTCTCCCCGGTCATCCGGCCACCTCCGACGCGTGGTTGTCGTTATCGCGGTTGTCGTGGCTGTCGTCCAGGCCCAGGAGGAGGCGGACCGTCGGCAGGGCGGCCGCCGCGCGCTCCTCGTCCAGGCCGGGGCCGAACCCGGGCACGAGCGGGCCGCCGGCCGGGCGCGGACCGTCGGCCGCCGCCGGTCCGCGGCGGACCAGCTCACCGAGCGTGCGGCGCACCCCGGCGTCGTACGCCGCGAACGTGCGCCGCAGCAGCGGCAGTACGTCCGTGAACGCCTCCGCCGGAACGCCCGTGAGCCAGCCGTCGAGCAGGCCGAGCAGCCGTTCGTCGTGGACCAGGAGCATTCCGCCGCCCGCGCCGCCGCCCACGAACCCCTCGATCCAGGACGCCGCCTCGGCCGGTGCGGTGCCGGACGAGAGCACCAGGCCCATCAGCCGGGCCGCCTCGCCCTCGGCCAGCCTGCCGTCGTCCAGGAGCAGACGCGCGGCCCGGCCGCGGATCAGCCCTGAGACACCGTCACGTCCGGCGAGCGCGTGCAACACGGCGAGCCAGCGAGCCCGCAGCCCGCCGCCGGGCCGCCCACCCGCGCCGCCCGGGCTGTCCCCGCTGTCCGCCGCGCCGACCAGGTCGCCTCCAGCGCCCGCGCCGATCAGACCGCTCGGGCCGTCCGGGCCCGCTTCGGCGCGCTCCGCGCCGCCCTCCCGGATCTCGGCCAGCAGGCCGACGGCCTGGTGCACGGCCTCCAAGTGGCCGCGCATCTCGGCGGCGCCGTCCGCGTCGAGGCCGAAGCAGGCGGGCGGCAGCCCGACCAGGACGCGCTCGGCCAGCCCCACGGCGACCTCGGCCAGGGCGGCGGTGTCCGTGCCGCGCACGTCCCCGTAGCGCACCGACCGGACGAGCGCGGGCAGGGCCTGGGCGAGATGCCCGACGTCCGCGTCGAGCGCGGCCCGGTCGGCGAGCGCGCGCATCACGACCGGGAGGGCGTCGGGGAGCCCGGCGAGCAGACAACGCTCGGCCAGGTCCGTGACCTCGCCGAGGGCGGTGGCATCCACCGCCTTGGCCTCCGCCCTCGTCGTGGCGGCCGACAACACGGTGGTGCCCCACACTCCGGCCTCGGCGACCCGCACCGACAGCTCCGGCTCCCAGCGCAGCCGCCACGTCTCACGGAACGTGCCGGTGCTGCCGCGCGAGGCGGCCGGGGTCCCCCAGTCGACGCCGAGCAGCCGCAGCCGGTGCAGCAGGCGGCTGCGCGCGGCGTCGGTCTCCTTGCGCAGGTCCAGCTCCAGCTCTCGGTCGAGCGCCTCCGGCTTGAGCCGCAGCGAACGCTGCGTGCGCGCCAGATCCCGCTGGAGCGGAGTGGCGGGCGCCGACTCGGGCACCTCGCCCAGGACGTCCCCGACGACCAGCCGGTCGTGGACGAGCGCGAGCGGCACGTCGGAGCCCTCGCACATCACCGCCCGCACCGCGTCCATGGTCTCGGCGAGCCCGGCCAGCGGCCGGCCGCGCATGGCGGCTAGGGTCTCGGCGAGCCGTACGGCCTCGATGACATGCGCGGACGAGACGGCGAAGTCCTCGGCGCGCAGCAGCCCGGCGACCTTGGTCAGCCAGCGCTCCAGCGGACGGTCCGCGGTGTGGAAGAGATGGCTGTACCAGCCGGGGGAGGTGATCCCCGCGCCGTAGCCGCTGTGCCGGGCCAGCCGACGGTGTGTCCACGGCACCCAGCTGAGCTCGACCTTGACCTTCGGCAGCCCCTTGAGCAGCCCACGGTCGGCCGTCACGGTCGTCCGCCCGGCCAGCGCCGGGACGTGCCAGGCCCCGCACACGACGGCGACCCGGCCCCCGAACTCCCGCCGCGCCTCGCGCAGCCGCAGCCGCATCTGCGCCTCACGCGCGGCGTCGTGTTCATGTCCGCCGTGGCCGTATTCCGCGCGCAGAGCGGCCATGGCTTCGCCGAGCGCGGCGAACGACGCGACGGCACCCGCCGTGCCGGTGCCGCCCACCGCGCCCGTGCCGACGCCGCGGTGCTCGACGACGTCCTCCCACCAGCGCTCCGGCTCGTCGTATCCGGCGGCCTCCGCGAGCGCCCCCAGCGGATCCACCCGCAGCCGCCCGGCCGGATCCCCCTCCGGCACCTCGTCACCGGCCACCGGGACCTCACCACGCACGCCGCCCACGGCGACCGCGCGGGTCGCGTCGGCCAATCGGCCCGCCTCGTCCGGCCCGGCCGCGCCCTCCATACCGGCACGGGCGGCCATGGCCAGGGAGTTCGCCGCCGGGAGGTCGATGAACCGTACCGGGACGCCGCGGGACACGGCCCACTGGATGGCCACCCACTCCGGCGAGAACTCGGCCAGCGGCCAGAACGCGGCCTGTCCCGGGTCGCCCACCGCGTGGGCGAGCAGGGCCACGGGGGGCCGCATGCCCTCCTCCGCGGCGAAGCCGACGAGCGCGTCCGCCTCCGGGGGGCCCTCGATGAGCACGGCGTCGGGCTCGCACGCGTCGAGCGCCGCCCGTACCGCCCGCGCGGAGCCCGGGCCGTGGTGCCGTACGCCCAGGAGGAGCGGCCACGGCGGCTCGGCCGCGTCCGGCCAGGGCGGGGGCGCCGCGCGGCCCGGGGCGGCGCCACTCACGCGCTCACCTCACGGCACGCACGGTAGAAGTCCTTCCAGCCGTCCCGCTCGCGGACGACCGTCTCCAGATACTCCTGCCAGATGACGCGGTCCGCCGCCGGGTCGCGGACCACCGCGCCCAGCATGCCCGCGGCCACATCGCCCGCCCGCAGGACGCCGTCGCCGAAGTGGGCGGCGAGGGCGAGTCCGCCGGTGACCACGGAGATCGCCTCGGCCGTCGACAGCGTGCCCGACGGCGACTTGAGCTTGGTGCGCCCGTCTTCCGTCGCCCCTCCCCGCAGCTCGCGGAAGACCGTGACCACCCGGCGGATCTCGGCCACGCCCTCGGGGGCCGGGGGCAGGTCCAGCGAGCGGCCGATCTGGGCCACGCGGCGGGCCACGATGTCGACCTCCTCCTCCGCGGTCGCGGGCAGCGGCAGCACGACCGTGTTGAACCGGCGGCGCAGGGCGCTGGAGAGCTCGTTGACCCCCCGGTCCCGGTCGTTGGCCGTGGCGATCAGGTTGAAGCCGCGGACCGCCTGGACCTCCTCGCCCAGCTCCGGGATCGGCAGGGTCTTCTCCGAAAGGACGGTGATCAGCGTGTCCTGGACGTCGGCCGGGATACGGGTCAGCTCCTCCACGCGCGCGGTCATGCCCTCGGCCATCGCCCGCATCACCGGGCTCGGCACGAGCGCCTGGCGGCTGGGGCCGTGGGCGAGGAGCCGGGCGTAGTTCCAGCCGTAGCGGATGGCTTCCTCGGGCGTGCCCGCGGTGCCCTGGACGAGCAAGGTCGAATCGCCGCTGACCGCCGCCGCCAGGTGCTCGGAGACCCATGTCTTGGCCGTGCCGGGCACACCCAGCAGGAGCAGCGCGCGGTCGGTGGCGAGGGTCGTGACGGCGACCTCGACAATGCGGCGGGGGCCCACGTACTTGGGCGTGATCATGGTGCCGTCCGGCAGCGTGCCGCCGAGCAGGTATGTCGCGACCGCCCACGGCGACAGCCGCCAGCGGGCGGGCCGCGGGCGGTCGTCGGCCGCGGCGAGCGCCTTGAGCTCGTCGGCGAAGGTGTCTTCGGCGTGCGGGCGCAGGGCCTCGCCCCCGGCGGCCCCCGCCGTGCCGTCGGCGGCTTCGGCGGCTTTGGCGGCTTTGGCGGCGTCGGTGCCGCCGCGGATCTCAGCGGTCTCGGCGATCTCGGCGGTGTCGTCTCCGCTGGGCACAGGCACGGTCACAGCTCCCCCACGACTCGTCTCTCCGTCCGTTTCCGGACCCGTCGACCACCCTGCACCACACCACTGACAACCAGCCCGCTCGTCAACAAACCCGCAGGTCACAGTCGTTGTCAGTGGGCGCCCGTACCGTCGAGGACATGAATGCGCAGGGGGAACGCTGGACGGCGGAGCAGGTGCTGGCCCTGGCTCCTGACGCCGCCTCACGCAAGGCGGGCGGCAAGCTCGCCACGCCCGGCCCGTGGTCGGGGGCGGGGGCGCACGACCGGGGCGTGTGGGGGCTGTGCGCGGGCAGCGGCAGCAAGGCGTACCAGACCGTCGTCGATCTGGACGGGCCCGGCTATCGCTGCAGCTGCCCGAGCCGGAAGTTCCCGTGCAAGCACGCGCTCGGCCTGCTGCTCCTGTGGGCGGGCGGCGGGGGCGTCCCCGAGGCCGAGGCTCCGCCGGAGTGGGCCGGGCAGTGGCTGAGCGGGCGGCGGGAGAGCGCCGGGCGCAAGGCGTCCGCAGCCGCCGCGGAGGCCGCCGACGGGGCCGCCGGGGGGCAGAAGGAGCCGGGCGGCGTCGCCGATCCGGAGGCGGCCAGGCGGCGGGCCGAGCGGCGCGCCCAGCGCATCGCCGCGGGCGCCACCGAACTCGAGCAGCGCCTGGCGGATCTGCTCCGCGACGGCCTGGCCGGCGCCGACCACGCCGGTTACGCGACATGGGACGAGACGGCCGCGCGCATGGTGGACGCGCAGGCGCCCGGCCTGGAGGCGCGGGTGCGGGAGCTGGGCGCCATCCCGTCCTCCGGGCCGGGCTGGCCCGCGCGCCTGCTGGAGGAGTGCGCCCTGCTCCACCTGCTGAACCAGGGCTTCTTGCGCCTGGACCGGCTCCCGGAGGCGCTGGCCACCACGACCCGCTCGCGCGTCGGCCTCACCACGACCACGGCCGAGCTGCTGGCCTCCGGCGCCGCCGTCCGCGACCGCTGGCTCGTCCTCGGCCTGCAGGACAGCGCCGACGGCAGGCTGACGACGCGCCGGATCTGGCTGCGCGGCCAGGACACCGGCCGGATGGCCCTGCTGCTCTCCTTCGGCGCGGCCGGGCACTCCCCCGAACTGGCCCTGCCGGTCGGGATCGTGCTGGACGCCGACCTCACGTACTACCCGGCCGGGCGCCCGCTGCGCGCCGCGCTCGGCACCGACCGTCCGAACCTGCCGCCGTCCGCGGCACCGTCGACGTCGGTGACCCCCGTGCCTCAGGTGCCGCCGGGGAGTGACATCGCCTCGGCCCTGGTCGCCTACGGGGCCGCGCTGCGCGAGGACCCCTGGCTGGACGCCTGGCCGGCCGTCCTCTCGGGGGTGACCCCGATCCCGGGCGGCGAGGAAGGCTGGCAGCTGGCGGACACCCGGACCGGCTCCGCCCTGCCGATCGACCCCCGGTGCATGGGACGTACGGACCTGTGGCAGCTGACCGCGGTCTCGGGCGGCGGCCCCGTCACGGTCTTCGGCGAATGCGGCCACCGCGGCTTCGCCCCGATCACCACCTGGGATCCGAACCCCGTCCCGCTCCAGAGCCCGTCCGGCACCGGATCGACACCGCATGGAGGCATGCCGTGAGCACCACCGCGCCCTGGGACGACCTGGTCGCCGCCGCCCTGCTCGGCACCGAGCGCCGCACCCCGCCCGTCACCCCGCGCCCCGGCCAGGAGGCGCCCGCCGCCCTGCTGGACGCCGCCGCGCTCAGCACCGTACGGCGGCGGGCCGGGCTGCGCCCCGCCGCCGCCCGGCCGATTCCCTCCCCCGCGCCCGAGGACCCGCGCCCGCCCCTGCCCCCGGCCGCCCGCAGCCGACTGGCCATGCTGCTCGCCGGCCGCTCGGCCCCCGGCGGCGGCCGGCGCTCCGCGCCCGACCTCACCGAGCTGCTTCCGCAGTGGCTCACCATGGCCAACCAGCACGGTTACCGCGCGCCTGAGGCCCTCCTCCCTGCCCTGCTGGACGCGGCCCGCGCCCGCACCGATCTGCGCCCGGAGGCGCTCACGCTCGGCGGGCCGCGGGTCCTGTGGCTGGCCCGGCTGAACCCGGGGTGGAAGTTCGCGCTGCGCGGCGGCGGGGCCGGGCGCGCGACGGCACCGGCGGAGACCACAGCGGCAGGAGCGGCATCGGGAGAGGCGGCGGAAGCGGCCGGAGCACCCGGGCCCCAGGCTGCCGACGCTGCCACGGACCCCGCGGCCACGGCCGCATCCGCGGCCGACGACCCCACCGCGCCCGACAGTCCGGCCGTGCCCGCCGAGATACAGCGCCAGTGGGAGGACGGCCTGTTCGCCGAGCGGGTCTCGCTGCTGGCGGCGGTGCGCCACCGCGACCCGGAGCTCGGCCTCGCGCTGCTCGGCGGCACCTGGTCCACGGAGCGCGCCGAGGACCGGCTGATGTTCCTGGACTCGCTCCGCGACGAGCTCTCGCCCTCCGACGAGCCGTTCCTGGAGCAGGCCCTGGCCGACCGCAGCCGGAACGTCCGGTCCACGGCCACCGAGCTGCTGTCCGCCCTCCCCGGCTCGGCGCTGGCCTCCCGTATGGCCGAGCGGTCCCGTGCCTGCGTCGCCCTCGCCGCCGGGGTCATCGCCGTCGAGGCGCCGACCGAGTGCGACAGCGGCATGCAGCGCGACGGCGTCGTGGCCAAGCCCCCTTCGGGGCGCGGCGAGCGCGCGTGGTGGTTCGGCCAGTTGGTGGAGGCGACCCCGCTGGAGCGCTGGAGCGAGTGGTTCGGCGGGCGTGGTGCGGCCGAGATCGTGGCGCTGCCGGTCGCCGACGGCTGGCAGGCGGACCTTCAGGCGGCGTGGTGCCGGGCGGCTGTCCGGCAGCGAAACGTGGAGTGGTCCCGCGCCCTGCTCGGCGCGCCGTCCGCGCCGCCCACCGACGCGCCCGCCCCGGGCGCGTCGGGCCTCGGCGCTACGGGCGGAATCGGCGCCGCCGGCGGGGCCGCCCCGCCCGCCGCCGCCTCCTGGCGCGACCCGGCGAAGCTGCTGTCCGCCCTGCCGCCGGGCGAACGGGCCGAGTGGGTCGCGGACTTCATCGCGGCCCACGGGCTGTCCGACGCCTTCCGGCTGCTGGGGGTGTGCGCGGTGCCGTGGGCCGAGCCGCTGGGCCGGGCCGTCGTGGATGCGCTCGACATCGCCCGTGACGCGGGCAGCTACCCATGGAGCTTCAGCGGCGTCATGGGACTGGCCGAGCGCTGTCTGGACCCGGACCAGGCCGACCGGCTGGAAGTGCTCACCGCGATACCGGACGAGCCGGCGGACGGCTCACCCGGCGCCGGGGGCTACTGGTCGGAGGCGTTCCAGCGTCTGGTGGGCACGCTGCGGCTGCGCGCCGCGATGCGCCGCGAGCTCGAACCACCCCGCACAACGGCCACCGGCCCGGCACCGTCCCCGTAGTCGGACACGCTGACCGCACCACGGCACCTCATGCCGCGTCAGCAACCGTGGCGCCCGCCCGAGATCTGCGCCTGCGTCCCGCACCGCCGCCGCAGGGCGACCGCGCCGCGGTCGGTCGCGGCGGCCTGCCGAGCCCCGTGGCCCGGAAGGATTACGCGGCCACCGGCCGTACGTTCTCTTTGACCCACTCCACGATCGAGGTGGTCGTGGCCCCCGGGGTGAAGATCTCGGCCACCCCCCGCTCCTTGAGGAGCGGGATGTCCGCCTCGGGGATGATGCCGCCGCCGAACACCTTGATGTCCTCCGCGTCGCGCTCCCGCAGCAGCTCGAGCACCTTCGCGAAGAGCGTCATGTGCGCGCCGGAGAGGATGGACAGCCCGATCGCGTCGGCGTCCTCCTGGACCGCGGTGTCGACGATCTGCTCGGGCGTCTGGTGGAGGCCGGTGTAGATGACCTCCATGCCCGCGTCCCGCAGCGCCCGCGCGATGACCTTCGCCCCGCGGTCGTGACCGTCGAGCCCAGGCTTGGCCACCACCACACGGATCGGCCCGGTCACACCCATCGCAGCCTCCATGTCGTCATCCCACCCCGCGGTGCGTCGCGAGGATCTCGCCGACCGCGGTCGCGGGACGTAAACGTGAACGAACGTTATCTACAGCATCCCGCACGCGGCAGTTTCACGGCGCGCGGCGAGGGGGAAATCACACGTGGGACACATTCACCTCGGCCGCACCCGCCCCCGCCTCGCCCGCCGCGAGGCGGTCCTACGCATCGGGCCGGCCATCAGGGGAGCCGCAGCGGGGACCGTCGCACCGCGCAGCGCCGTCAGCATGAGCCGCCTGGCGCCGCGGTGCGACGGAGCGGTCGCACCGCACGACCAACGACGTCCACCACCGTCCACCCACTGCAGGCTTCCCGCGAGGGCTCACGGGGGCAGTGCCGCCCCCCGTGCGCCGTTCAGAAGGTCGGCCGTCATGGGCCTCACCCGGATCCGCGCTAGCGTCCCCGGCCTGGCGAAGCCGGGCACCTCCTCCTCTACCGCTCTTCGCGTTGCTGGCCGCTGCTGGCCGAACTTCGCATCCGGGTGTTCCGGACTGCCCCGCGAACGGTCTTCGGGGCCAGAGGGCGCGCTGATCCACCTCGGCGATCCGCGTCCCTCCGGTCGTACACAAGTCAAACCTCGCCGATGACAGGCACTCCGCTGTAACCGACCACATCAACGCATCACCCACAGGGAGCACGCAGTGACCAATCGTGACCAGTGGGCTACCGCAGGAGCGCCCGCCCGGGGACGCCTTTGTGCACACACTGGCCACCCTCGGCACTCCGCACTCCGCACTCCGGCACCCGGACCGCGCCATTGCTGTCCGCGCATCCGCTGGTCCGCCAGATGTGCCCGGATTCGGATGTGATCGAGGAATTACGGCTCCCCGCCCCCGATTGCCGTACTCGGTCATCAGCTTCTGGAGCGATCTGGATCAGCTGATGATCCCCGCGGAGACGGCCCGTATCGAGCATCCGGATCTACGGGTGCGCAGCGTCCGCGTCAGCGGACTCGGGCATCTCGCCCTCCCGGTGCACCATGCGGTCGCCGCCGGAGTCCGCGAGGCGCTGGACGCCGCCGACGGGGCACCGGCAGACGCTTCAGAGGCCGCTTCGGTTGCCTGAGGGGGCCGGAAGTTGCCGAACAGTAATCGAACACCCGGCCAAATTACGGCAGCCAGTCAACCGAAAGACGGCCAAATGCCCGTTCCGGCGTTACTCAAAACCTGATGAAGATTGTCGCCGTCCCGAACCGGCGGGTACAGTCGCCGCTAATTCTCCTGCTGTCGAGGCGAAAGAGAAGTTGGTGGTGAACGACCGTCACCCGTCGGGGATCACAACCTCGACCGTCCCCGCTCCTGACGCCTCATATCAGTACTACGAGGCCTACGACCAGCAGGGCACAGCGCACGGCCACGCCGGGTACGACGGATATTCCACCGGCAACTTCGACAGCCTCGCCGCCGCATACGGCGATGGCGACCCCCTCTTCGGCTCCCTCCCCGGCAGCCACGACGGCGGCTACGGGACCGGGCACGACGGATCCGCCAGCGGGCAGTACGACGCCACGCAGTGGGGCGCCGCCACCGGCACCTACGACGCCGGGACTTATGACTCCGGGACCTATGACACCACCGCGATGTCGGCCGGTTCCGGCTTTCCGCTGGCCGGCGCCATCCCGGCCCAGCAGGACTCGGACACCGGCGGCCAGTGGGACGCCTCCGCCTGGGACACCACCGGCCACCACGACCTGGCGGCCGCCCAATGGGACGCCACGGGGCAGCACGACACGTCGGGGGTCGACACCGGCCAGACCCAGTTCTGGGACATGAGCGCCTACGCGACCGTCGACGAGTCGCAGTACGACCAGGCCGGATACGGCCAGGGCGGGTACGACCAAGGCGGATACGACCAAGGCGGATACGACCAGAACGACCACGGCCACACCGGTCACAGCCACACCGACCACGGCCACAGTGAGTACCACCAGGACGGGTACGAGCACGGCGGATATCAGCAGCACGCCGAACAGCCGTACGCCGTCTCCGAGGGGGATCCGGAACCCGGGGCGGGGGCCGTGCACGAGGCCGAGACCCAGACCGCCTTCATGGCCCTGGACCTCGACTCACCCGAGGCCGAGGCCGAGGTCGACCCGGCCCGCATGGCCGACCCCGCCGACCCCGAAGGCGGCACGTCCGCCGACTCCGAGGACGCCGCGCCCCTGGTGGCATCGGTCCCCTCCCCCCGCCGGGACGGCGGCCGCAGCCGCCGCCGCGCCCCCGCGACCCGCCCCAAACGCTCGGCGCTGCTCACCGTCGCCGTTCCGTCCGTCTGCGCGCTGGGCGTCACCGCCGTGGCCGCCGCCTCCGTCGCCAACGTCGGCGACGACAAGAAGGACGCCAAGACCACCCAGGCCGCCCCGGACGCCCCGCCGGTCAAGGCCTCGGTCGCCAACAGCAAGCTGGACACCCAGCTCGCCGCGGGCCTCGAGGACGCCGACGACTTCCGGGACCGCGCCAGCCGCACCCAGGAGCGGATCGACCTCCGGGCGCGCCAGGCCGCCGAGCGCAAGCGCAAGATTCAGGAGGCCGCGCGCAAGGAGGCGCTGCGGCCGAAGTTCGCGCTGCCCGTCGCGCAGCACGGGCTGAGCGCCACGTTCGGCCAGGCGGGCATCAACTGGATGTCCCTGCACACCGGCATCGACTTCCCGGTCAGCTACGGCACGCCGGTCATGGCCGCGACCGACGGCACCGTGCGCACCCAGTGGAACGACGCCTACGGCAACATGGTCATATTGACCAGCCCGGACGGCACCGAGACCTGGTACTGCCACCTGAGCAGCGCCAAGATCCGGGCCGGCTCGGTCAAGGCCGGGGACGTCATCGCGTACTCCGGGAACTCCGGCAACTCCACCGGGCCGCATCTGCACTTCGAGGTGCACCCCGGCGGCGGCTCGGCCATCGACCCGCTGCCGTGGCTGCGCACCCACGGACTCGACCCGACCTGAGCGACCCAGGCGACCCACCGCGCCGCCGGTCGGCGGCGCGGTGCGCCCCCCTACAGCTTCTCCACCGGCGCGTACCGCAGCAGCAGCCGCTTCGGCTTCTCGTCGCCGAAGTCGATCGTCGCCTCCGCGTTGTCCCCGCTTCCCTTCACCGCGACGACGGTGCCGAGGCCGAACGAGTCATGGGTGACCCGGTCGCCGATGGCCAGCGCGACCACCGGCCGCTCCTTGGCCCGGCGCGTGGCGAAGCCACCGGCTCCGGCCCCCGCCCTCGAACGCGACGAGGACAGCGAGGACGCGACCCCGGCGGCGGCCCCGACCGCCCCCATCGACGCCGACGGGGTGGCGGGCCCGGTCCGCCGCCAGCGCACATACTGGTCCGGGATCTCCTCCAGGAACCGGGACGGCGGGTTGTACGCGGGCTGGCCCCAGGCGCTGCGCATCGTCGACCGGGTCAGATACAGCCGCTCGCGCGCCCGCGTGATGCCGACGTACGCCAGCCGCCGCTCCTCCTCCAGCTCCTTGGTCTGGCCGAGCGCGCGCATATGCGGGAAGACCCCGTCCTCCATGCCGCTGAGGAAGACCACCGGGAACTCGAGGCCCTTGGCGGTGTGCAGCGTCATCAGCGTGATGACCCCGGAGCCATCAGTGTCGTCGTCCGGAATCTGATCGGAGTCGGCGACGAGCGCGACCTGCTCCAGGAACTCCGCGAGCGTGCCCGGGTTCTCCTCGCCACGCTCCTGCTCGTACTCCAGGGCGACGGCCGCCAGCTCCTGGAGGTTCTCGATGCGGGTCTCGTCCTGGGGGTCCGTGGACGCCTGCAGCTCCGCCAGATAGCCCGTGCGCTCCAGCACCGCCTCCAGTACGGTGGCCGGCCCCGCCCCCGACTCGGCGATCGTGCGCAACTCCTCCATCAGCACGTTGAACCGCTTCACCGCGTTGGCCGAGCGGGCCGCCATGCCGTACGCCTCGTCGACCCGGCGCAGCGCCTGCGGGAAGGTGGTCTTCTCGCGCAGCGCCAGCGCGTCGATCATCGCCTCGGCGCGCTCGCCGATGCCGCGCTTGGGCACATTCAGAATCCGGCGCAGCGGGACGGAGTCCTCCGGGTTGGCCAGCACCCGCAGATACGCGAGGACGTCGCGGACCTCCTTGCGCTCGTAGAAGCGCACGCCGCCGACGACCTTGTACGGCAGCCCGACCCGGATGAAGATCTCTTCGAAGACACGGGACTGGGCGTTGGTCCGGTAGAAGACGGCGACGTCCCCGGCTCTGGCCTCGCCCGCGTCCGTCAGCCGGTCGATCTCGTCGGCGACGAACTGCGCCTCGTCGTGCTCGGTGTCGGCCACATAGCCGGTGATGGTCGCCCCGGCGCCGGCGTCGGTCCAGAGGTTCTTCGGGCGCCGGTTCTCATTGCGCTCGATGACGGCGTTGGCCGCGCTGAGGATCGTCTGTGTGGAGCGGTAGTTCTGCTCCAGGAGGATGGTCGTGGCGTCCGGGTAGTCCTCCTCGAACTGGAGGATGTTACGGATGGTGGCGCCCCGGAAGGCGTAGATCGACTGGTCGGCATCGCCCACCACGCACAGCTCGGCGGCCCCGAGCGCCTCGCCGTCGCCGCCCTCGCCCTGCCCGCCGTCGGCGGCGGCCACCGGGCCCGTCCCCACCAGCTCGCGCACCAGCGTGTACTGCGCGTGGTTGGTGTCCTGGTACTCGTCGACCAGGACGTGCCGGAAGCGGCGGCGGTAGTGCTCGGCGACGTCCGGGAACGCCTGGAGCAGATTGACCGTCGTCATGATGATGTCGTCGAAGTCGAGCGCGTTGGCCTCACGCAGCCGCGACTGGTACATCGCATACGCCTCGGCGAGCGTCTTCTCGAAGCCGTCCGAGGCCTGTCCGGCGAAGGTCTCCTCGTCGATGAGCTCGTTCTTCAGGTTGGAGACCTTGGCGCTGAAGGACTTGGGCGGATACCGCTTCGGGTCGAGGTCGAGGTCCCGGCACACCAGCGCCATCAGCCGCTTGGAGTCGGCCGCGTCGTAGATCGAGAAGGAGGACGTGAAGCCGAGCTTCTTGGACTCCCGGCGCAGGATGCGCACACAGGCGCTGTGGAAGGTCGACACCCACATGACCTTCGCGCGCGGCCCGACCAGCTCCTCGACCCGCTCCTTCATCTCACCCGCGGCCTTGTTGGTGAAGGTGATGGCGAGGATCTGGCCGGGGTGCACCTGGCGCGCGCCGAGCAGATACGCGATGCGGTGGGTGAGCACCCGGGTCTTGCCGGACCCGGCGCCCGCGACGATCAGCAGCGGCGAGCCGGTGTGCACCACGGCGGCCCGCTGCTGCTCGTTCATCCCCTCCAGCAGCGCGGCCGGGTCCACCGCGGGCCGCGCCGCGCCGTCGCGGTAGTACGCGTCCTTGGGGGCGGGCGCGTCGAACGCCCCGCCGAAGAGGTCGTGCGGGACGTCCTCGGCGGTGGGCCGGCCGTCGTCCTCGGGCGGCGGAGGCTCCTCGTCCGAGGGCCCGAGGTCCGCCAGGAAGCTGTCGTCAAAGAGGCTGCTCATCGCTCACCGAGTCTAGGCCGCCGCACTGACAGCGTACGTGCGGATATCACGAAACGGTTTCGGGGCAATTCGAACACAGACTTCACACAAGCCCCACGAGCCCGCTACCGTCCTGCGTCAGACGGTCCGGAACCCGTCGGCGACCGCGTCGACACGGGCTGTCTCCGCCGAGTCCGGCCCCGCCGCGAGGCAGCCGGAGCCGGGGACCCAGACGTACCACTGGGGTGAATCGGGCCACGCGGCGACGCCAACCGTCCGCCGCACGGCCCGTAGGGCAGCCTTCCGACGCCCGAACCCGACAGCTAACCCGGTAGGCGGTCCACGGAAGGAGTCGCCTCCTTTGGCGTCGCACCGCAAGCCGCGGACCCGAATACTGGACTCGGCCACCGGCCGCCGCACGGCCGTCGGGGTCACCACGGCCGCCCTGGCCTCCGTCACCCTCCTCTCCCAGACGGCGAGCGCCGAGCCCGGCAAGCCCAAGCCGACGGTCGAAGAGGTCAAGAAAAAGGTCGACACGCTCTACCACCAGGCCGAATCCGCGACCCAGAGCTACAACGCCGCCAAGGAGCGCACCGGCGAGCAGCGCGCCAAGGTCGACCGGCTGCTGGACAGCGTCGCCAAGCGCACCGAGAAGCTGAACGAGGCACGGCGCAAGCTGGGCAGCTACGCGGCGGCGCAGTACCGCGACGGCGGCATGGCCTCCAGCACCGCGACCCTGCTGTTCGCCTCCGACCCGCAGGACTTCTTCGACCAGTCCCATCTGATGGACCGGCTGACCGGCGAGCAGAAGCAGGCCGTCGACGACTTCCTGTCGCAGCAGGCCAAGGCCGCCAAGGAGCGTATGAAGGCCGGCGAGAGCCTGGCCTCGCTGACCCGGTCGCAGCAGCAGCTGAAGACCAGGAAGAAGACCGTCCAGGACAAGCTCACCCAGGCCCGTCAGCTGCTGTCGAAGCTGACCGCCGAGGAGAAGGCGCGGCTGGCGGCGATCGAGAAGAAGAAGGAAGAGGAGGCTCGGCGCAAGGCGGCGGAGCTGGCGCAGAAGCAGCGGGAGGCGGCGGCCAAGCGGCAACAGGAGCAGCAGCAGAACCAGGGCAGCGGCTCGGGGTCCTCGGGATCCACCGGCTCCTCGGGGTCTTCGGGCTCCTCCGGCTCGTACGCCACCAAGGCCGACAAGGCCATCGCCTTCGCGCGGTCGCAGCTCGGCAAGCCGTACGTCTGGGGCGCGACCGGCCCCAACTCCTACGACTGCTCGGGGCTCACCCAGGCCGCCTGGAAGGCCGCCGGGGTCTCACTGCCGCGCACCACCTGGGACCAGGTGAAGGTCGGCACCCGCGTGTCGACCTCCGACCTCGAGCCGGGCGATCTCGTCTTCTTCTATGACGACATCAGCCATGTCGGCCTCTACATAGGCGACGGGATGATGATCCACGCCCCGAAGCCGGGCGATGTGGTCAAGATCGCGCCGATCACCGAGATGCCGATCTACGGGAGCGTCCGCCCCGCGTAGCGGCTGCCCGGGTCCCGGAGGGCTCTCCGGGACCCGGACGGCGGCGGCTCAGGTGCCGGGCTTGCGGCCGTAGACGTACACGTCGTCGCCGTTGCGCAGCAGGCTCCAGTACTTCTTGGCGTCGCTCTTGCGCATGTTGACGCAGCCGTGGGAGCCGGGCGGCGACCACACGCTCCCCGCGATGGAGTGGAAGGCCTGGCCGCCATCGAAGAACTGGCTGTACGGCATCGGGACGTCGTAGATCGTCGACCAGTGGTCGATGTTCCGCCAGTAGATCTTCTTCAGCCCGCCCCGGGTCTCATACCGGTCGCGGCCGGTGCGCACCGGCACCGGGCCGTACACCAGCCGCGAGCCGTCCTGGATCCAGCTCAGCTGGCGGGTGAGGTCCACGCAGGCGATGCGGCCCTTGTTGGTGGGGCACTTTTTCGCCTTGTTCGGGTTGTGCCCGGCCGCCTTCTGCGAGTTGATCAGCTTCATCACGCCCCAGGTGACCGGCCCGGCGTAGCCGATGGTCGGGCTGATGCCGTGGTTGACCTGGAACTTCTGAATCGCCAGACAGTCCGTCCGCGACTGCCGCCCGTCCACCGGGCGGCCCAGGAACTTCTCCACCTGTTTCTGGTACGGCCCGATGCTCGTCGTGCACGACGAGGCGGCCTGCGCCGGAGTGCCGAGCGCGACCGCCAGCGGCACCACCATCCCCGCTACCCCCAAGGCCACGCCCGTACGGCGGCCCCATCCCGCAAGTACCCCCACTGCCCGCTCCCTTCGCCTGCCTTACCTGGTGAGACAGACAGTGGGGCCAACAGGTTGTGCGGAACCTGACAGTCACTCGCGGGCTCGTACGCGGGTGCGGCGTGCGCGTATCAGGTCCACAGGACGGCGATGAAGATGTTGGCCGTGGTCAGCAGCCCCACCGCGCCGAG
This sequence comes from Streptomyces sp. ME19-01-6, assembly GCF_033793745.1. Classification (NCBI taxonomy): domain Bacteria; kingdom Bacillati; phylum Actinomycetota; class Actinomycetes; order Kitasatosporales; family Streptomycetaceae; genus Streptomyces; species Streptomyces sp. ME19-01-6. The sequence continues at coordinate 349,600 of NZ_JARAXF010000006.1, read as the reverse complement.
GGCCGCCGACTCGACCTTCTCCTCGTCGCGCTTCACATAGACCAGCCCCAGGATCACGATCAGCAGCGCCAGCTTCACACCGATCTTGATGTTGTTGACGCTGTTGTCGTCGGCCTGGTTGAGCCCCACCAGCGCGGCACCGGTCACCAGCATGGTCAGCGCGCCGTGCAGCATCCCCGGGGTCATCCGCCCCTCGCCCGCGCGCATCGGCTTCAGCTGCGCCAGGAAGCCGCCGAGCAGCGCGGCGATGCCGACGATGTGCAGCCCGACGAAGACATTGATGAGGACGTCCATGGTTGGCGAGCGTAGCCCTGCCCATAGCAGCCCCCGGCAACCGGGTGGGTCACGATCGTCGCTTCGATCACGGCCGCCCCGCGAATCATCGACGGCCGTGCGCCGGGCGGTCGGTTATGGGCAGCAGGACACCGAATCCGTCCACTCCCGTTCATCGCACCGCCCGCCCGTGCCCGCCCGCCTAGCTTCCTCCCCCAGGTGGCAGTCCGCTTCCCGTCAACCGAGGGTCCCCGCCTCATGGGCGGGCTGCCACCTGCCAGATATGCGCAGGACCGCGATGAAAAGGGAAGGTGACCCGCCGCCGTGGCGTCGCACAGGAAGCCCAAGCAGCGCTCGCTCACGGGCGGGACCGCCTGGACCGCCGCCGTCGCCCTCGCGGGGGCCGCCGCCACCGCCATGAGCGGCACCGGCCACGCCGAGACCCGCCTCACCACCGCCCAGGTGAGGGAGAAGGTGGACCGGTACCAGCGGGAGGCCGAGGAGGCCAACGAGAAGTACAACGGCGCGAAGGAGAAGGCGGGCAAGGCCCGCCAGGCGCTCGACCAGCTGCGCGACGAGGCGGCCCGCAGAACGGCGCGGCTGAACGCCTCGCGCAACGCGCTGGGCGCCTTCGCCGCCGCCCAGTACCGCTCCGGCACCGTCGCGCCCACCCTCCAGCTCGCGCTGTCCTCCTCCCCCGAGCAGTATCTGCGGCGCGCCTCGCTCGCCGACCGCGTGGGCAGCCGCCAGGCCGCCGCCGTCGCGGGCCTCTCCCGCCAGGCCCGGAAGTTACGCCAGGTACGCGGCGAGGCGCAGGACCGGCTCGACCAGCTGCGCGGAGCCCAGGCGGCGCTCGCCCGGCACAAGGGCGCCGCCCGGAAGAAGCTCGCCGCCGCCCAGGCCCTCCTCGACCGGCTGACCAGCGAGCAGCGCCGCCGCTACGAGGCCCAGAAGGCCCGCGAGGCTCAGGAGGCCCGGGCAGCTCAGAAGGGCCGGGAGGCTCAGGGCACCCGGACCGGCGCCGCGCCGTACACCACGTCGGGCCGCGCGGCCCGCGCCGTCTCATACGCGTACGGGGCGCTCGGCAAGCCGTACATCTGGGGCGCGACCGGCCCGCACGGCTACGACTGCTCGGGGCTCACCCAGGCCGCCTGGCAAGCCGCCGGGGTGGCCCTGCCGCGCACCACCTACACCCAGATCAACGCGGGCCGACGGGTCTCGCGCACCGAGCTGGCCCCAGGCGACCTGGTCTTCTTCTACGCGGGCGTCAGCCATGTCGGTCTCTACATCGGCGGCGGCCGCATGATCCACGCCCCGCGCCCCGGCGCGCCCGTCCGCGTGGCGCCGATCGACCAGATGCCGTTCGCGGGGGCGACCCGCCCCGCGTAGGGGCGGCCGGTGGTTCCGGGCCAAGACGACGAGAAGGGATTTCTGGATGAAGGGCAAGGAGGCCCGGTCGTGATAAGGACCTACAAGTTTCGCCTCCGCCCCACCGTCCGCCAGGAGCAAGCCCTTCGCGAGATGCTGCGAGACCACTGCCGCATGTACAACGCCGCGTTGCAGGAGCGGCGGGATGCCTACCGGCACAGCTCGAAGACGAGCATCACCTATGGGCAGCAGTCAGCGCAGCTCAAGGAGATCCGGGCAGTCGACCCTGATCAGGCGCGCTGGTCGTTCAGTTCTCAGCAGGCCACGCTCCGCCGGTTGAACAAGGCGTTCGCCGCATTCTTCCGCCGCGTGAAGGCCGGTGACAAGCCCGGCTACCCACGTTTCAAGGGCGTCGGGCACTTCGACACAGTGGAGTTCCCGAGGGACGGCGACGGCTGCCGCTGGGACTCCAGTCCGCACGACCGTCAGACCCGCGTACGCCTGCAAGGCGTCGGACACGTCCGCGTACACCAGCACCGGCCGGTGCGCGGGCGAGTCAAGACGATCAGCGTCGGGCGTGAGGGCGTGCACTGGTATGTGATCCTCGCCTGTGACGAGGTACCCGCCGAACCGCTTCCGGCCACGGGGGCGATCGTCGGCATCGACATGGGCACGGTGCACTTCTTCACCGACTCCAACGGAGCGCACAAGGAGAACCCGCGCTTCCTGAACAAGTCGGCTGAAGCCCTGGCCGAAGCACAACGGTGCCTGAGTACCTTCCCCGAGCGCACCCAGCACCGCACGAAGAAGCATTGCGCTGCGGCCCGGAAGGCCGCGAAGCTGCACGCGAAGATCAGGCGGCAGCGACTCGACCACCATCACAAGACGGCGAATGAACTGGTCCGCGATCATGACTTGATCGCCCACGAGAAACTGAATACAGCGGGCATGACCAAGACGCCCGCGCCCAAGCCCGACCCCGACAACGTCGGCGCCTTCCTCCGGAACGGCGCCGCCGCGAAGTCCGGGCTGAACCGCAGTATTCTGGACGCGGGTTGGGGGACGTTCCTGAGAATCCTGACGGACAAGGCTGAGAGCGCCGGTCGTCGAGTGATCGTGGTGGACGCCCGCAACGCCTCCCGCACATGCCCCGAATGCGGGCACGCAGCGAAGGAGAACCGCATCACCCAAGCGAAGTTCGAATGCGTCTCCTGCGGCTTCCTCGCGAACGCCGACCACGTGGGCGCACGGAACGTCCTCAACAGGGCCGGGCCGGCCCTCCGCAACGCTGCTTAGCCAGCGATGCAGGAAGCCTGCGACTTCAGTCGTCGGCGGAGTCACGGTCAAGGACACGCTGGATGCGGCCGCTTGACGCATCAGCCTCGGGTAGCGGCTACACCCAGGCCAGCGGTCGCGCCCCGATTCCCTGCGCGCTCAAGTCCCGGAAACAAGGTCGGGGGTGAGCGCGGCGGGGGTCTCGGCCCCGAGCAGGGTCATGGTGTGGGCGAGTTCGGCGGTGAGCCGGTCCACGGCCTCCTGGACCCCGGCGGCCCCCTCCGTCGCCAGCCCCCACAGCGCCGGGCGGCCGACGAACACCGCGCGGGCGCCCAGCGCGAGGGCCGCGGCGATGTGCTCGCCGCGGCGCACCCCGCTGTCGGCGTAGACCTCGACGCCGCTGCCCGCGAGCGCCTCGGCCACCCGGGGCAGCGCGGACGCCGAGGTCACGCTGCGGTCGAGCTGGCGGCCGCCGTGGGTGGAGACCACCACGCCCGCGCCCCCGTGGTCCGCGACGACCTTGGCGTCGTCCGCCCGCAGCACGCCCTTGACCACGACCGGGAGCCCGCTGGTCTCGTGCAGCCAGCCGATCAGGTCCGGCGTCAGGTCCGGCTCGCTCTGGACCTCTTCGCGCGGGAGCACCTGGCGGCCCGCCAGGTTGACCAGGCGCACGGTCGGGTCGAGGTCGGCGGCCCGCTGCCGGTCCCCGCGGCGGCCGAGCACCGGCAGGTCGACGGTGAACAGCAGGGCGCGGGCGCCGTGGTGGGCGGCGCGCCGGACGAGTTCGGCGGTCAGGCCGCGGTCGCGGGTGACGTACACCTGGTACCACCAGGGAGCGCCCGAGGCGGCGACGTCCTCGAAGCGGCTGGCGGTCCAGGTCGTCACGCCCAGCAGGGACCCGGCGCCGGCCGCGCCCTTGGCCATCTCCCGCTCCCCGTCGGGGTGGGCGTACTCCTGGCCCGCCATGGGGGCGACGAGCACCGGGGTGGCGACCTCGGTGCCCAGCACCGTCGTACGGGTGGTGCCGCCGGACACGCGGCGCAGGACGTGCGGCAGCAGCCGCAGCACGTCCCAGTCGCGCAGCCCCTCGTCCCGGGTGATGTCACGCCCGGCGCCGGAGGCGTAGTAGGTGTAGGCGTGCGGCGGCAGCCGCCGCTCCGCTTCGGCCTCCCAGGTCTGCCACCACTCGGGTTCCGGTTCCGGTTCCGCTTCTGTTGACCGTCCCGCAGTGCCCATCTCCCCTGCCTCCCCCCTGCCCGCGATCACAGGAAGCGGGCAGCTCAGGCAAGTTATTCACACGATCCGGGGGCCGGAAACGCATGCGGCCACGGGCCGGCCCGGCCGCGGGCGGCGCGCTACGCGTTCATCCCGTGGGCGGGACGGACTTCGGCTCCTCGCTGAACCACGTGCGGTAGGCCGCCGCGTACAGGCCGTTGCGGCCCGCGTCGGCCAGCGCCGCGTCGATCTGCTTCAGCAGTGCGGAATTGCCCTTCCGTACCGCGAACATGGCCTGGTAGGTCTTGCCGAACTCGGCCGTGATGTGCAGGTTCGACTCCTTGTGCAGGGCCGCGAAGTACTTCGCCTGGCCGTTGCCGAGTACGACGGCGTCGACGCGTCCGCTCGTCAGCATGCCGAGCAGCAGTTCGTCCTGTTCGACCCGCTGCACGGTGATCTTCTTGCTGTGCTTGTCGTTGTAGGTGTCGATGTCGTCCGGGAATTCGGGCGTGGTCGTCCTGGCGCCGACCCGCTTGCCGACCAGCTCGTCGAGCGAGGCGTAGCGCGCGTCGCCCTGGACGAGGATCGCGCTCTTGCGCGTGAAGTACGGGACGCTGAACGACATCTGCGGGAAGGCGGCCTTGGAGTCCGTGGATATGCCGCCGATCACGTCACACCACTTCTGCTTCAGCGCCTCCCCGTTGTAGACCTTGTCGACCGGGACGTTGCCGTTGAACTGGGGCACGGCATTGATCCGCTGGCCGATCAGGCTCAACATCTCGACGTCGAAGCCCTTGACTTGGCCGACCGTGGCGCCGTTCGAGGACGGCACCTCACCGCTCGACGTGAGGAACGGCGTCTGCGCCGCGCCTCTGCACACCGTCAGCCGGCCTTTGTTCCGCAGCCCCGGGTTTGTACCCGCAGGCATTTTCGCCATCGTGCCGGTCGGCGAGGGAACCGCGGTGGGCGTCTTGGTGGCGGACGTGGGGCTCTGGCTCTTCGTGGCGGCGGGCCCGCCGGATGCCTCCTTCTGGCCACCCTCCGTGCCGTCTTTGCAGGCGCTGGTGAACAGCAGCGCCCCCACCGTCAAGGCACATCCCGCGACCATCCGCGCATTCATCCCGATTCCTCCGCCCGTTGGCCGGAGGCGACCGTTCTACCCCCGTGCGTGGCCGATTTCTACCACACGGGCACCGACTCCGACCGGCCCGGATCACCACCGGGGTGGGTCCAATGAGTTCGAGCCGCCGGCCGGCTCGGCGGCGCAGACAGTAGACCCGGCCGCTCGGCTTCCGTTCCGGTATATGCTGCGGCGAATTTTCGATTTTTCTGTGCAGAAGGCGGGGAACAGCGCGATGCGCATACCTGGTCGGGCAGCCGTGGGCGCCGCGGTGGCGATCGGTGTGATCGGCATGTTCGGGGGACTGACGGGCTGCTCCTCGGACTCGGGCGACGGCGACAAGGGCGGCAAGAGCGGCAAGGGTGGTGTCGAGGTGGCGGCCGCGAGCGGCGAACTCGGCGGCCGGGACACGGCGTGCGCGCTGCCGGTGCGGTTCAGCCTCGCCAAGTCGTGGAAGGCGGAGGCGGTGAAGGAAGTGGAGGGAGCCGACCCCGAACTGGGCTCCACCCTCCTCGAACAGGGCCCGGTGACCCTCGTCTGCGAGATCGACGCGAAGCCCGCCGGGCACATCGGCTTTCTGCGCGTATGGACCGGCGACAAGGGCAAGGCCGCGGCCGGCACCAAGCCCCGGCAGCTGCTGAAGGCGTTCATGGCCGGGGAGAAGCACGTACGCGACGCCCGGTACAGCGAGGTGAAGGCCGGTGACCTGCCCGCCGCGGAGATCAGCTACATCCTCGACGACCCCGATCTGGACGAGTCCAAGCGGGAGCGGGCGCTGGCGGTGATGACCCCGCAGGGAGGCGTCGTGCTGCACCTCGGCGGGCTCGACAGCGAGGAGCACGAGGCCATGCTGCCCGCGTACGAGCTGGCCAAGCAGACCATGGCAGGCGCCAAAGGCTGACCGGCGTTGACCGACAACTGACGGACCGGGCCCGGGAGACGGGCCCTCACCTTCACGCCCCGACCGCTCACGCGCCCCGGCCGCTCCATGCGCCCCGGTCGCCCATGCGGTCGGGGCCGGGGTGAAGTCGCCGCGCCGCTACGCGGGCAGGCCGAGCCCGCGGATCAGCTGGGCCAGCTCCGCGCGGTAGATCTTGTCCGGGCGCGGGGTCTGGACGCGCATATGGCCGTAGATCTCCAGTGAGACCAGGCCGTGCAGATGGCCCCAGATGCGCAGCGCGATGGCCACCGCGGCGGGCGGCAGTCCGGGGAATTCCTCCCGCACCTCGCCCGCCAGCTTGGGGTCGAAGTCCGACCACTGGAAATCGGCCTCCGCGAAGAGGCCCTGGGCGTGCGGCCAGGCCCCGGCGGCCAGGCCGGTGAGCCCGGCGCAGACGCGGTGTTCGGCCTCGGGCGCGGCGCCTCCTTCGGGCGCCTGGTAGCCGGGTACGGGGTCGCCGTAGATCAGCCGGAAGCCCTCGGGGTTGGTGAGTGCCCAGTCCCGGAAGGCGGTCGCCCAAGCGGTGATGCGACCGGCCGGGTCGTCGGCGGGGCAGGCGTCGCGGGCGGCGTCCACGGCGTCGGCGAGCGAGGTGTACACGTCGCTGATCAGCGTGGAGACCAGGTCGTCCCGGGTGGCGAAGTAGCCGTAGATGGCGTTGGCCGTCATGCCCATCTCGCGGGCGATGGCCCGAAGCGTGATCGCGTCCGGCCCGCCCGAGGACATCAGCCCGAGCGCGACCTTCTTGATTTCGGCCGTCGTCTCGGCCCGCAGCCTCTCCCGGCGTCCCGTCGTCGTGCCCACGGGAGCACTCTACAGCGTCTCAGTCCTTGGTTGCCGTATCAAAACTTCACGCCGTATAGTCACCACACGCCGTATAGCCACGCCGCATAGATCCGCCTTCCGGCATTGGAGATTTGTTTCATGCGTATAGGAATCATTGGCGCCACCGGCAGCATCGGACAGCGCGTCGTCACCGAAGCCCTCGGCCGGGGCCATGACGTCACCGCGTTCACCCGCGACGCCTCCCGTATCGAGGAGGACCGCGAGAACGTGGTGTGGAAGAGCGTCGACGTCCTCGACGCCGACAGCGTGGCGGCGGTCCTGCCCGGCCTGGACGTCCTGATCAGCGGCTTCCAACCGGGCAACGCCGCCCAGGACATGGCGGACACCGTGCAGCGCTCGATCGCCGATCCGACCGTCTACACCACGGCCGCCAAGGCGCTGCTGAAGGCCCTGGAGAGCCACCCCCGGACCCGGCTCATCGTGATCGGCGGCGCGGGAAGCCTGGAGATCAGGCCGGGGGTCACGCGCGCCGACTCCGACGAAGAGCTGTACGAGGCGCTGGACTCACTCGGCCTGCCCAGGGAGTACGCCGCCGCCGTGCGGGGCCACCGGGACGCGCTGAACGCGCTGCGCACCTCGAACCGGCTGTGGACCTACTTCAGCCCGGCCGAGGAGATCGCCCCCGGCGAGCGCACCGGCCGCTTCCGGCTCGGCGGCGACCAGCCGGTCCTGGACGCCGAGGGGCGCAGCCGCATCTCCATCGAGGACGCCGCCGTCGCGCTGCTGGACGAGGCCGAGCTGCCCCGGTTCGTACAGCGGCGGTTCACCATCGGCTATTAGCCACAGGCCACAGGTCAGACCAGGCGGCGGGCCGTCGCCCAGCGGGTCAGCTCGTGGCGGTTGGAGAGCTGGAGCTTGCGCAGCACCGCCGATACATGGCTCTCCACCGTCTTCACCGAGATGAACAGCTGCTTGGCGATCTCCTTGTAGGCGTAGCCGCGGGCGATCAGCCGCAACACCTCGCGCTCGCGCTGGGTGAGGCGGTCGAGGTCCTCGTCCACCGGCGGGGCGTCCGTGGAGGCGAAGGCGTCCAGGACGAAGCCGGCGAGGCGGGGCGAGAAGACGGCGTCGCCCTCGGAGACCCGGAAGATCGCGTCGACCAGGTCGGTGCCGGTGATGGTCTTGGTGACATAGCCGCGGGCGCCGCCGCGGATCACCCCGATGACATCCTCGGCGGCGTCCGAGACCGACAGCGCCAGGAAGCGCACCGGCCGGTCGTGGGCGGCCATCAGCGCCGCGCTGCGGCGCAGCACCTCGACGCCTCCGCCGCCCGGGAGGTGGACGTCGAGGAGGACGACCTCCGGCCGGGTGGCGCCGATCACCGTGACGGCCTGGTCGACGTCCGCCGCCTCCCCGACCACCTCGACGCCCGTGCGGGCCGTCTCCCCGATCTCGGCCTGGACGCCGGTCCGGAACATCCGGTGGTCGTCGACGAGGACGACCCGCACCCGGCGCCGTGCCGCCTCGTCCGCCGGCCCGTTCGCCGCCGCCCCGTTCGCCGCCTCGCTCGCGTCGGTCATGTCGTCGTCGCCGCCCTCTCCATCTCCAGCTCCACTACCGTGCCCCCGTCCGGCGCGGACCTCAGCCGCGCCGTGCCGCCGTTGCGCCGCATTCTGCCGATGATGGACTCGCGCACGCCCATCCGGTCCTCCGGCACCGCGTCCAGGTCGAAGCCCGGGCCCCGGTCCCGTACGGAGATGAACACCGTGGCCCCCTCGACCTCGGCGAAGACCTGGACGGCCCCGCCGTCGCCACCGTACTTGGCTGCGTTGACCATCGCCTCGCGCGCGGCCTGCAGCTGCGCGGCCAGCTGCTCGTCCAGCGGGCAGTCGCCGACGACCACCACTTCGATCGGCACGCCGTGGTGGTCCTCGACCTCGGCGGCGGTCGCCTTGACCGCCTCCGCCAGCGTGTCCGGCTCATCGGCCTCGTCCTTGCCCCTGCCCTCCGGCCGGTACAGCCAGGCGCGCAGCTCGCGCTCCTGGGCCCGGGCCAGCCGGGCGACCTCCCGGGGGTCCTCCGCGTTCCGCTGGATCAGGGTCAGGGTGTGCAGGACGGAGTCGTGGACATGGGCGGCGACCTCGGCCCGCTCCTGGGCGCGGATGCGCATCAGACGCTCCTCGGAGAGGTCCTGGGCCATCCGCACCAGATACGGGCCCGCGAGCAGCGCGATGCCCACCAGCACCGCGAGCGCGGCCTGCAGCACCGCGCCCAGGTGCTTGGCCGAGCCCTGCAGCACCACGATGCCCGTCACCCCGGCGCCGACCAGCACCACCCCGGCGGCGCCCCGCGCGATCGGCAGCACCTGCTTGCGGCGGCTGAGCTCGACCCACTGGGCGCGCCGGGAGTTGTCCGCCTGGCGCCAGACCAGGGCCACGCCCGCGCCGATGAGCAGCAGCGGCCAGATATAGGTGTTGGCGCGGCCCAGCTGGAATCTCTCGACGAAGACGCCCAGGCCGACCAGCAGCGCGAGCAGCGCGAAGACCTGACCCTTGTCCGGCTTGCGGGCCAGGAGGCGGCGCCCGCCCTCGGGGCCACGGTCGGACGCCGGGCGGGCGGTCTCGACGCCGCCGAAGCCCAGCGGCACCACGAACCAGAACAGCGCGTACACCAGCGCGCCGAAGCCCTCGGCCATCAGCAGCGCGATGAACACGAACCGCACCCAGGAGACCGGCAGCCCGAGATGGCCGGCGAGCCCGCGCGCGACGCCGCCGACCATCCGCCCCTCCGCGCTGCGGTACAGCTTGCGCGGGGGCGGCTCGGCGGGGGGCGCGGCGGCGGTCACGCTCCGATCGTCACACGAACGGCCCCCCTCGGGTATCAGGGTCACCCCTGATCGTTCCCCGACAGGGCGCTCAGGGGGAACTGTCCTCGATCTTGAAGCCGTCCCGGACGTGACGGAACACCGGCAGATAGTCGCCCCAATCGTCCGAGGGGGCGCTGAGGTAGATCGCGTACGCCTTGCCGCCCTCCTCGCCGAAGCCGAGGTCGATGGCGCGGTACGAGCGCTCCCGCCCCTGGAACTTGAACTCCCAGATCGCCCCGGGCAGGCCCCGGTACTTCGTGTTGTCCAGGCGCAGCCGCTGAAAGACGGGATAGGTCTGCTTCAGCTGGATCTCGAGGTCCTCGAAGTGCTGCTTATGGTCCGGACCCGCCGAGTCCAGGACGTTGATCATCAGCCTGACCTTCTGGGTGGGGTCCAGGAACCTGACCTCCTGGGTGCCGTCCACCGTGCCCTCCGGGCTGGAGTCGGGCTGGCGGGTCCAGTCGTCAGGCACGGGGAGGGAGACTCCGAACTCCGACAGCTTTTCCCGGTGGTAGCCGTCGGGAAGCTCCGGAATCTTGTACGTCGGCGACGACGCGGTGGCCGTGGGGGTCCCGGACCCCGCCCCGTCGTCCTCGCTCCCGCCGAGGTTGACGCCCGACAGATACACCCCGGCCGCGACCCCGACCACGGCCACCACGGCCACCGACGCGCTCCACAGCGCCGTACGCCCGCGGCGGCGGCCGCCGCCGCCCGAGGGCCCGGGGGCGGGCGGGGAGGCGGGCGCGTGGGCGTGCGTGGGCGGGGTCGGGGGGGCGTAGGACACAGGGGCGGGCGTGGAGGGGTGCGCGTACGGCGGAGTCGGCGTGGACGCGGATGCGGACGCGGGCTCGTAGGGGGACGCGGAAGCAGGGTCGTAGGGGGGCGCCGACGCGGGGTCGTAGGAGGGCGTGAACAGCCGGGTGGTGTCGGACGTCGGGTCCGGCCTGGGCATCGACGTCGTCTCGGGCAGCCCCGCCGGACCGCGCAGCGCGCGCTCGGTCTGCTCCGCCGTCGGCCGGTCCTCGGGCTCCTTGGCCAGCAGCCCTTCGATCAGACCCGTCAGCGGCCCGGCCCGCAGCGGCGGCTCCAGCGGGTCGACGGCGATCGCGTACCCGGTCTCGATCGGCGTGGCCTTGCGGAACGGCGGCCGCCCCTCGATGGCCTGGTAGAGCGTCGCGCCCAGCGCCCACAGGTCCGAGGAGGGCCCCGGGGTCCGGCCCCTGATCCGCTCGGGCGCGATGTAGTCGATGGACCCGACGACCTCACCGGTCTTGGTGAGCGTGGAGGTGCCGGTGGCCATGGCGATGCCGAAGTCGGTGAGCACGACCCGCCCCTCGTCGCCGAGGAGGACGTTGCCGGGCTTGACGTCACGGTGCAGCACCCCGGCCGCGTGCGCGGCCCGCAGCGCGGCGATCATGCCGCGGCCGATCCTGGCCGCCTCGTCGGGGGTGACGGTCCGGCCGGTCTTGAGCAGATCGCCCAGCGTGGTCGAGGGCACGTACTCCATGACGATGCACGGCAGCCCCGAGTCCTCCACCACGTCGTGGACGACCACCACGTTGGGGTGCGCGATACGGGCGGCGCTGCGCGCCTCGCGGCGGGTGCGCTCGAAGAGGGTGGCGACCTCGTCCTCGGTGAGGTGAGGCGATATGTGCAGCTGCTTCAGTGCGACCTGGCGGTCCAGCAGTTCGTCCTCGGCACGCCAGACCGTGCCCATGCCACCGCGGCCGATCTGCTCGGCCAGCCGGTACCTCCCCGCGATCAGCCGCCCTTCATCTGACACTGTGTGCCCCTCCCGCTCCCCCGGCTGGCCTTGGCCCCCCGCATACGTTCGATGCGCCACGATAGCCGTCGCCGTCTAAGGGACGATCTCAGGGAAGGGCCAGGGTTGAGACAGATGCCGCCCGGCCCGCCGGCTTGTCACCATGGTGAGCATGACCGATGCACCCACCGTCACGGATCCGGCCCCCGGCGCGGCCGGCTCCGGCGGTCCGCGGCCGCCGGCGAGGGCGCCGCTGCGCCGCAGCCGCGATCAGAAAATGATCTCGGGCGTATGCGGGGGGCTCGGCCGGTTCTGCGACGTGGACCCGGTGATCTTCCGGGTGGTGCTGTCCGTGCTCGCCGTCACGGGCGGCTTCGGCCTGATCGTGTACGGCTTCTGCTGGCTGCTGGTCCCGGTCCAGGGCGAGGAGGAGAACGAGGGCCGCAGGCTGCTCTCGGGCCGGGTGGAGGGCCCGGCGCTCACCGCGGTGCTGTGCGCGCTGGTGGGCTGCGGCCTGTTCCTGTCCATGCTGAACAACGGCAGCGTGATCTATTTCTCCATCATGCTGTCCATCGCCGCGGCGGGCGCCGGCTATTGGTCCCGCCACCGCCACCAGGCGGAGAGCGAGGGCGCGGTGGACCCGGCGACGGCGCAGGCGGTGGCCGACGCGCCCCCCGAGACCAAGGCCCCGCCGCCGGCCCGGGGCGGCCCGTCCTGGTGGCGGGACCCGATCGTCAAGGACGGCACGACGGGCCCGGTCGGCGAGGACACGGGCTATCTGTGGGGCCCCGACGACGGCTCGGACGGCGCCTCGTACGCCACCAGGGGCGCCGGGCGGTGGGCGGCGCCCCGCAGGTCCCGCAAGGCGCTCGACGGGACGTCGATCGGCGGCTGGACGTTTCTGCTCGCCCTGGCGGCGGCCGTGGCGGGCACGGGCGCGACGTGGGGCTCCCGGCCGCTCGGCACCAGCCTGGAGATCGGGCTCGCGTGCGCGCTGGGCGTCCTCGGGCTTGGCATCGCGGTCAGCTCCCGGTACGGCCGCACCGGCACGGGCACCATCGTGCTGGCGGTGGTGACCAGCGCGCTGCTGGCGGCCGCCGCCTGGCTCCCCGAGTCCGTCACCACCGACTGGACGCGCCGCACCTGGGCGCCCGCGTCCACGGCGGCCGTCCGCGGCTCGTACGCGCTGGGCGGGGGCGTCGGCGAGCTGAAGCTGGACCGCCTGTCACTGGAGAAGGGTCAGACCGTCACCACGCACGCCGAGGTCGGCGCCGGGAAGCTCGCGGTCACCGTGCCCAAGGACGCGCGGCTCGAGCTGTCGATCCATGTGGGGCTCGGCGACATACGGCTGCCGGGCGAGAAGAGTGACGACATCGACATCAAGCCGGGAAGGGACCGGACCGTGACCGTGGAGCCGGCGGACGGGCGCGCCGTGAAGGGCACGCTGCGGCTGGACCTGGAGATCGGCCTGGGCAATGTGGAGGTGAGCCGGTCATGACGCGCCACCGTTTCGAGCCGGGCAAGCTGGTCGCCGGACTCGTCGTCCTCGGGGCGGGCCTCGCGTACGGCCTGGACGCCGCCGGCCAGTGGGATCTGCCGCCCTTCGCGCCCCTGCCCGTCCTCTTGGGCGGGCTGTGCCTGGCGGGGCTCGTCTCGGCGCTCGCCTCCTGGTCCTCTTGGTCCCGGCGGCACCGCGCCCGCATCTCCGAGCACACCGCCCCGCCCCTGCGCGACCTGCCCATGGACGAGCTGCGCCGCCGCTACGAGTCGCCGCCCGCCGACCGCGGCAGCGGCGCACGAGAGCCCCGCCAGGACCGGCAGGACCGGGAGGGAGCCGGCTGAGCTAGCTGAACAGCTGCGCGCCCTGGCGCCTGCGGCGCTTGGAGATGGCCACGTCCAGCGACAGATAGGGGGTGCCCGCCAGCACCAGCGGCAGCCACGCCATCAGATACGCCAAATCGTTTCCGTAGTAGTACGGGTCCGTCTGCCAGCTGACCGTCAGCCACAGGCTCAGCGAGATGAGCGCGCCGCCGAACGCCGCCAGCCGCCCCAGCAGCCCCATGAGCGTGCCGAGCCCGACCGCCAGCTCCCCGAAGGCGATGGCGTACCCGAAGCTCGACGGGTCCTTCAGCGCCTGGTCCACCAGCCACGGCACCGCGGAGCTGTCGCGTATTTGCCGCATCAGCTCGCCGACCGAGCCGGTGCCACGGTCGGCCAGGAAGGCCGAGTCCGTCAGCTTGTCGATCCCCGCGTAGATGAACGTCACCCCGAGGAAGATCCGCAGCGGCAGCAGGGCGTACCGCCCGGCGGAGTCCCGCCAGCCGCCGGTGTGCCCGCCGCTCCCGCCTATCCCACCCACACCGCTCACACTGCCCGAGCCGGCTCCGACCGTTCTGTCAGCATGCCTCATGACGCCCGCCTCTCCCGTTGCCTCATCAACAAAACCTTACGGAGGAAACGGGCAGGCGGCTCAGTCCAGAACGTCGATCGGATAGCGGTTTGTCTCCGCCCCCGCCGCGGTGACGACCTGCACCTCCACCCGCCCCGGCTCCACATCCACCGGCACCGGCACGGTCAGCACGGTGTCGGTCGGGTTGCTGAAGCCCCCGGCGACCGGCACCAGCGGGACCTGGACGTGCACCGCCCCGATGCGTACGACCATACGGGCGAGCCGGTCCGGCTCCTGCGCCCCCGGGGGCACGAAGCCGCTGCCGCGGATCTCGATGTCGTCCCCGGTGCGGATCGGCGCGTCCCGGTCGAAGCCGCCCTCCTCGGGCCGGACCCGGACCACCGAGAGCACCGTGGGCCGCCCGCCCTCCGCGTACTTCCCGGCCAGATACATCAGCACCGAGACGGCGGCCAGCAGCACCAGGCCCCACGGCAGGTCGGGCAGCCGCCAGGGCTCGCGCGCGAGCAGCACCGCGGCGAAGACCAGCGCGACCGCGTGCACCACCACGTACTGCGCGTCCGCCAGGCTGCCGCGGCCCGCGTCGTCGGTCAGCAGGTCCGCGGCGCGCGGCCGCAGCGCCCGGACCTTCTGCAGCCGCTGCGACCGCACCCGCGCCGCCACCACGAGCCGGGCCGCGACCGCGGCCAGGCAGGGCAGGGCGGTGACGGTGAGCAGCCCGGCGGCGCCGCCCGGGGCCAGCCCGTCGGCCGCCCGCTCCGCCGGCCCGGGGGTGAAGGCCAGCTCGACGGCGAGCATCAGCACCGCGAAGACCGCGAACAGCACCCACGCGGCGGCCACGGCGCGCGAGGTGGACAGGCGGTTGTCCTCGCCGACGAGCGGGGCGAGCGGGCCGCCGCTGCCGCGGTGCAGCCGGGCGGCGAGCGTCAGCAGCCCGGCGGCGAGCAGCGCGACGGTCAGCGAGGCCGTACGCGCCGCCGACCAGCCCGCGCCGACCGCCGTGGCCAGCTGCCCGATCAGCAGCGCGCCGACCGCGCCCCACACCACGACCAGCGTGCGCCGCCGCACCGCCCCGCCCCACGCGAAGCTCTCGGCACGGCCGGTGTCCCAGGTCGTCCGGGCCGCCTGCGTCAGCTCGTCCGACACCCACTGCCGGGAGGCCTCGGCGGAGTGCGCGAGCGCCGCCGGCAGGCCCTCCCCGGCCGCGAACCGGTCGCGCAGGGCCAAAAACGCGGCCACCGCCCGCCGGTGCCCGTCCCGGGCGCAGTCGGGGCACTCGCATCCGCTGTGCTGATGGCGCTCTGCCGTCGTGGCGTCTTCCGCCGCTTTCACCGCCACGAGGCGCTCCCGCTCATCGTTCTCTCGGGTCAGTCGTGCTCTCGTCCCAACTGACAGGTCTTGACAGGGGATTGTGCCGTAAGTCGGGAGGTCTCAGCTCAGCAGGTCGGGCTCACCGCGGGTGATCTGCTGGTACAGAGGTTGATAGTTGATCCAGGCGACGAGATCGGTGCCCAGCTGCTCCCGGGTCTGCACGGCGTTCTTGTAGTCGATCAGGACCGGCTTGCCCGCGGCCTTCGCGGCCAGCTGCACCTGGCAGGAGCGCTCCATCGCGATGAACCACCAGGCCGCGGCGTCGACCGTGTCGCCGACCGTCAGCAGCCCGTGATTGCGCAGGATGACGGCCTTGTGGGGGCCGAGCGCGGCCGCGATGGCCCGCCCCTCCGCCTCGTCCACGACCACGCCCGTGTAACGGTCGTAGAGCGCGTGGTCCTCGAAGAAGGCGCAGACGTCCTGGGTGATGGGTTCGAGCAGCTCGCCGAGCGCCGACAGGGCGCGGCCGTGCAGCGAGTGGCAGTGCGCGACGGCCACGACGTCCGGCCGCGCCTGATGCACGGACGAGTGAACGACGAACGCCGCCTGGTTGACGTGGTGGCGCCCGTGCACGACCCGGCCCGCCTGGTTGACGAGGATCAGATCGCTGACGGTGATGTGACCGAAAGGCATCCCGAAGGGGTTCACCCAGAAGCAGTCGGCGAACTCCGGGTCCCGCGCGGTGATATGGCCCGAGACGCCCTCCTCGAACCCGAACCGCCCGAAGAGGCGCAGGGCCGCGGCGAGCCGCTCCTTGCGGTGGCGCCGCTCGTCCTCAAGCGAGGTGTGCTGCGGCGGCAGGGTGAAGTGCAACTGGTCGGTGGGGATCGGCTCCGGCGTGGGCGACATCGGCGGCATCGGCGGCTCACTCCTTGGCGCACTGCTGCTCTCAGGGCTCGGAGCGGAAGCTACCTGGGGGTATCACAGGACGCCAGAGCCGCGACGGAACGGCGACGCCGCCGCCCGGCGGAACGGGCGGCGGCGTCGGTACGTACGGAGGGAGACCGGGGAGGTCACTCCCACTCGATGGTGCCCGGCGGCTTGCTGGTGATGTCCAGGACCACCCGGTTCACCTCGTCGACCTCGTTGGTGATCCGGGTCGAGATCCGCGACAGCACGTCGTACGGCAGCCGCGACCAGTCCGCGGTCATGGCGTCCTCGGAGGAGACGGGGCGCAGCACGATCGGGTGGCCGTAGGTGCGGCCGTCGCCCTGCACGCCCACCGACCGCACGTCCGCGAGCAGCACCACCGGGCACTGCCAGATGTCCCGGTCAAGGCCCGCGGCGGTCAGCTCCTCGCGCGCGATGGCGTCGGCCTCGCGCAGCAGGTCCAGGCGCTCCTTGGTGACCTCGCCGACGATACGGATGCCCAGGCCCGGACCCGGGAAGGGCTGGCGCTGGACGATCTCGTCCGGAAGGCCGAGCTCCTGGCCGACCATCCGCACCTCGTCCTTGAACAGCCGGCGCAGCGGCTCGATCAGCTCGAACTCGAGGTCGTCCGGGAGCCCGCCCACATTGTGGTGGGACTTGATGTTGGCGGTGCCGGTGCCGCCGCCGGACTCCACCACGTCCGGGTAGAGGGTGCCCTGCACCAGGAACTCCACGGCCTCGCCCGCGGCGCCCGCCTCGGCGACCAGCTCGGCCTGGGCCTGTTCGAAGACCCGGATGAACTCCCGGCCGATGATCTTCCGCTTCTCCTCGGGGTCGGACACCCCCGCGAGCGCGGTCAGGAAGCGCTCCTCGGCATCGACGACCTTCAGCTGGACGCCGGTGGCCGCGACGAAGTCCTTCTCGACCTGCTCGGACTCGCCCTTGCGCATCAGGCCGTGGTCCACGTACACACAGGTCAGCTGGTCGCCGATGGCCCGCTGCACGAGGGCGGCGGCGACGGCGGAGTCCACACCGCCGGACAGGCCGCAGATCGCGCGCTTGGTGCCGACCTGCTCACGGATGGCGGCGACGGCCTCCTCCACCACATTGCTGGTGGTCCAGCTCGGCTCGATCCCGGCGCCCCGGTAGAGGAAGTGCTCCAGCACCTGCTGGCCGTGGGTGGAGTGCATCACCTCGGGGTGGTGCTGCACGCCGTACAGCTTCTTCTCGTCGTTCTCGAAGGCCGCGACCGGCACCACATCGGTGGACGCGGTGACGGTGAAGCCCTCGGGGGCGGCCGAGCAGGCATCGCCGTGCGACATCCATACGGCCTGCTCGGCCGGGGTGCCCTCGAAGAGCGTGGAGCCGGGCTTGGTGACGGTCAGCGGCGTACGGCCGTACTCACGGGCCCCGGTGTTGTCCACGGTGCCGCCGAGCGTGGTGGCCATCAGCTGGAAGCCGTAGCACATGCCGAAGATCGGTACCCCGGCCTCGAACAGCGCGCGGTCGACGGTGGGGGCGCCCTCGGCGTAGACCGACGACGGGCCGCCGGAGAGGATGATCGCCTTCGGCTTCTTGGCGAGCATCTCGGCCACCGGCATCGTGGACGGGACGATCTCGCTGTAGACCCGGGCCTCGCGGACGCGACGGGCGATGAGCTGGGCGTACTGCGCGCCGAAGTCGACGACCAGGACGGTGTCGGGGGCGGCAGCAGGGGACGCTGATGGCACTTCGGCGGCCTTCCGGCGGAGGTTTGCGGTGTTTCGGTGTTTCGCAGGAGCTGGACCATCGATTCTAACGGGCTCGCCATCGGGACTTCCCGGGCTCTTCGCGGGCACTTTCCGGGCCCGCGCCGTCACCTACCGTCACCCGTACGCCACGTGACCGGGCCGTGAGCCGCTTCGTTGATCCCGATGTCCGCGCCAGCCAGGAGCGGCCCGGGAAAATCCACGCGTGGCTCAGATCCGCCGAAGCGATGAGACGTGCCCCCCTGCGGTGATTCAGGCGGCGCGCGTCGTGGGACCTCGCTTCGGCGAGGTGACCGGTCGGCAGGGGACAGCAGCCCGGTCACCACCCCAAAGAACGGTCGGTCCCGGGGACGCCTGGGACCGACCGTATCCGGTCGAAACGGTTGCGCCGGAAGCGCCACATCCACCACGATGCACGGAGGGAAGACGCCCCCGGACTTCCTCACCGCCATTGGTCCGACCACGCGGGCGTACGCCCCCTCTCGCACCGCCGCTTCACCACCGCGCTCCACCCCGAAAGACCGGCGGCATCCACAAGCCAGCGGCGCTCCCCCCGGCGCCGCCCCTCAGCACCGGCGCTGCCCTGACGCCGGTGCTGACCGCCGAGGGCCCCGGGGACGCCCGCCCCGCTCGGGCGTCTCCGGGGCCCTTCGCATGCCTCTGCACTGGCACGGCCCCTTCGCGCGCCCCGGACGCCCGTGACCTTGATCGGGATTTTCTGTGACCATTCTGTGAGCAATCTCAAGGGCAACCTTTCGGCCACCCGGCCGGTCATGTACGTGCAAACGCACGGCCAGACCGCGCCCCCACCGCGACGGCCTTCCACCGCGTGCCTCTGGGCCCACCAGCGGCACGAACGGACCCAGAAGAGGTCTTCATGAAGCTTCGCCGCGCCCTGGCGACCGCCGCCGCGACGGCCGCCATAGTCCCTGCCGCGCTGCTGGCGGCGCCCGCTGCCTTCGCCGACGAGCCGACGGACGAGCCGACCGCCACGGCCACCGCGACGCCCGACCCCACGGTGACCACCCCGTCCCCGACCGACCCGACGACCAACCCGCCCACCACCGAGCCGACGGACACCAAGCCGCCGACCACCCCGCCCACGACCGACACCCCCACGGACACCAAGCCGCCGACCACGCCGCCCACCACCGAGACCCCCACCTCCAAGCCGCCGACCGGTGAGCCGACGGACGAGCCGACGCCGGGCGACGACTGCAACGACGACGGCTCGTGGAACGAGGACCCCGACCTCACCACCACCATCACCGGCCTGCCGTCGAAGGTCGTGGCGGGCAGCGGTTTCCACGGCTTCAAGTTCCAGGTCGAGAACGACTCGGACAAGGCGCTCAAGCGCGTGGACTTCGGTGTCTTCGCCGGCACCGCGGACTCCAAGCACCCCGACGGCACCGGCAAGTTCCTGACGCTGCAGTACAAGGACCCGGACACCGGCGCCTGGACGTCGATCTCCACCGACGAGAACGACCCGTCCGCGGGCTACATCGGCTACACCGACGTGCGCGCCCACGAGACCGTCACCCTCGACATGCGGCTGAGCGTCTCCGCCAAGGCCCTCGGCGACGGCTTCGGCTACGCGCTCACCTTCGGCGTCTACACCGACGACGAGGGCAACTGCGTCTACTCGACCGGCGACTACTACGAGTTCGACGTACTCCCGGCCGGCTCGAAGCCCGGCCACGTCCCGCCGGCCGAGCCCAAGCCGCAGGGCGGCAAGAAGCCCCTGCCCAAGCCGGCGGGCGACACCAAGATCGACCCCAAGGGCACCCTCGCCGAGACGGGCTCCTCCTCCGCGCTGCCCACCATCGCCGTGATCGGCGGCGTCGCGATGGCCGCGGGCGCGGGCGCCGTGTTCGTGGTGCGCCGTCGCCGCAGCAGTGGCGCGGCTGCGTGACGACGCCTTGAGAGCGGCCTGACGGCCTGAGCCGTCGAGGTCACGCGCAACGTCGGTCGCCAGGGCCCGGTCGGCCCTGGAGACCGACATTGTTTTTGGACATTGTCCTCCGGTCCGGCGAGGCGGACTTCGCCCGCGCGCGCCGGCCCGCTCGCGTCGCATTGATCCCGCGGGCAGGACATCTCGCGAACGTCGACGACCCAAAGCCGGCTTTCTCGTCAGCGAGCAGGCTCAGAATCCGGGTCCAGGCGTCGCCTCGGGCCTCCTGGTCGAAGGCCGACGTACCGGGCCAGAAGAACGCGTGAGCGGCACCGGGGTAGGTGACCAGTTCGTGCTCGACGCCGGCCTGCTCCAGCGCGGCTCGGATCCGGCCACGCTGGCCCGTGTCGATCAGTGCGTCGTCCTCGCCGGCCAGGTAGACCAACCGGCCGCTGATCCCGGGGGTCAGGTCGAGCGTGGGCGTGGGCCGGCTCATCGGGATGTCGGTCGTGGGCAGCCAGCCGCCGTACAGCACCGCAGTGCGGCTGATTGGCAGCCGGCAGGCCGCCAGGTACGCCAGGTGGCCGCCGGCGCTGAAGCCGATCATCGCGGTCCGCTGAATCCCCGGCTGCGAGTCCAGCCGGCTCAGGCATGCGTCCACATCGGCCAGGGCCTCCTCCCGGAGCACCTGGTGCAGCAGGGCGAACCCCTCCTGACGACCGGCGTCGGTGCGTTCGAGCCAGCGGCCGGGTTCGGCGTGCCGGTGGTAGAACTCCGGCGCGAGGGCCAGGTACCCGGCCTCCGCCAGGCCGTCGGCCACGCCGCGGATGTCGGGGTTCACCCCGAACAGCTCGTGTGCCACGACCACCGCGACCGGGGCGGCGCGGCCGGCCGGGCGAGCCAGGTAGGCAGGCAGGGTGGTGCCGTCGGCCACGGGAATGGTGATGGTTTCCTGGATGATGGTTCTCGGGGTGATCGTCATGCGCCGAGCATGGGCGACGCCGGAACCGGCAACCAGAGCAGCTTGTTACTGGTATTGGCGTGACTAGGCTGCGCTGTATGGCAGCAAGCGGAGATCCTCAGGCCCTGGGGCAGTTGCTCCGATCGAGACGCGAGCGCCTCCGCCCCAGCGATGTCGGCCTGCCCGCAGGAAGGCGCCGACGCACCGCGGGATTGCGCCGGGAGGAGGTCGCGCTGCTGGCCAACATGTCCACGACGTACTACACGTTCCTGGAGCAGGGCCGTCCCGCGCGGCCGTCGGCCCAAGTGCTGGACGCCCTGGCCGACGCACTGCGGATGTCCGCCGCCGAGCGGCAGTACCTGAGGGTGCTCGCCCGTGTCGGCGAGGAACCGTTGCGCGCCGGTGCCGCCGACGCACCGGCCGAGTGGATCGATCCTGGAGTGGTCGCGCTGGTCCAGCGGCTCGAGCCGTTCCCGACGATCGTCAAGGGACGCCGCTGGGACGTGCTGGCCTCGAACCCCGCCGGGCACGAACTGTTCACCGACTGGGACGCGTTGCCCACCGGCGAGCGCAACCTCGTGCGCTGGATGTTCACCGCGCCGCGTGCCCGGGAGGTGTACCTCGAGTGGGAGCCGGAGGCCCGGGCCATGCTGGGCCGGTTCCGGCTCGCAGCGGCCCGGCACCCGGACGACCCCGGCTTCGAGGCCCTGATCGCAGAGCTGAAGCGGGACAGCGAGGAGGTCCGGCAGTGGTGGCCGCGGCATGACGTCACGGCGGTGGGCAGCGGATCGAAGAAGCTGCGCCATCCGACGCTCGGGCCGCTCGACTACAGCCACGTCGTGCTTCAGGTCGCGGACAACCCCGACCAGACCATGGTCACCTACTCGGTGGCGGGCACGGTCGGCTAGCCGGAGCGCTTCAAAGGCCGGCCTTCCAGGGCCGGCCCCTGGTGGTACGAGCGGGGACACGCCGTGGCGTCGGCGTGCCCCCGCCTCATATCGACCGCATATCGACCGCGCTTACGGCCACCGCACTCCCGCGACGTCACGGACTTGTCGAGAATCCGAGGGAGGTCGAGCTGCTCGGACTGTCCTACGATCACCTCCGAGACGCGGCCCTCCCACCGCCGCAGTCCGTGGCATTCATCCGCCGTGCGAGGGAGGACAGCGCGACATGCGACCCACCGACGGCTTCCCCGGCCTCGTGCCCGTCCGGGACAGCAAGGACCCCGGCCACCCGGCGCTCATATTCGACGCCCGCGCGTGGGGCGCGTTCATCGCCGGAGTGAAGGGCTGGCACGCATATTTGACGTGGAGTGCACTCCAACACCTAGCGTTTTGGGCAGATGATCCCCACGAGCCCAGGAGGCAACAGCATGACCAACGTTCCCACTCGGCACCTGGGCGAACTGGCGGTTTCCGCACAGGGGCTGGGATGCATGGGCATGAGCCACGCCTACGGCGCCGCGGACGACGAGCAGTCGATCGCGACACTGCACCGCGCCCTCGACCTCGGGGTGACCTTGCTGGACACCTCCGACTACTACGGCGCCGGGCACAACGAGGAGCTGATCGGACGGGCCATCGCCGGGCGCCGCGACGAGGTGGCGCTGGCCACGAAGTTCGGCTTCGCCAACCGCCTGGGCGAGCCCACCCTGATCCGCGGCGACGCCGCCTACGTGCGGCAGGCGTGCGATGCCTCGCTGCGCCGGCTCGGGGTCGACCACATCGACCTCTACTACCAGCACCGGGTCGATCCGCAGGTGCCGATCGAGGAGACCGTCGGCGCCATGGCCGAGCTGGTACGGGCCGGGAAGGTCCGCCATCTCGGGCTGTCGGAAGCCAGTGCGCAAACCATCCGGCGGGCGCACGCGGTGCACCCGATCGCCGCGCTGCAGAGTGAGTGGTCGCTGTGGACCCGCGAGCTGGAGGCGGAGATCGCCCCGGTGTGCCGCGAGCTGGGCATCGGCCTGGTCCCGTTCTCCCCGCTCGGGCGCGGCTTCCTGACCGGCCGGTACAGCTCGTTCGAGGGGCTGGCGGAGACCGACATGCGGCGCAGCCAGCCGCGTTTCGCCGACGGCAACCTCGAACGGAACCTGGCGATCGTCGCGAAGTTGAACGAGCTGGCCGAGGCCAAGGGGGTCACCGCCGGCCAGCTCGCCCTGGCCTGGGTGCAGCACCGGGGCGACGACGTGGTGCCGATCCCCGGCACCCGGCGGCAGCGGTACCTGGAAGAGAACCTCGCCGCCCTGACCGTCGAGCTGTCCGCCGAGGACCTCGCCGCCATCGAGGCCGCCGCCCCGCCCGAGCAGATCGCGGGCACCCGCTACGACGCGACCAGCCTCACCTTCGTCAACGGCTGAGCCCGCTCCCCCTGGTCGGGGGACAGCACTCTTCCGGGTGCGCTTGCGGCAGAAGCTCTCGCCTCAGCCACGAAGAAAACCTGTCGTGACGAGAGTAGACATTGACTCGTCGGAGGGTTATTGTTCTGTCGTACCCAGGAAGTCGAAGTGGGCACAGCAGACACGAACTGCTGTGCAAGCAGGTCAGGAAAGACGCGGCCCCAGGGGGGCCGTGAGCAGTACCCGCGGTATCCAGCAGTGCAACCGAGTAACCGAAGGTAAGGAGCAGAACGCCATCGGGATCGCCCGGGCGAGGAAGAAGTCCGCCCGGGTACCGCAGGCCCCGGATTGGAAGGTGGTCCCCGGTCACGCATCCGCGATCCCCGCAGCCCCGTCCTCCCAGGCGGAACCTGCGGACGAACAAGGCCGGCGCAGGTTGCCGGTAGATGGTGTTGAACGCTCGGGGCCCGGGTGCCAGTACGGCACCCGGGCCCCTCGACGCGTCCCCGACAGAAGAGGTCTATGCCCCGTGCCGGTTCCCGTCCCGCCATCCCTCTCGATGACGACGACTATCCCGCCTACACCATGGGCCGGGCCGCCGAGATGCTCGGCACCACCCCCGCCTTCCTCCGCGCTCTCGGTGAACACCGCCTGATCACCCCCCTGCGCTCGGAAGGCGGCCACCGCCGCTACTCCCGTTACCAGTTGCGCATCGCTACCCGCGCCCGCGAGCTTGTCGACCAGGGCACCCCCATCGAGGCCGCCTGCCGCATCGTCATCCTCGAAGACCAGCTGGAAGAAGCACAGCGCATCAACGAGCAACTGCGCACCCAAGGCCGCGAGTCGCGGCCGAAGAACTCAACCTGACAGGACGCCGGGCCCGAGGTGGACCCCGGCCGCCCCATTCATCCGACCCGACGGCGCGAGAACTTGCCGGTCCAATGCCTCAGTGGTCGGCGGCCGGGGGCACCTTCGGGACCGGCAGCAGGGGGAGCTTCAGGGCGCCGAAGGCGGCCTCGGGGACGGCCGGGGACTGGGGCGGCACCGGGGTGACGCGCTCGTAGGGGGTGCCCTGGGGCGGGCGGGGGTCGGACTCGCCCTTGTTGGGCCACAGGGACATGGCGCGCTCCGCCTGGGCCGTGATGGTCAGGGACGGGTTCACGCCCAGGTTCGCGGAGACGGCCGCGCCGTCCACGACGTGGATGCCCGGGTGCCCGTACAGCCGGTGGTACGGGTCGATGACGCCGTGGTCGGGGTCCGCGCCGATCGGGCAGCCGCCGAGGAAGTGGGCGGTGAGCGGAGTGCCCATCAGTTCGCCGACGTTGCTGCCGGGGAAGCCGTTGATGGACTCGGCGAGGTGGCGGGCGGCCTCCGCACCCTCGGGGATGTGGTCCGGGTTGGGGTCGCCGTGGCCCTGCCGGGCGGTCAGCAGCCCCTTTCCGAGGCCCTTCGGCTTGCGGTAGGTGGTGAGCGAGTTGTCGTGGGTCTGCATGACCAGGCCGATGATGGTGCGCTCCGACCAGCGGCGCGTGGACATCGAGCGCACCGCCAGCGCGGGGTGCCGGAGGTGGGCCGCCAGGAACCGCAGCCAGCGCGGCAGGCGCCCGCCGTCGGGGATCTGCAGGACGGACAGCAGCCCCATCGCGTTGGAGCCCTTGCCGTAGCGGACGGGCTCGATGTGGGTGGTGTCGCCGGGGTGGATGGACGAGGTGATCGCCACGCCACGGGTGAAGTCGGCCCGCCGCCGCCCCGGGTGGACCTTGCGGTAGCGGCGGTCCGTGGTCTGCGCGCCGACCAGGGCCTCGGAGTTGGTGCGGGTGAGTATGCCGAGCCGGTCGGAGATCCGGGGCAGCAAGCCCTTGTCCCGCATGGTGTGCAGCAGCGTCTGGGTGCCGTACGTCCCGGCGGCCAGCACGACCTGGCGGGCGCGCAGCGTGCGCGGCGGGCCCTTGCGGCGCCGGTCGGTGGGGACGGTGGTGACCCGGTAGCCGCCCCGCCGGTCCTCGCCGATGGCCACGACGGTCGTCATGGGGTGGACGACGGCGCCGGCCCGCTCGGCGAGGTGGAGGTAGTTCTCGTTGAGGGTGTTCTTCGCGCCGTGGCGGCAGCCGGTCATGCACTCGCCGCACTCGGTGCAGGCCCTGCGCGAGGGGCCCGCGCCGCCGAAGTACGGGTCGGGGGCGCGCTCCCCCGGCGCCGCCGTCGCCGTCCCGTCCGCGTCGTCGCCGTCCCCGAAGAAGACCCCCACCGGCGCCATATGGAAGCTCTCGCCCACCCCCATCCGCTCGGCGGCGGCCTTGAGGTGCTCGTCGGAGGGGGTCATGGTCTTGTTCAGGCGCGCCCCGAGCATCCGCCGCGCCTGGTCGTAGTACGGGTCGAGCTCCGCCTGCCAGTCGGTGATGGCGCCCCACTGCGGGTCCCGGAAGAAGGGTTCGGGCGGTACGTAGAGGGTGTTGGCGTAGTTGAGCGAGCCGCCCCCGACCCCGGCGCCCGCCAGCACCATCACCTTGCCCAGGAGGTGGATGCGCTGGATGCCGTAGCAGCCGAGGGCGGGGGCCCACAGGTAGTCGCGGAGGTGCCAGGAGTTCTTGGGCAGGGTCTCGGGGGTGAAGCGGCGCCCCGCTTCGAGGACGCCGACGCGGTACCCCTTCTCGGTCAGGCGCAGGGCGGTGACGGAGCCGCCGAAGCCCGAGCCGACGACGATGACGTCGTAGTCGTACCCATCATCCACATCAGTACCTCCTGTTCCCTCACCACGTGCCGGTCAGCGCAGGCGCAGCGCCTTCATCGCGCGCAGGCTGCGGGTCATGAACGCCGCGTACTTCTCGTCCGTCATCCCGAAGGCCGGCCCGAGCGGCAGCAGCCGCTGGTGCGCCACGGTCTGCGCCTCGGTGAACTTGAGGATTCCCTCCGAGCCGTGGCGGCGGCCGAGGCCGGAGTCGCCCATCCCGCCCAGCGGCGCCCGGACGCTGCCGTATGCCGCGCCGTAGCCCTCGTTGACGTTGACCGTGCCGGCCCGCAGCCGGGCGGCGACCGCGCGGCCGCGCCGGCCGTCCTTCGTCCAGACGCTGGCGTTGAGGCCGTACGGGGTGGCGTTGGCCCGCTCGACCGCCTCGTCCTCGTCGCTGAAGCGGTAGATGGAGACGACCGGGCCAAACGTTTCCTCGGCGCACACCGCCATCGGCGGCTCGACCCCGTCGAGGATGGTCGGCTCGTAGAAGTACGGGCCGATGTCGGGCCGGACGCGGCCGCCGGTGAGCACCTTCGCGCCCTTCTCCCGGGCCTCGTCGACATGGCGTACGACGGTCTCCAGCTGGCGCTCGCCCGCGAGGGAGCCCATCTCCGCCCCGTACGCGAGGGCCGTGCCCAGGCGCATCGCCTTCGTCCGGGCGACGAACCGCTCCAGGAAGGCGTCGGCGACCGACGCATGGACGTAGAGGCGCTCGATGGACTCGCACAGCTGCCCGGCGGACGAGAAGCAGGCGCGCACCGAGCCCTCAGCGGCCTTGTCGAGATCGGCGTCCCTCAGCACCAGCATGGCGTTCTTGCCGCCCAGTTCCAGGGAACAGCCGATCAGCCGGGCCGCCGCGCGCTGGGCGACCTCGCGGCCGGTGCGGGTGGAGCCGGTGAACGACGCGTAGTCGGCGTGCTGGACGACGGCGGGGCCGACGACCGGGCCCTCGCCGAGGACGATCTGCCACACCCCCTCGGGCAGCCCGGCCTCGATCAGCAGCTCACGGGCCCACAGGGCGGTCAGCGCGGTCTCGGTGTCCGGCTTCATCACGATCGCGTTGCCCGCGGCGAAGGCGGGGAGGGAGTCGCCGACGGAGAGGGAGAGCGGGTAGTTCCAGGGGGAGATCAGGCCGATGACGCCCTTGGGCTGGCGCAGCTCGGTGACCTTGGTGAGGACGGGAACGGCGCCGGTGTGGCGGCGGGCGCCCAGGTAGGCGGAGGCCTTGCGCCCGTAGTGGCGGGCGGTGAGGCAGACCTCCTGCACCTCCTCGTGGGCGTGCAGCCGGGTCTTGCCCGTCTCCACCTGGATCAGGTCCAACACCTCGGACTGGCGGCGCATGAGCAGGTCGTGGAAGCGCAGCAGCACAGCGGCGCGCCGGCGCACGGGGGTCCGGGCCCACGCCCGCTGCGCCTTGCGCGCCCGCTCGTACGCCTCGGCGACGTCCTCGGGGGCGGACTCGGGCAGTTCGGCCAGGACCTCCCCGGTGAACGGGGTGTGGCTGGTGGTGCTGCCGCTGCCCACCACGCCGCGCGCGAGCCGGGCGATCAGCTCGGGGGTGACGACATGGGCGGCGGTGCGGGCGCCGGCGGGGGCGACCGGGTTGCCGTCGGCGGGGGCAGATGCGGCGGCGGGGGCGGCGTCCTGCGTGGGCTGTGCGCTGTCCTGCGAGTCCGTCATGGGGGCGAGGGTAGGCCCGGCCCGGCCGGTTTGACTACCCGACGGTAACTCTATTTCGCGGCTGTCTTGAGGTCCTCGCGCTGGATCTCCAGGTGCTTCACGACGTCCTCGTAGAGCTTGTCCCCGGTCTTACGGGCCTCCCCCTTGGCGGGCATGGTCACGGTCAGCTGCCACTGCGTCTTGTCGGAGTTGACGTAGATGTGGGTGCGGTCGAGATAGGGGATGTAGTCGTCGCGGTTGCTGGAGTAAGGGCGGTAGGTGGTGTTCACGTCCTCCGCCGGCTGGCCCTGCTGCGAGGATTCCACCTGCCTGCTGTGGGCGTCCGCGTAGTCGTACTGGGTATCGCTCTCGCGCTTCGCGATCGTCTTCTCGACCGCGTCCTTGAGCCCGGTGACATCCTCCTCGCCGTCCTTGACAGCCCGGAGGAGATAGACGGTGAAGACCCCGCTGGGGTCCTTGAAGGTGACGGACTGGTTGTCCTCATCGCTGTCGTCCAGCACCCGCTTGTAGTCCTCGGGTACGGCGAGCGACGCGTCGACCACCTCGCGCTCGTCCCGGACCGTCCACCCGGACGGGAGGCCACTGCCCTCGCTCGCGAACGGCTTCATCAGCACCAGCACCAGCGCGGCGGCCACCACCAGCACCACACCGCCCAGGCCCAGCTGCGCCTTGCGGTTCTTGTGCAGGATGGGCGGCACGAAGCAGCTGCCCGCGCCCTGGGGCTCGTCCCCGCTCTGCGGCCCGCCCCCGCCCGCATCGCCGGCCTGGCCGTACAGCCTGGTCGTCAGCATCGTCGGGACCGGCTGCGGGGGCCGCGCCACCTCCTCCAGCGCCTGCCGCGTCTCGGCCGCCGTCGGCCGGGCCGCCGCGTCCTTGCGCAGCAGCTGCATGATGAGCGTGCCGAGCG
This sequence comes from Streptomyces sp. ME19-01-6, assembly GCF_033793745.1. Taxonomy (NCBI): domain Bacteria; kingdom Bacillati; phylum Actinomycetota; class Actinomycetes; order Kitasatosporales; family Streptomycetaceae; genus Streptomyces; species Streptomyces sp. ME19-01-6. Next base: position 321,088 of record NZ_JARAXF010000006.1, on the reverse strand, counting down.
CGCCCGAGCCTCGCGCGGGGGTCTGCGGCTCGGCGGAGAGGATGGCCTGCAGGGTCGCGGGGGCGTGCGAGCGGCGGAACGGGGACATGCCCTCGACCGCCGCGTACAGCACGACGCCCAGCGACCACAGGTCCGACTCGAGCCCGGGCCGCTGGCCCAGCACCCGCTCGGGCGCGATGAATTCGGGGGAGCCGACGAACGCGCCGGTCTCCGTCAGCCCCTGCTCGCCCTCGACCTGCGCGATGCCGAAGTCGGTCAGCACCACCCGGTCGTTCCGGCCGAGCAGGACGTTGTCCGGCTTGACGTCGCGGTGCAGCACCCCGGCCTCATGGGCGGCCGTCAGCGCGCCCACCACCGCGACGCCGATCCGGGCCGCCTCGCGCGGGTCCAGCGTGCCCTCGGCCAGCCGGTCGGCGAGCGAGTCGCCGCGCACCAGCTCCATGACCAGCCAGGGCCGGCCGTCCTCGACCGCCACGTCGTACACGGAGACGACCGAGGGGTGGTCGATCCGGGCCGCGGCGCGCGCCTCGCGCTGCATCCGCTGGTAGACCTTCTGCCGCTCACCCTCCGGCAGGGTGTCGGGCACCCGAGGCTCCTTGACCGCGACATCGCGGTCGACGACCTGGTCGTGTGCCTTCCAGACCGTGCCCATGCCGCCGTGCCCCAGGCGGGAGACGAGGCGGTAGCGGCCGCCGATGACGCGGCCGACGTTGGGGTCGGAGGCGGCGGGCGCGGGTGGGGACGTACGGGGGTCGGGCTGCGCGGAGGCGGGCCGTCCGGGCCCCCCGGGGGTGGCCTGCACGGGGGTGACCGGGCCGTCGAACTGCGTCGGCTCGTACGGGGTGTGGGGCGGCTGCCGGTCCTGGGACTCCCCCTGGGACGGCACCGGCGCGGGTGGCGGCGGCGCCGGCGCGGCCGGGGTCTGCGGCGGCCGCAGGTCGTAGCTGGTGGGCTCGTTCGCCCGTCCCCCGTCGTTCGTCATGGCTCCATCATTACCTGGTCGAGCGCGCGGCCCGCCACCGGCCCCGGGGCGCCTGTGGCCGCTCGTGACAAAGCCGTTGCGGTGCCGTTCAGTTCTGCCCGGCGGACGGCAAGAAACTACTGACAGCCGTGTCGAAGTACTGCTTTCCCTCGGATTTCCGCCCGACCGGCGCGGACACCCACACGTCGTACATCTTGCCCGCTTCGTTCCAGGTCAGGTCATAGGTCTGGCGCGAGCCGCCGTCGTCGGCCGAGCCGTTCCAGATGAACGCCCACAGGGCGGCGGGCTGCCCCTTGCGGTCCGTCGCGATGACCTGGCCGCCGCGGTACCCCGGGTAGTTCTGCGGCCCCCTGGCGTCCGCCTCCCGGCTCAGCCGCAGCGGGCCCTTGGGGTCCTGCTCCTGGACGTGGATCCCGATCCGGAACTCCATGCCGGGCGAGTTGTAGTAGACGCGCGGGGGCTTGTCCTCGCGGGAGTACCCCTTGGGTACGGCGATCGTGAAGCCCTTCGGGTCGTGCACCAGCTCGTAGCCGTCCGGGACGGCGGTCGTCGAAGGCGTCGGCGACGCCTTGCCCGACGGCTTCTTGCCGGGGGCTGTCGTGGCGGTGGCCGTGGCTCCGCCCCGCCCCTCTTGCGCGGTGTCGCCATCCCCCCGGTCGAGCGCCAGCGCCGCGACCCCGGCGCCGAGGCCGGCCAGCGCGACCACCGCGACGGCCGCCATCAGCGCCGTACGACGGCGGGGGCCACCGCGGCGCGGGGCGGGCGCGACGGGGGTGGGGGGCTCCGGAGCCACGGAGGCCGCCGGCGGGGTGGCGGGTCCGTACCCGGCGGCCCCGTACCCCGTGGCCCCGTACCCGGCGCCATGGCCGGTCGCCACCGGCACGGCGGGCTGCGTCGGCGTGTACTCCAGGGGGATCTCGGGGGTGTCCCCCGGCTCCAGGCACATCCGCAGCATCCGGGCCGCCTCGTCCCCGGGCAGCCGCAGGTCGGGGTCGCGCTGCAACAGCCCCTCGATGACGGGGGCCAGGGCCCCGGCGGCCTCGGGCGCCCGTACCTCGTCGAACACGACCGCGTGCAGCACGCCGCCCAACGAGTCACGGCGGAACGGGGACTCGCCGCTGACCAGCGTGCACAGCAGCACGCCCAGCGACCACAGGTCCGACTCCGGGCCCGTGCGGCGCCCCGACATCCGCTCCGGCGCGGTGTATTCGGGCGAGCCCACGAACGTCCCGGTCTCCGTGATCGTCGTGCTCCCCGTCACCTGCGCGATCCCGAAGTCCGTCAGCACCACCCGCCTGGTGCCCGCCTCCATCAGCACATTGGCGGGCTTGATGTCCCGGTGCAGCACCCCGCGCGCATGCGCCACCCGCAGCGCGTCCAGCAGCGCGACCCCGACCCGCGCCGCCTCACCCGGCCCGACCGGCCCCTCGGCGGCCAGCCGGTCGGCGAGCGAGCGGCCGTCGACCAACTCCATGACGATCCAGGGGCGTCCGTCCTCCTCCACGACATCGTGCAGGACGATCACATTCGGATGCTTGATCTGCGCCACGGTACGGGCCTCGCGCAGCGTGCGCTCGTGCTGCTGCTGGACGTCGAGGGCCGACATCCCGTCCAGCCCCTCGTCGAGGTGCAGCTCCTTGACCGCCACATCCCGGCCCAGCAATGTGTCGACGGCCCGCCACACCGTACCCATGCCGCCGCGCCCCAGCCGTGACACCAGCTGATAGCGCCCGGCCAGCAGGCGACCTCCGCTTCCCCCGAAGCTATCCATGGGTTCATCTTGCCGCACACCGCCGACGCCCTCCGCCCCGGACCCCGCGCACGTCCTGCCCGCGTCCCGCCCGCGTGCCGGCGTTGCTGTGGTCAACTTCCGTCCATGGAGGCAGTCCTGGCGAGTGTCATAGCCGTGCTCGGCACGGTGTTGGGTTCCGGAGTCACCCATGTGTTCCAGCGGCGGTCCACCGACCGGAGCGAGCACTTCGCCCGGGCGGAGAAGCTGCGGCAGGAGCGGATCGACGCGTACTGCTCCTACGCGGGGGCGCTGCTCAACTACCGCCGGGTGCTGATCCACCGGTGGTTCGTCACCCACGAGAACCGGCCCGACGAGGACACCCCGGAGCTGCGGGAACACGTTTACGAGATGCGTTACGCGGCGCAGGAGGCGATGTTCCGCACGCAGATGCTCTCGGACGACCCCGCGCTCGTGGAACTCGCCGAGCGATTGATGAGCCACGTGACCGAGTTGCACAAGGCGGAGGACCGCGCCCGGCTGGACGACATCCGCGAGCGGACCCGGCAGGGCGTCCGCGACTTCATCGCCGCCGCGACGCCGCACGTCCGCTGAGCGAGCCGGCCCGCCGGGACCGGTCCCGCCGAACAGCGCGTATGCATGTCATCTGCAGTCGCGTTCGGAGGTGTCCGAGGTGTCGAAGAACACCGTCATACTCGCCGTGGTCGGGATCGTGCTGGCAGCCGTGACCGCTCTGGCCATCGTGCTGAAGCAGACGGCCCCGTCCGGCAGCGGTGACGAGGCCGAGAAGCCGGGCCCGCCGCGGGTCTACGCCTATATGAAGGTCGACTTCGGCCAGGACTGGACACAGACGCGCAGCGAACTGGTCGCCATGAACGGCACCAAGCGGATCGGCCGCGCCTCCTTCGGCTGGATCGGCACCCATCCAGCCTTCACCACCGACGGTCGCTATGTGTTCACCACGATCAGCGACCGCGTCCTGGCCATCTCGGCCACCACCGGCAAGGTGACGAAGGTTCCCTGCGCCGGATGCCAGGACCGCTCCCTGAAATGCCAGTGCCAGACGGTCGTACCCGTCGGCGCCGCCAAGGTCGCCTGGCTCGACAAGGGCAACCACCTCGTCATCGCCGACCTCGCGGCCAAGGCGCCGACACCACGGCGAACGGCCACGACGGTTCCCACCTGGCGCAACATGTGGGACGAGGCGGCCCCGCAACTGCTCGCCGGCACCGACGGCGCCGTGCTGGCCGCATATACGGACTCGTTGTCGACCAAGACCGGACCGGTCTACCTGGTGACGCTGGACGGCGGGCCGCGCCGACTCGCCCCGCACCGGCCGGACTCCGTCGAGTCGGCCCAGTTCAGCCCTGACGGCACACAGGTGGCGCTGGCAGGTGACGAAGCCGAATCCTGTGCCACGGTCACTGTGGTGAACGTCAGGTCCGGCGAGGGCAGGACCCGCCCGGTCAAGGCCGCGGAGGGCGCGAAGTGCCACGCGCGCGACGGATACGTCGGCGAGATGTGGTGGGACCCCGATGGCGCCCTGAACGTCTACTTCCAGCCCGCCGAGAAGGAAGAGACCATGAACGGCGTGCAGCGCCGACTGGCGGGCGATCGTTGGGTCGCCGCGAACGCCGCACCGGCCAGCCAGGCACACCGCCTGGCGGCAGGCGCCACGGCGGTTCTCAGTCATCCCGGTGTCCGCGACCGGGACTTCCTCTACGTCGAGATCGGCGGCCGGTCCACCAGGGTCGCGCGAGAGGTGAACCGCGTCATCGTCCCCACACGCTAGGACGGGCGAGGAAGGCCTGCCAGGCGGAGGCGGTGAAGTGGAGACGCGGGCCGTCGGGGTTCTTGGAGTCGCGGACGGCTATGCCATGGCTGATCTCGGCGCACTCGACGCACTCGCCACCCTGACCGCTGCTGTAACTGGACTTGGTCCAGGCGGCTCCGCCGAGGGGGGCGCACTCGACGCACTCGCCACCCTGGCTGCTGCTGTAGCTGGACTTGCGCCATGTGCTGGTCATAGCTCCTCCAGGAGTGAGGCGATCAGCTCACACGAGTCCTCCGGCGAGAGCGCGGCGGCCCGCAGAAGATCGTAACGGAAGCACGCTTTCTTGAACTCGTCCGGGTGAGCCAGCACTTGGGCGGTCCCCACGCCTTCGCTGTAGACCAAGTCCGCGCCCTCGTCCATGGTCAGGAGGGTGAAAGAGCCGTCCATCGATACCGTGATTCCCGCGCTGAACGGAAGGATTTGAACAACCATCTTGGGGTCGTAGCGGTAGTCCAACAAGTGCTGAAGTTGGACACGCACCGCTTCCCCACCGACCGGACGGCGGCGAAGTGCGGCCTCATCGATCACTACCCAGACATCCGGCGCGCTCGCCCCTTGGAGAATGCTCTGGCGCTCCATCCGAGCCGCGAGGGCGGCATCCAAGTCCTCGTGGCGACCCGGCGCGAGCATGGCGCGGGCGAAGTCTTCCGTCTGCACCAGGCCGTACAACACCTGCGCTTGATACGTACGGATCGCCGTAGCACCCGCCTCGAAGTCAACCATGTGGCGGAACGCGTGCGGCAACACGAACCGGCTCACCAACGGCCACATCCGCGTGAAGAACCCACCCGTCCCGAACACCTCGTCGCAGCGCTCCGCGAACTCCAGCGTCGGATACCGCTTCGCCGCCTCGATGTACCCGACGAGCGCGCCGGAGCAGTACAGCGCCTTGCCGAGGTCCTGCTGGGACATGCCCGCCTTCTCGCGCTGCAGGCGCACCTCCGAGCCGAAGAAGGCCAGCGGGGACTGGGACGGGTCGAGGTCGTTGGGATTCGGCACGGCTACCCCCTCACACAACAGTCGCTGCCGTCGGCGACCAACTCATTGCCGAGAGTAATCGAGACCACTGACAGTGGACTCGTGAATGACGCAAATGACCCTGGACTTCACATCAGCCGCATGCTCCTCCCCCACGCGCCCAAGGCAGCGGGCAACGCCCGACGCCACGTCCGCGACGTCCTGGACACCTGGCGCGTGGACGACGAGCTGGCCGAATGCGTCGAGGTAGTGGCCAGCGAGCTCGTGACGAATGCGGTGCGGCACGCCGGGCAGGCCCATGGCGTGATCGCCCTGACCACGCTGCGCAGCGCACAGCGGCTGCGGCTGGAAGTCGACGACCCGGACCGTCGGCCGCCGGTCTGGCCCGACGGGCCCGTGCCCGAGAGCCAGGAGCGAGGGCGGGGATTGGTGATCGTGGCGGCGCTCAGCAAGGACTGGGGGCATCACACCAGGCCGTTGCGAGGGAAGGTGGTCTGGGCTGAGTTCGCGGTGCCGTAACGCTCACGGGAGTCCGCAGCCGGTCCAACGAGCAAGTGCTGCAAGGGGGTACACGTGGATCTTGGTTCAGTGATCATTGCAGTAGGGTCCGAGATTCCAGGAGGGTGGCATGACTGTTGTGACCCGCTTGATCACGCACGCCGATCTGGACGTCGGTGCTACGAGCGCTCGTCAGATGTCGGTGTCGGCACGGCTTGAGGCCGTACTTGCGGACGGCCGCAGTTTGGTGTTGCTCAACGATCGCGGCTGGAGCTCCTCAGGCCCAGCGGATATCCGGGCGCGGATCTCGGTCGAGGACGTCGAGAGGACGGCCCGGATGGTGGTCGGGCCGGACGAGCCGTTCGACGGCAAGACAGATGAGCAGATGGCGGCCGACCACTGGGGCGCCCTGGCCAGCATCCTCGGGCAGCAGGGTGTGGCCGTGGACGCGCAAGAGCTGGAGCGGCTGCCGCATGACGTCGTGCTCAGCGAACGTCTTCGAGCATGGATTGCCTGAGAGGCTCGACGCCAGTCACACAATCCCGTGATGGGAACCGTGCCCGGCGACGCCGTACGGCCGTACCTGCCAGAAGATGACAGGTATGGCTCCTACGGTCGCCTCCATGAGCGACTCCCTCCCCCGTATCACCCCCGCCCAGCGCCGCGCCCGCCTCGGACGGCGGCATCTGCTGGCGCCGTCCGGGCGGGCGGCCTCCGTCGAAGCCGTGGCGGACGCGGTCGTCGGGCTGCACGCGACCGATCCGGCCACCGTCTATCTGTCCGCGTGCGCGCGGCTGCGGGAGCCGGGGGCCGGGGAGGTGGAGCGGGCGCTGTACGAGGATGTCTCGCTGGTCAAGCTGTTGAGCATGCGGCGCACGATCTTCGCCGTGACGACGGAGCTCGCGCCGGTCGTCGGCTCGTCGACCGCGCGGGCCATCGCCGCCAAGGAGCGGGCCACGCTGTTGAAGCATCTGCGGGAGCGCGCCGAGGACCACTGGGACGAGGCGCGGCTGGCCGAGGCGGAGAAGGCGGTGCTGGCGGCGGTGGCCGAGCGGGGCGAGGCGACGACCGCCGAGGTGGCCGAGGACGTGCCCGCGCTGCGCGAGCGCATCGTGATGTCGCCCGGCAAGCCGTACGCGGCCCGGCAGACGGTCGGCAGCCGGCTGCTCCGCCTGCTCGCCTCCGACGGCCATCTGCGCCGCTGCCGCCCGCGCGGCTCCTGGACCAGCAGCCTCTATCCCTGGGCCCTCGCCCCGCCGCTCCCCGAACTCCCCGTCCGCGAGGCGAAGGCCGAGCTGGCCCGCCGCTGGCTGGCGGCGTACGGGCCCGCGACCGAGGCCGACCTGAAGTGGTGGACGGGCTGGACGGTGACCGACACCCGCCGGGCGCTGGCCGACATCGGCGCGCAGGGCGTGGCGCTGGCGGAGGGGCCGGGGTACGTGGTGGCGGGGGATGTGGCCGGGGACGGCGAGCCGGTGGCGGACGACGAGCCCTGGGCCGCGCTGCTGCCCGGCCTCGACCCGACGGCCATGGGCTGGCAGGCCCGCGGCTGGTACCTCGACCCCGACCATGTGAAGCCGCTCTTCGACGGCAGCGGCAACATCGGCCCCACGGTGTGGTGGAACGGCCGCGTCGTGGGCGGCTGGGCCCAGCGGGCGAACGGCGAGGTGGTCTGGCGCGCGCTGAGCGACGTGGGCCGGGAGGCGACGGCCGCCGTGGCGGCGGAGGCGGCGCGGCTGAGCGGATGGCTGGGGGAGGTCAGGGTCACGCCCCGGTTCCGTACGCCGCTGGAGCGGGAGTTGGCGGCATAGATGTGGCGCGCTTCTCGCGGCTGTGCCCCGCCTCAGCCCGTTGTCCCGGTCGCCAGCTCACACGCGCGCGCGTACTCCCGCACCAGCGGGCGGCGGTCGTCGGCGCGCCAGGCCAGGGCGAAGCGGCTGGGCGAGATGCCCCTCACCGCACGGGTGACGACTCCGCCAAGGGTGATCAGCGGGGCGTTCCCGGCCGCCAGCAGGACCACTCCGAGACCCGCGACGAGCGCCTCGTACGTCTCCTCGGTGCTCGCCACCTCCGCGCCGATGAGTGCCGGCTTCCCGCCGCGGTCGTCGGTGGCGAGCCAGTAGTCCCGGAGGGGCCCCGCGCTGTCGGGCAGAGCGAGGAACGGCTCGTCCAGCAGGTCGGTGAAGTCGATGATCTCCCTGTCGGCGAGCGGGTGAGTATCGGCCATGGCGACCAGGCGGGGTTCCTCGGCGACCACCACCCACCGGTAGCGGTCCGGATCGGGCAGCGGTAGCCAGACGAACGCCGCGTCGCACGTGCCGTCGGCGAGCCCGGCGGTCGCGTCGTCCCAGGGGACCTGGCGAAGTCTGAGGCGGACGTCAGGGCGCGCGGCGGTGAAGCGGGAGCGGATCGCCGGCAGCACGCCGCCGCGCCCCGGGCTGGTGCTCATCCCCACGACGAGGACGGCCGCCTGGTCGGCCACGATCCGGGCGGCTGTCTCCTGGGCCGCCTCCCACTCGGCGAGCATGCGCTGAGCATGCGGCAGCAGCGCCGCACCGACCGCGCTCAGGCGCACTTCGCGCCGGTCGCGCTCGAACAGCTCGGCCCCCACCTGTTTCTCCAGCGTCCTGATCTGCTTGCTCAGCGCGGGCTGCGAGACGTACAGCCGCTCGGCTGCGCGCGTGAAGTGCAGCTCCTCGGCCACTGCGGCGAAGTACCTCAGGTCCCGTCCGTGAACGTCCATAACCATCGGCTATCACAGCAGGTCTTGGACGTGCAAACGGTGTGCCTCGCAAGGTGGTGCACGCATGGATCGCCGAGAACAGCGGATCACCCGACACAGGGAGAAGATCATGAACAAGGTATGGCTGGTCACCGGGGCGAGCAGCGGGTTCGGCCGGGCGATCACCGAAGCGGCGGTGGCCGCAGGGGACATCGTGGTCGCCGCCGCCCGCCGTACCGCGCTGCTCGACGACCTGGTCGCCGCGCACCCGGACCAGGTCGAGGCCCTACCGCTGGACGTCACCGACATCGCGGGCGTCCAAGGCGCGGTCGACGGCGTGGCGGCCCGGCACGGCCGGATCGACATCCTGGTCAACAACGCCGGACGGGGCATGGTGGGGGCGGTCGAGGAGACCACCGACGCGGAGCTGCGGGGCCTGATGGACCTGCACTTCTTCGGCCCGGCCGCGCTCACCCGGGCCGCGCTGCCGCATATGCGCCGCCGGGGCTCGGGCGCCATCGTGCAGCTGACCAGCATGGGTGGGCGGTTCGCCTTCGCCAAAGGCGGCGCCTGCTGCGCCACCAAATTCGCCCTGGAGGGGCTCTCGGAGGCATTGGCCGCCGAGGTCGCCCCGCACGGCATCCGGGTGCTGATCGTCGAGCCCGGCGCGTTCCGTACCGGCTTCGCCGGCACCGCGGCACTGCGGCCCTCCGCGGCTGCCCTGGACGCCTATCAGGACACCGTGGGCCCCGTCCTTTCCGGGCTGCCGGACGGAATCGGCCAGGAACCCGGGGACCCGGCCAAGGCCGCGGCCGCCATCCTCACCGCTCTGGACGCCGACGAGCCGCCGCTGCGTCTGCCGCTCGGCAACGACGCCGCCGACGCGATCACCGCGCACCTCGACCGTGCCCGCACCGAACTCGGCTCCTGGGAGAAGCTCACCCGCTCCACCGACTTCGACGACTGATGGTGGGCTCTCGTCATCAACTGTCGCCAGTTCTCGGAGTAGCCCAGCCGGCTGGTGACCTCATGTGATCGCCAGCGGCGTGCGGCTTCAGGTCCCGCCGATCTCCTTCATTGACCAAAGTCAGGGCCTTCGAGTCCGCTGATAGATTCCTGCGGTGAGCGAGCAACTGCCCAGCGGCGGCATCGAGCTGTCACCTGAGGAGATCGAAGCCCTCCACGCCAGGTGGTCATCCTGTTGGACCCCGAGTGAGGTCGCACAGCAGTTGGCCGGGATCAGCACTCCCTGGTACGTGGCCGCGGGCTGGGCGCTGGAGTTGTTCCGCGGCAGGCAGACGCGCGCGCATGGAGACATCGAGATCGCGATTCCGGCCGCAAGCTTTCCCGAGGTCCGCAACCGCTTCCCCGGATACGTCTTCGACGCAGCAGGCAGCGGCCGGATCTGGGAGGACGTCACACCGGAGGTGCTGGCCGCAGTACATCAGACATGGCTGCGCGATCCGGCCACCGGCAACTACCTGCTCGACGTGTTCCGCGAACCGCACGACGGCGACACCTGGATCTGCCGACGCGATGAGAGGATCCGGTTTCCCTACAGCGACATCATCCACCACACCCAGGACGGCATCCCGTATCTGGCGCCCGAACTGGTCCTGCTGTTCAAGGCCAAGCACGCACGCCGGAAGGATCAAGCAGACTTCGACGCGACCGTCCCGCATATGACCTCGGCTCAGCGCGAGACCTTGGCCGAGCTACTCACCCGCGCACATCCGGAACATCCCTGGCTCGCGGATCTTCAGCCCCCGCTTCGTTCGGTTTCGGACTGAAGCGCACAGCTCGAAGAGGTCCTCGGTACTGGTTACTGGTGGACTCTCGGAGCGCGGACAACCGTTGAACCTTACCGCTTCACCACTCTCCGTGACTCGCATCAGATGCGAGAAAACCGCATCCTATGCGAGTCGGCGGCGGAGCCCCAGGTCAGCCCCCTGCACGGGCCGCCACGAGACCCGAACGAAAACCGGCGCTCAGCATCTGTCGGCCCTGTGGGCTCCTGACGGGACGTCGGGCGCGGGGCGATCTTGAAGTCATGGTGGTAAGGACGGCTATTCAGTGGGGGTGAGTGGGCGGTAACGACCCGTGCTGTCGGAGTGACCGTGCAGGGTCGGTCGACGGATAGGCTCCTGGCATGGACGTCGGTGTAGAGATCATTCGGGAGGCGAGTCAGGAACTCGTCGACGCTTTCGACAGGTTGCTTCCGCAGTTGTCTTCGACCGCCAAGCCCCTCGACTACGAAGCGATCGACCGGATGGTGACCTGTGATGCCAACACAGTGCTCGTTGCACGGAAGCCTGACGCGATCATTGGCACCCTGACGCTGGTGTTGTTGCCCTTGCCGTCCGGCTTGCGGGCCCGCATCGAAGATGTGGTCGTTGACAGCGTGGCGCGAGGCCAAGGGGTCGCGGGCCTTCTCACTCGGGAGGCCCTGCGGCTCGCCCAGGAAGCGGGCGCCCGGACCGTTGATCTCACCTCCCGACCGGACCGTGCTGCGGCGAACCGGCTGTATGAGCGTCTCGGTTTCCAGACCCGACAGTCCACGGTCTACCGCTTCACGATCGACGAGTAGGCGAGGTAGTCGGTGCCCGCTCGCTCCGCGTAGCGCATCCGCGGTGGTGGCGCTGACGCCGAGCGCGTCCGCGAGGACGGAGGGCGGGGCAGGGGAAGGTCATTGGCCCTCGGGACGTGTGCCCAGACACCGGGGCGGCGCGCCTGTCCTACGGCCAGGCCCGCGCCCTGCTGGACATCCACGCCGCCACACAGGGCCCGGGCATGGGCTGGGACCTGCACGAATACCGCCACTCCGCGCTGACACACCGGGGCGAGGCCGGCGCGTCGCTGCTGATGCTGATGGCCAAGTCCCGGCACCGCAAGCCGGAGAACCCGCGCCGCTACTGCAAGCCGTCGCCGGACGCCATCGCCGAACTCACCAGCCTGCTCGCGCCCGGCGACACACGCCGAGGCGGGGGCACGTGACCGAGCCGGCCGACCCTTCGATCCTGATCATCCCGACCGACCCGAAACCACCGAGCCCTGGAGTTGACATGGCTGACATGATCGTGCCCGACCCCGCCACGCGGGACATTCTCGCGGCCTTCGAACGCACGCGATCCCGGCTGTTCGAGCGCCTTGAGGGCCTGACCGACGCCGAGTACCACTGGGAGCCGGTCAGCGACTGCATCAGCATCCGCCCCGGCGACGACGGCGTCTTCCGCGTCGCCACGCTCGTTCCGGAATCGAGTCCGGAGGCGCCGGACCCCCTCACGACGATCGCCTGGCGCATCTGGCACATCGGCAGCCTCTGCCTGCGCGGCTATGTGATCCACTTCTTCGAGGACGTCCCCGAGTTCGGCGACCGCCACGAGTGGCCGGGCACCGCGAAAGAGGGCGTCCAGGCGCTCGCCGAGGACTGGGAGCACTTCATCTCCCGTATCGCAGCCCTCGGCGACAAGCGCCTGTTGGCGCCGATCGGCCTGGGCCCCGGCGGTTGGGCCGATGAGACCTATCTGAAGCTCGCGCTGCACGCTCTGGTCGAGGTCGCGCATCACGGCGGCGAGATCGGCCTGCTGCGCGACCTGTACCTGCGCGAAGGCGTCTGATTTCGGCGGTGGGCGACCTTGTCCGGCGGCCGTGTGCCGCCAGACAACGGCCGGGGTCGGCGGCTATCTCCTTCCTCCTGGTCTACTCATCGGCCGCGTCCGGGTCACGCAGGGGCCTCATACCGCCGGGCAGGTCGGGGAGCCGGAAGGAGTAGCGGCCCAGCATCTCCTTATCTGGACACCTTCGAGTGACGCCTGAACCGGCGCCGTTTCGCGGCGGCCGGGCTCGTGCTGACGGCGGGCGCGACACTGACGCTGCCGCGGGACGGGCGCCGGGGTGCGGGGGCGTGCGCCGGGTGGTGGGTCACGGCAGGAGGCCACGGCAGCCGGGCCTTGAGGGATGCGTGATGGGCGTGCGGGGGATAACCCCCTCCTCCGGGTCCACCGATCGGCGGACGGCAGGTTCAACCTGACGCCTCTGTCCGCCAAACGCCCTGCTCAGCAAGGCTTTCGGGCATGAACTCACTCACTGTGCGCGTGGCACGCTGGAGCGCGCGGCACCCCTGGCGGGCGATCGTCGGATGGCTGGTGTTCGTGGCGTTGTGCCTGGTCGTCGGCGGAGCCGTCGGCACCAACAGCGCCAAGACCGCGGACTACCGCGTCGGCGAGGCGGGCCGGGCCGAGGCCATGGCGGCCGAGGGGCATCTGGAGCGCCGCTCCACCGAGCAGGTGCTGATCTCCGCCCGTTCCGGCGCCTTCGACAAGCAGGCCGACAAGCAAACCGCCGAAGCGGCCGCGCGGGACCTCACGGCGCGGATGAAGCAACTGCCCGAGGTCGCGGGCGTAGCCAGGCCGCTGTGGTCCGGCGACGGCCGGATCCTCATGGTCGAGGTGTCCCTGAAGGGCGAGGAGCGGGACGCGAAGGACAAGGTCGACGCGCTGGTCGCGCAGACCGCGGCCGTCCAGAAGTCCCGCCCGCGGCTGCTGCTCGAGGAGACCGGCTCCCCCTCCGTCAGCAAGGGGGTCGACCAGCAGCGCAGCGATGACCTGGCGCTGTCCGAGGCGATCACGCTTCCGGTCACGCTGATCACGCTGCTGATCGTCTTCGGTTCGGTCGTCATGGCCGCGGTGCCGCTGCTGCTCGCCCTGTCGTCGATCGCGGCGGCGATCGGCCTGTCGATGGTGGCCTCGCACCTGTCCCCCGACGCCGGGGTCGGCACGAACGTCATCCTGATGATCGGCCTCGCGGTCGGCGTCGACTACACGCTCTTCCATCTCAAGCGGGAGCGCGAGGAGCGGGCCCGCGGCGGCGGCCGGTTGAGCACCGAGGCGCTGGTGGAGCTGGCGGCGGCCACCTCGGGCCGTGCGGTCGTGGTGTCGGGGATGGCGGTCGTCGCCTCCACCGCGACGCTGTATCTGGCCTCCGACGTGATCTTCTCCTCGCTGGCCACCGGCACCATCGTGGTCGTCCTGGTCGCCGTGGCCAGCTCCCTGACGGCGCTGCCCGCGCTGCTGGTCGTGCTCGGGAAGCGGGCGGAACGCAGGGCGCGGCGCCGGGCGGAGCGCGGCAAGCCGGCCCGGCGGACGCGCGGCGAGGGCGGCGGCCGGATCTGGGCGGCGCTGCTGCGGCCCGCCGCCCGGCACCCCCTCGCCACGCTCTGTGTCTCGGTGCTCGCCCTGCTCGCCCTCGTCCTTCCGCTGACGGGGCTGAAGATCACGGAGATGAGCCGGGACACCCACTCCCGCGAGATCCCCGCGATGCGGGTGTACGACCGCCTCAACGAGGCGTTTCCCGAGCAGAGGGTCACGCACGACGTGGTCGTACGCGCCGACGCCTCGCGCACCCAGGAGGTCACCGGGGCGCTGCGCAGGCTCGCCGGACTGGCCGACCGCGATCCGCTGTTCGCCGACGGCTCGCTGATCAGGACGTCGGCCGACCACCGGGTCAGCGTCCTGCGGCTGAAGGTGCCGTATCTCGGCAACTCCCCTCAGGCCTACGACTCCCTCGACCACCTGCGCCACGACTACCTGCCCGCCACCGTCGGCCGGATCGAGGGCGCGGAGTACGGCGTCAGCGGTGACGTCGCCCGCTACGCCGACTATCCCGCCCATCAGAACGGCAAACTGCCGCTGGTGATCGGCGCGTTGCTGCTGGTGACGTTCGCGATGACCGTGTACGCCTTCCGTTCCGTGGTGCTCGGCCTGATCGGTGTCGTACTGAACCTGCTGTCGGCCGCGGCCGCGCTCGGGCTGCTCGTCCTCGTCTTCCAGGGCACCTGGGCCGAGGGGCTGCTGGACTTCCACTCCACCGGCTCGATCGGGTCGCGGGTCCCGCTCTTCCTCTTCGTGATCCTCTTCGGACTTTCCATGGACTACCAGGTGTTCGTGGTCAGCCGGATCAGGGAGGCCGCGCTCGCCGGGGTCCCCACGCAGCAGGCGGTCCTCGACGGGCTCCGCACCTCGGCGAGCGTGGTCACCAGCGCCGCGGTCGTGATGACGACGGTCTTCGTGAGCTTCGTCTTCCTGCACATCATCGAGATGAAGCAGATCGGTTTCGTGCTGGCGGCGGCCGTGCTGCTCGACGCCTTCGTCGTGCGGATCATGATCCTGCCCTCGGCCCTGCTCCTGCTCGGCGAGTCGACCTGGTGGCCGTCGCGGCCGGGGCGAGCGGCCGCGGCCGTGCCGGACCGTGCGGCCCATGGACAGCCGGTGGTCGACGTACGTTGATCGGTATGACTGCTCTTGCCGGGCCCTCCGCCGACGTCTTCTGGGCCGCGTCGCTGCGCCGCTGGAACGCGGTGTGCTGGGTGCTGTTCGCCGCGATGGCCATCGGGCTCGCCGCGATGGACCGGCCCGGCGGGAGCAGGTACGGGGCGCTCGCGCTGCTGGGCTGCGTGGCGCTGTGCTACGCGCTGCTCGACCGCTTCCCCGGCAATCCCGTCGTACGGCCGCATGTCTATCTGTCCGTGCTGGTGCTCGCGCTCGGCGGGATCGCGTATCTGCGCGGCAGCTATGCGGCGCTGTTCATGGTGACGCTGCCGCACTACTGGATGTTCGGGCGGACCCCCAGGGCCTCCATGGGGTTCCTGGGGCTGGCGACCGCCGCGACGCTGGCGGGGACCTGGCCCCGGCAGGGCTGGTCGCTGGAGTTCTTCAGCGAGACGCTGGTGTCCACCCTGATCGTCGTGGCCGTGGGGGTCCTGATCGGCCTGTGGGCCCACTCGGTGGTCGCGCAGAGCACCGAACGGGCCCGGCTGATCGTCGAGTTGGAGCGGACCCAGGCGGAGCTGTCCGAGGCGCACCAGCGGCAGGGGGCGGTGGACGAACGGGAGCGGATGGCGCGGGACATCCACGACACCCTCGCGCAGGGGTTCGCGTCGATCGTCGTGCTGGCGGAGGCGGCCCGGGCCGGTCTCGCCTCCGATCCGGCGCGCAGCGCCCAGCAGCTGCGCTCGATCGAGTCGACGGCGCGCGAGAACCTGACCGAGGCGCGGGAGCTGGTGGGCTCGGCACAGCAGCGGGACGGTGCGGCGGCCGGCTCCGTGGCGCGGACACTTGGCCGCATCCTCGACCGCTTCGCGGAGGACACGGGGCTCACGGTGGCCGCCGACCTGGCGGACGTCGCATGCGACCAGCAGACCCGGATCGCGCTGCTGCGCTGTACCCAGGAGTCCCTGGCCAACGTCCGTAAACACGCACAGGCGTCCACGGTCGGGGTAATGCTGACCCGCCGGCCGTACGGGGTGGAGCTGGAGGTCACCGACGACGGCTCCGGTTTCGTCCCAAAGGAGTCGGCGGGGTTCGGACTGGTCGGGATGCGTAAGCGCCTGGCGGAGCTGGGCGGCCGGCTGACGGTCACCAGCTCGGTCGGCGACGGCACGCGGGTCCTGGCGGTGATACCTGTGGAGATGCCCAAGGACGGCGACGGCGACAGCGGGGGCAGCGACGAGATGCGCGAGGGTACGGGATGACCAGCGAACGAGTCCGGGTGATCGTGGTGGACGACCACACCGTGATGCGGGCGGGCGTGGTCGCCCTGCTCGCCGGCGAGGACGGCATCGAGATCGTCGGTGAGGCGGGGGACGGCAGGGCGGCGCTCGAACTCGTCGAGCGGTACGCCCCCGATGTCGCGCTCATCGACCTGCGGATGCCGGTGCTCGACGGCGTGGGGGCGACCGCCGAAATCGTCGTCCGACACCCGCGCACCCGGGTCCTGATCCTGACGACGTACGACACCGACCGGGACATCGAGCGCGGAGTGGAGGCCGGCGCCATCGGCTATCTCCTCAAGGACACCACCCGCGAACAGCTCGCCGACGCGATCCGCTCGGCGGCACGCGGCGAGACCGTCCTCGCGCCCCGGGTGGCCGAGAAGCTGTTCGCGCGCATGCGCCGCCCGGCCCAGGACCCGCTGACAGCGCGCGAGACCGACGTTCTGGGCGCCGTGGCCGACGGCCTGACCAACGCCGAGATCGGCAAACGCCTCGTCATCACGGAGGCCACGGTCAAGACCCATCTCCTGCGCCTGTTCGCCAAGCTCGACGTGAACGACCGGACGCGCGCGGTGGTGGTGGCCCTGGAGCGGGGACTGCTGCGGCGGCCTTAGCGGGGGCGACTCCGAAGGTGCCGGGCGGGCTGTCGGACCCGTCTGTGACCATGGACCGGACTCCCCAAGTCCCCTGCTGTGGAAGGTCCGATGGCCACCGATCTGTACGGCATCCGCGTCCTCGACGTCGCGCCCGACGAGTCGCGCGTCCGGTTCCGCGTCTTCGTCGTGTACTACGACACGGAAAGCCGGACCCACGCCTCGCTGCCCGACGATCCGAGCTTCTTCTTCACGCTGCTGTGGGAGGCGACGCACCACCTGCCGATCAGCTCGCTCCACCCGCTGCGAATGGTCGGCGTCGACCAGGTGCTCGATCCCGAGTGGGTCGCCGCCCACACCCATCGGTACGTCCGGCGGATCGAGCGGATCGCCACCCGCAACCACCCCGTGGCCGAGGCCGATTGGCAGCGCCTTCACGACTTCTACTACGAGCGTGACGGCCGCTGGAAGCACGAGGATCTGCTCGTGCAGGCCGACTACGACGTCGAGGTCACCGACCCGCGCTGGCTGGGGTCGCTGAGCCCCGGCCATGGCTGGGCGACCACCTTCTACGCGATCACGGCCGACCAGGTGCTGGAGGAGGACGCCCCCACGGTGCTGGACCTGCGGCGCCCCGCGGTGACGCTCGACCCGTTCCCGGGTGAGGGAGACGACGACAGCACCCCCAGCGACCTGGCCTTCTCGGACGACGGACGGTATCTCGCGGTCACCAGCCAGGCGTGCGAGCTGGTGGTGTTCCGCACCGACGACTGGAGCGAGCACGTCCGCGTCCCGTACAGCTCCCTGTGGGGCCAGGACATCCAGTGGGTGCCCGGCACCCACCAGATCACCAAGCGCGTCAGATGGGGCGGCGGGGCGGAGGACGCCGCCGCCGCGACCCGCGCCTACGACGTCGACAGCGGCGCCGAGGTGGATGTCCCCCCGCAGCCGCGGGAAGCCCGCTCGCGCACCGGCCGCTACCGGGCCGACACCGGCTTCGGCCGCTACCGCGCCGATGGCGGCTACGGCGGCTTCACCGGTTACGGCGCCTGGGTCGACGTGCTGTGCTCGTCCGGCGCATCGCCCCGCCGACTGCACCTTCCGAGGGGGAAGGCGCGGGCCGGAAGCGTCTCCTTCACCGGCGACGAGACCCGGATGTTCGTCGGCCAGGGGGGCGATGTGCACATCCTGGATCCGGAGACCGGACGCGTCCTCACCACGCTCGCCGGAATCCGGTCCGACGCGATCGTCCGGCCGGACGGGGCCTACCTGGTGACCGGCGGCGGGAAGGGCCCGTCCGCCGACGAGACCGAGGCGGACGAGCGGATCGACCTGTGGCGGGTCTCCGACGGCGCGCTGCTCATGCGCTGCCGGACAGAAGACGGCGACATCCTCCCCGCCCTGGGCTGGTCGCCGGACGGCAGCATGCTCGCGGTCTCGGTGATCACCGGATCCCAGGGGTACGGGGGCGAGTTCCGGATCTACCGCGCCGGGGCGCCCGTCGGACCCCCGCAAGAGGCGAACCCGACGGTCGAAGAACTGCGCAAGCTCGCCGACGACGCCCTGAACGATGGCGACACCCTCTTCCTGTACGACCAGCTGATCGAGCGCGAAGAGGACCCCGCGGCCCTCGCCAGGGTGTACCGGAAGAAGGCCGATCTCCTGCGGGAGAGGCGGGACGGCCTGCCCGGCGCCGCCGAGGCGTACCGGCGGTCGATCGAGACCGGCGGGGCGACCAACGCCATGCACGCCTCCTACTCCCTCGCCTCGGTGCTGGTCACCCTGGAGGACTTCGACGGCGCCGTGGAGGCCGCCCGGACGGCCCACCGCATCGCCGCCGGGCGTGAGCTCGACCAGAAGGAGAACCGGAAGACCCTGGCCGAGATGGTGCTGCGCCTCGGCGACATGCTGCGCACGCGCGGCGGCGACGGCGACAACGAGGAGGCCCGCGCCGCCTACCAGCAGGCCCTCGATCTCGAGGTGAAGGGGCCCGCCTGGGCGACCCTCGGCCTCGGCTGGACGGCTCTCAACCTGGGGGACGCGGAGACCGCCGAGACGTACCTGCTGCGCGCGGTGGAGCTGGCCGGGAGCGATCTCCGCACGAAGGGCTACGCCACCATGCTGCTCGGCCGCATCGCCAAGGGCCGCCGCGACCTGCCCGGCGCGCTGAAGTGGTACCAGATGGCGTTCAAGGCCGACAGCATCCACCGGCCGCTGGCCACCGGCCATCTCGGCGAGCTGCACTACTGGCTGGGCGACCGCGACGGCGCCCGCACCTGGTACGAGCGGCTGCTGAAGGCCACCCACGAGCCCGAGCTGGTGGCCGAGGGCGCCTTCAGGCTCGGTGAGATGGCCGCCGAGGACGGCGACCGTGGGCGCGCGGGCGAGCTCCTGGAACGAGCCGCCGCGACCGGAAGCGGGGAGTTCGCCGGGCAGGCACGGGAGCTGCTGGGCGGGCTGTCGGCGGACACCCCCTGACGGGTGGGGGGTTACATACGGATGTGGGGGTGTTAGGGACGGATATTGACGCCCTTGTGACGTCTGCGCACGATAGGAGGCCCTTTCACACGCTCCCCCGCGGAGGTTCCCATGCGATTACGCACCTGGGCCGCCGGCCTCGCGGCGGCCCTGCTGACGCTGGCTCTGTCCCCCCCCCGTCCGCACAGGCGGACACCGATCCCGGTCCGCCCCTGGAAACCCCGGTGGCCGTCGAGACCCTGCCGAGCCTGCTGAGCCTCCCGCTCGACCTGCTGCTCCACGGCCGGCCGTGGGTTCGCGAGGAGCCGCCGCTGCGGCCCTACGCGCGCTGACCGGGCGGAAGCGCGGAAAAGCGGAATAGAAGCCGCCCCGCGGCGGGGGTCCACGGGGCGGCAGCTTGGGGGGTGGCGGCGCTGAGCGGCTAGGTGGTGACCTTCCAGGTGCGGGAGTCGGTCAGCAGTTTGCGCAGGGCGGGGTCCTTGACCGCCTTGGTGTTGTCCGTGGCCTTGGCGGTCACGGTGTGCGTGCGGCCGTCGGAGGTGATGCCGAGGGAGGCCGGGGTGACCGAGCTCTTGCCGCGCGCGGCGGTGACCTCGGTGCCGTCCACGGACCATGTGACGGACGCGGAGGCCGGGAAGGTGACCTTGATGGTCGCGTCGCGCTTGACGGCGGTGTCCGTGCCGGTGGTGCTGGCGATCGCGCTGGCGTGCTGGTAGAAGCCCGCGATCATCGCCTCGCGGCCGGGGAGGCTGAACTCTCGGCCGAGGGTGCGCATGATCGAGTTCTCGGTGGGGCGGTTGATGCCCTTGGGGTAGTAGCGTCCACCCTCGTACGCCCCGACCGTGCCGCCGTCGGGCGAGGTCTGGCCGATCCAGCGGTACCACTTCTTCTGCTGCGCGGTCAGCTGGGCGGCGGTCAGCTTGGTGGCGTTGGACTCGCCGGGCTCGGCGCCGGTGTAGGTGCCGTAGTCGGCGTAGAAGTACTCGTCGGCCAGCTTGCCGAGGGAGTGGCCGGTCTCGTGGACGGCCACCTGGTCGGAGTCGGCGTGGTCGGAGGAGGCGGTGGCGATGCCGTCGTAGCCGACCTGGGAGGTGAGGGTGTAGCCCGCGCCGCCGTACTTGGTGGAGTTGGAGAGCACGACGACCAGGTCGGCGTCCGGGGCCTTGGCGGCGTACGACTCGACCTTGTCGGTGTCGACGCACAGCAGCCGCTCGATGTCGTCGCACCAGAAGTACGACTTCAGCGCGGTGTCCTTGACGACGTCCTTGCCCGGGTCCCCGGAGACGCCGGACTGGTTGGAGACCGCGTCCACCGACCAGACGTTGAACAGCTCCCTGTAGGAGGCGTACGGCTCGACGGCGGACATCTGCTCCCACTTGGACCGCAGGTCGGTGTGGAAGTCGCCCTGCTGGGCGGCGGTGTAGCCGTCGCCGATGAAGACGACGTCGAGCTTGTCGGCCACCGGGCCGGTCTGGATGACCGAGCTGACGTCGCCGTCGGCGGCGGTCTCGGAGGCGGACAGGGCACGGTCCGCGCGGGCGATGCGGTCGGGGGTGGCGGCCGGGACCTCGGTGTGGCGGGGGTGGCCGCCGGGGCGGGTGAAGTACTCGACCTCGTGGGTGAGGTCGGCGCCGTCGGCCGCCGCGGTGCGGGCGGGGGGCGGCGGCGGCTCGGGGGTGGCCGACGCCGTGGCGGCCAGGGCCGCCGTCAGGACGAAACCGCCGGCGACGGCTGCGGTGCGTATGGAGAAACGTCTGGGCAGACGTCTGCGCACGGTCAATACCCCCCGAACTCAACTTCGTAAGCAGCCAGTTAAGCAGGATTAAGTCGCCGCTCAACCTAGGGGCTCGGAGCGCGATTCGGCAATGGGAATTAGGGAAGTCGCCAGTAATCGTCAGCAGTTGTCAGTAGTCACCGACGTCCCGTGAACACCGGCCACAGTGTCTCAGACGGCGTCTCACCATGTGTTTCGGGGCATGCCGCGGACCGCTCCCGGCCGGGAGCCGTATGGTCGAGCGGTACGTCGAAGTGGTGATCGGCGAAGAGGGGTCCTGACCGACGGACGGTCGCCGCCTCCCGCTCGGCCGGCCCCCCTGATCCATCACCTCGACATGTTTCAATCCTCGCGTAAATGGACTTAACTCGGCGCTTGAGTTGCGGCCGAGGAGAAGAGGGCACGGTGGGCGAGAGAAACGCCGGGGACGTACGAACGGCCGACGGAGCCGCGGAGATCGGGCGCCGGGTACTCCGGCTGCGTACGGAACGCGGACTCACCCAGCGGCAGCTGGCCGAGCCCGCCTACACCGCCGCGTATGTCTCCACGCTGGAGTCCGGGAAGGCACGCCCCTCCGAAGCCGCGCTGCGCCACCTCGCCGAGCGCCTCGGCATCAGCTACGAGGAGCTGACCACGGGCCGCGACCCGCACGACGCGATCCGGCTGCGGGCCGGGCTCACCGACGCCCGCAGGGAGCTGGCCGCGGGCGACGCGAAGGACGCGGCCGCGCTGTTCGAGGAGCTGATGGCCGAGGCGGAGCGGCTCGGCTTCCGGGACGAGCGGGCCACCGCCCTGGTGGGGCTCGGCGACTGCGCGCAGGAGGTCGGCGAACTGGCCGCGGCGCGCGCCCACTACGAGGCGGCCGAAGAGCTCCTGGCCGACGAGCCGCTGCCCCGGCGGGTCCCGGCGATCCGCGGCCGCGCCGTGGCCCATTTCCTCTCGGGCGAGCTGCGCTACTCCTGCTACCTCCTGGAGAGCGCCATCGACGAGCTCAACGCCTCGGGCCTGCACGATCCGAACGCCCTGCTGCTGCTCTACACCGCATCGATCGCCCCGTACATGGACATGGGGGCGCACGGCCGCGCCGCACGCTCCGCCGAGTTGGCGCTCGCGCTGGCCCCCAGCGTGGACGACCCGGGGCTGATCGCCCGGCTCCACCGCGGCGTGGCCCGCACGCTCATCGCCGAGGGCCGCACCGCCGAGGCCGACGCCTCGCTGGCCAAGGCGCAGGAGCTGTACGAACAGTTGCGCATCCACACCGACCTGGCCCACTGCCACTGGATGCGCGGCTACGTCCACGCGCAGGACGGCAACCTGGAGCGGGCGGAGCGCGAACTGTGCATCGCGCGGGACATGCTGGCGTCCAAGCGGGCCGCGCTGTACGTGGTGCAGGTGGAGGTGGAACTGGCGGACGTGCTGCGGCGGCGCGGGCGGACGGCGGAGGCGGAGGCGCTGCTGCTGCCGCTGCTGAAGCGGTCCACGGGGGATGGCGGGGCGGATGCCGATCAGGCGGGAGGCGGTGTCGCGGCGTCCGGGCTCACCGCCGAGGCCGGCGCGGTGCACGCGGGCGGGGCACACCGGCTGCTCGGCCTGATCGCGGAGGAGCGCGGCGAGGCGGCGACAGCCGAGGAGCACTACCGCGCGTCCCTGTCCCTGCTGGAGCGGACGGGCGCGGCCGGCGACCTGGCCGACCTGTGCCGGCTGCTGGGCGATCTGCTGCGGCGGGCCGGCCGCACCGAGGCGGCGATGGACGCGTACCGCAGGGGCCTGGGCCACCGCGCGGCCCCCGGCACCACCACCCTGGGCCCCGCCCCGGCGGAGCCGCCGGTGTGAGCGGAATGCGAGCTGAATGCGAACCAAGGGAAACGGCTGCCGTTTCGGGCTCCGGCGGAGCATGGGCCAAGTCGGTTCCAGCTACGACAACGCCCGACGGCGTCACAGCGTCAAGGGTACGGTGGGCAGATGATCAGCGGACCCACAAAGGTCGGCACCTCATGAAAGGGGATCACCTGTGACACAGCACCGAGGCACGGAGCTCCCCCTGCCCGTCTTCGACGTGTCCACACTGGATTCCGGCTCTGCTTCCGAATCGACCGAATCCACACGCGTTTTGGTCGATCAGCTCCAGCACACAGGCTGTGTCTACCTCGTGGGCCACGGCGTTCCCACCGAAACGATTCACCGCGCTTTCGAGGTGTCCAAGCGCTTTTTCGCCCTCTCCCATCAGGTACGGATGTCGGTCGCCGACCTGAATTCTCCTCATTTTCGGGGCTTCGTTCCGTCTCGAGGTGAACACACCAAGGGTCCTACCGACGCGGATCGGCGTGAGCAGTTCGTGATAGGCCCCGAGACGGCTCCGCAACCACTGGCTCCGGAGGCACCCTGGCGACAGCTGATCGGACCGAACCAGTGGCCCGACGCACTCCCCGAGCTGCGACCCGTGATGCTCGACTGGCTGGGCGAACTCACCACACTCAGTCATCGGCTGCTGAGCGCGATCGCAACGGCCCTCCACGGTCGCCCGGACTTCTTCGACGGCTTGGTCGCGGGCAATCCCAACCACCGTCTCAGGACAAGCCACTACCCGGCCGGCACCGCCGGCTTTGATGACAATGGTCTGGGCGCCCACCGGGATCACGGTCTGTTGGCCCTCATCGCGCAGGACGACGCCGGGGGGCTCCAGATGGAAGACGGCCACGACGGCTGGGTTGATGTGACACCACTGCCCGGTGCGCTCGTGGTCAACCTCGGCGAAACACTTCACGTGGCGACGGGCGGCCGGCTGCCCGCCCCCGTGCATCGTGTGATCACCCCGCCTACAGGCGTCGAACGGTACTCATTCGCTTTCGCTTTCAACCCCCACATCGAAGCCCTGACGAAGGACACGACAGCTCCACAAGGGGCGGCCACGACAGAGCACTACGGCCGACGCGTCCTGGCCAGGTGGCTCCAGTCCTCTCCGCATATCGCCCGCCGCCACTTCCCCGATGTGGACCCGGGTGCGCTGTTGACCAGCTGAGTGCTCAGGGCTTGGGGGGTGACGCTGGAGAAGAGGCGTCACCCTCGACACCTGCGGCCACTCTCGTTCGTGGGTTGTGTGAGAGGTCGATCCACCTCGAGAAGTGGCTGCGAAGGTCTTCGTCCATCGCCAGCAACGAGTCGACTGTTCGCTTGAGAGTCCGGGCACTTCGCTGATCCGCCGGGTCGAATTTGCGGCGCAACATCGGGTGACGGAGCCACATGTGCAGGTAGAGGTCGTCGAGCCCGGACGGATTCAGCCGCTCGGCGAGCTCGGCCAACTGTGATTCGTCCCGCTGAAACGGCTCGGAGTTCCTTGGGTGTGGCTTTTCCTCGGGGAACGAGTCCGCGTTCTTGAAGGTGACACGACACTGGTTCAGATAGGCGACCGGGACTCCCTTCCGCAGGCAGAAATTAATGGCCTGAGAAATACTGTCGATGATCGGCTCGCCCTTGTCGTGCAGGGAGGTGTTGCACAGGATCGGCACACCCGTCGCTTCGACGAAAGCGGACAGCACATCGTGGATGAACGGGTTCTGCTCTCGGTTCACCGTCTGGAC